>NZ_JACVUW010000019.1:0-55473 GCF_016625265.1 Bacillus sp. S71 | reverse complement strand
CGTTTCTCCGATCGACCCCGTTATTCCGGTTGCTCCTGTTATTCCGGTCGGCCCCGTTATTCCGGTTGCTCCTGTTATTCCGGTCGGCCCCGTTTCTCCGGTTGCTCCTGTTATTCCGGTCGGCCCCGTTTCTCCGGTTGGGCCTGTTATTCCGGTCGGCCCCGTTATTCCAGTCGGGCCTGTTGCTCCTGTTGGAATATAAATCGGTGGAAGAATCGGAAATGTAGGTCCAATATTTTCTGGTCCTATCATCTCCTTATTCAATGATAAATTGTCATTGCGTTTCAATTTAATACCTCATTCCACATGTTTTTTAATTCATACACATCATTATGACCCTATCATTAAAGAATAACTTTATAACTATTCTCTTTTTTCTCCCCAAAGAATTATTACATATATTAAACATTTTACCGTTGCTATAACCGCTTTAATTAATATAATAAATTAATCATTCTATTTAAAAAGTACTAAATCTATAACATTCTTATTTAAAAAGTACTAAATCTATAACATTCTTATTTAAAAAGATGAGGTGATTTATATTCATGATAATAATGAAATTAGAAAAAAAGAAATAATGTCAATGGCCCTTGACATTATTTTCCCTTACAGGCTTACTGGACCTACGGGGCCTACTGGAAGTACTGGGCTTACCGGAAGTACTGGGCCTACCGGAAGTACTGGGCCTACCGGAAGTACTGGACCTACCGGAAGTACTGGACCTACCGGAAGTACTGGACCTACCGGAAGTACTGGTTCAATCGTTACAACAAACTCTATGTTCGCTAATAATACATCAGGTGGTCCTGTTTCAGTCATATTAGGAGGAACAAACATTCCACTTTCAAATAACCAAAGTCTCGGTAATTTTACAGTTAACGCTTCAAATGACGTATTTACAATTCCTGTAACTGGAAGATATCATTTAACCTATCAAGTTAATACGACAACCGCTCTACTTGCTGGAACTAGACTAC
Organism: Bacillus sp. S71; assembly: GCF_016625265.1. NCBI lineage: Bacteria > Bacillati > Bacillota > Bacilli > Caryophanales > Bacillaceae > Bacillus > Bacillus sp. S71. Next base: position 54,493 of record NZ_JACVUW010000019.1, on the reverse strand, counting down.
TATTAAACGCTTCTACGCCAATTCCTGGCTCTATTTTTTCTCCCGCTTTATCAACTTCAAGTTATAGTAATAATTTAATTACTAATTTAAATGCTGGTAATACAATTTCACTACAATTATTTGGTATATTATCCGTCGTGAATTTAGTTGGAGGTGGATCAACAGGTGCCTCTCTTACAATTATACGAATTGATTAAAAAATGATTCATTCTTTTTATAATAAACAATCTAAATACTCAATTGATAAATATTACGATAGTGATTACGTAACAAAAATAAATTGTACTATATCCATAGTAGAAAACATCTATACTAAATTTTCCGTATATATATTATCAATTTACACTTCCCCCATGTCGATGTTACATTAAAGATGAAGATCGTTTCTTCTTTACAGACCATCTCAATATGTATTTGAGGAACATCTCCAATCCTATACGCGAGAGCAATACTATATTGACACTCAATTGAGTGTCTTTTTTTATATTCAAAAAAATAAAACCATCTCTTATAGATGGTTTTAACAATACACATTTACTTTTACTCTTTATATTATTGCCAGCTTATAAAGCTGGATAATAAATAGTCATACTTAACCGAGTTAATGTTCTTCCTGAATTAGTATAAGTATGCGGTCTATCCGCCTTAAAGCGAATTGAGTCTCCATTATTTAACGTATATTGACAATCATTTATATCAATTGTCAATTTCCCTTCAAATACCGTTATAAACTCTTCTGTTCCTTCTTTATGCGCTTCTGAACTTAATTTCCCTTCTGTATCAATTTCAACCATATAGATTTCAAAATTCCTATCATCTTGGAAAGGAAATGAGGGATACACCTTATATCTCCCATTGTCTTCAGACAATACTTGAACATCATTTCGTAAAACTACTTTCGTATCAGGCTGTGGATTATTAATTAAAGAGGTAAATGATACTTTCAAACCATTAGCAATTTTCCATATTGTTGTTAGTGTCGGGCTTGAATCTCCTCTTTCTATCTGTCCAATCATTGTTTTACTTACACCTGTTAATTGAGAGACCTTTTCTAAACTTAATTTTTCTTTTTCACGTATTGATTTTAAATTTTTTGCCAGAATAAGTTGAATTTCTTCCATAAAAAACACTCCTACACTGTATACAATATAACGACCGTTATGTATAATAAAAAGCACACGTTATATTGTTCTTTTTGGTCATTATAACACACAAAAAATAGGGGGTTTTGAAATGCCTATATTTTCTTTTTTGTTATTTGTATTTATAAGTAGCTTCACACCTGGTCCCAACAATTTCTTAGCTATGACATACGCAAATCAATATGGATTAAAGAGAAGCATAAACTTTTGCTTTGGAGTAGCATTCGGTTTTTTCATCCTCACTTCTTTATGCAGTTTCTTTAATATTGTATTAATTAATATTATCCCTATAATTGAATTTCCTTTAAAAATTTTAGGTGTCGCGTATATGCTATATTTAGCCTTTAAAATAATTACTAGTAAAGGCGGTGCCGGTCACAATGAAAAAAATAATAAAAACTTATTTACAGTGGGTATTTTCCTTCAATTTATTAACCCTAAAGGAATATTATTCGGACTCACAGTAGTCTCTACTTTTATACTCCCTTACTACAATTCATATTCAAGTTTTCTACTTTTCTCATTATTTCTAGGTATAGTCGGTTTACTGAGTACATTTAGTTGGAGCCTTTTTGGTTCCATGTTCCAAAAACTTTTATTAAAACATAATCAATTATTTAACATCATTATGGCTGTTTTATTAGTTTTCAGTGCCGTTTCAATCGTTATGCACTAATTCGATGCTCATTTTAGATTTTGTACTTTTTAATACCACTCTTTATCATTCAGACTACTTTACATACTAATCCATCCACATACCCTATGTGGTTTAAAACTTTTAAGAGGAGACCTTCTAACAATAGGTTTCCTTCCATATCATATTAAATAAGAAGCAGGTTAAATACGGAGGTGATTTTGATTAAGACTACTTTAATTTCTCATTTTTACAATGAAGAATATTTACTTCCGTGGTGGTTAATGCACCATACAAAGCTATTTGATCATGGCATTCTTATTAACCGTGGATCCACTGATCGTTCAGTTGAAATCTGTAAAACATTCGCTCCTAATTGGGAAATACGAAACTCAAAATCATTCGAATTTGATGCTTATTTAGTTGATCAAGAAGTTATGGAAATTGAAAGAGAAATTACAGGATGGAAAATGGTATTGAATACGACAGAATTCCTGTGCTGTTATAATAAAGAACAATTTTTCAAATCACTTAACACTATGGGCGGCAATATGTTTTCAATAAGAATGATTATGATGATTGATGAACCGACTCATGGCTACACTAATCCAAGATATAGCTCTCCGCTTGTTAAACAACGTTATCACGGCATAATAATTCAACCTAATCCAAACCAACTATATCTTAACGGTAGATTAATTCACAATAATTCGCATGGGAACTATAGAGTCGGGAGACATGGTTCGCATTATCCTTATAGCATTTACATGGAACCTGCTTTTATTTTTAAATTTTTTTATAGTCCATGGAACGATGCAATGAAAAAACGAAAATTACAAATTGGGCCGACTCTTTCTCAACATAGTGTACGACGCGGATTAGGTTCTCATCACATAACAACAATTGAAAAATTAGAAAAAAAATACAAATACTATGCAACCTTAACTACGGATCTCCGGTTATTCCCAGAATACCAAATTATATTTCCTGATCTTTGTCCTTAATGTCATGAATATTTAGTTTCGACATCCATCCGTTTTTTATTAACATACCAACTCCAACTAAATACTTTTCTCTAGTAGAAATCTGAGCTAGGACGCTTGCAGCACGCAAACTCCTCTTATTTAATCTCGTATCTCTAGCCTATAATCTTTCATACCATTTCATTAAGCACTTGATGTTGGATCAGAAATAAAAAATCGTAATTCATTTGGAAAATTTTCAATTTCAGATTATATATCTTCTAAAACAAAAAATTCAAACAATAGAACCTAAACTAATGTTTGAAGTTATGGCTTTATTTTTTTCTTATTATTCACTTTAAAATCTTTTTATAATAATATTGGAAAATACGGTATAATATAAATTACTGTTCTTTAGGAGGATCACAATGGCTGATAAGTATAAATTTTTTATTCTCATTGTTACCGCATTTTTTTCATTCTTTTCTTTAATAAAAGATTTCCGCAACACTTCAAAAAGTTTCTTTTGGGGTAGTTTTATCATTCTTACAAGCTTCATGATACTATTAATACATGCTCTAGATTTAACTCAAATACTTTTTTATCCAAAGCAAATTGCGCTTGAATTTATTACAATACCACGTAAATTATTTCTACCATCTGTCACTGAGGCCGCCAGTTTCCCTCCAACACTAAGATAATAATTTGATTAAGAGCTCTTTCTAAAAGAGCTCTCTTTTTTAACATAAACATACCATATACAAAATCCAACCTTAACCACTTAATTACTTATAAGAACCTAACTTATAAAACGCATAATAATTATACTTATTTACTAGTATACAAGCCGTATCTCTTAGTAGAAGCACAGCATAATATACGATACAGGACAAAACTTTCAAAAAACTTGTCTAAGTTAATTCTCAAAAAGGGGTGAATATAAATGCCTATCGTTAAACCTTTTATAGCCGGAAGACGATTTGTAAGTACAGCCGCAACAGGAACTGCTGCTGGTGCAGATTTAACTTTTGCTAACACAGACTTCACTGATGACACTGGTGCTGTAACAACATTCCCTGCTTCTTATGCCTTTTTAACACTTTATATTAATGGTGTTATTCAAACAGGTGATACTATTACTGGTGTGACTACTACAGCTGCTACTATTGTAGGAGGAGCAGTCCTAGATGGAGGCACTCCTATCGCAATTGAATTTACTATAACGTAAATTTAGTTGTCTTTTTAGAGGTTTCATTGAAAGAAACCTCTAATTTTAAAAATTCACATCAATTTTAGTAGCAACTACATAATACAGTGCACATACTAGATAGAATGATAGAATTTTATACTCACTCTCAAAAAGAGCGCTTATCTATAGCGATCTTTTATATAGCGCAATAATTTTTCGCCTATTTGCTCTTGGAGAACCGACTAAGCAGTTAGTTAAATTAGCTAACTGCTTTTTCCATATAGTATTTATTATTATTCATAGCTTTATCCGTAATAGTAATGCTTGTGCACTATCTACTATAAATTTTCATATATTGTATTACGCTTGTCCAAAATGTGAAGTTAATACTCACGAAATCTAAATACAAGAAAGGAGTGAAAATATGCGCTCATCCATTCGTAAATTCGCTAATTTTAATTGTGAAGCACAAGCACCTAGTTCACTACCTGCCCTAGGTTTTGCCTTCAATGCTACTTCACCTCAATTTGCAACATTATTTACACCACTACTATTACCTAGTACAGGCCCAAATCCTAACATTACTGTCCCTGTAATTAATGATACAATTAGTACTGGAACTGGTATTAAAATTCAGGTAGCTGGTATTTATCAAATTAGCTATACATTAACGATTAGCCTTGATAACGTTCCATTAGCCCCGGAAGCAGCTCGCTTTTTCTTGACATTAAATTCATCGACTAATATTATTGCAGGATCCGGATCCGCAGTCCGTTCTAATATTATCGGAACTGGTGAAGTCGATGTATCAAGTGGAGTCATTCTAATTAACTTAAACCCTGGTGATTTAATTCAAATTGTCCCCGTTGAAGTAATAGGTACAGTAGATATTCGTTCTGCAGCGTTAACAGTTGTGCAAATTCGTTAATAAAGTGAAACTTTAATCAGCCCTCACCAATCGGGCTTTTATGGGCAGTCCAGCCCCCACCTAACTTCTTTGCTTCCGCTGAATTTTAAGGTGGGGGTCTTACTGTCCGGCAAATAGCAGGATAAAAACAAAAGACTTAGCTAATTAACATTTATTGTTCCTTATACACAATATCTTTTTATAGATTTGACACACATTTATATTAAACAAGCATATTTTATTGTATGACTATATAGTCATACAAATCTAAAGCGTTCATAAAAGCACACTTATATGTGTGCTTTATTTTTAATTAAAACCTACAACATTCTCACACAATATCCATATATTATCTTGATTCCTCTCTAAATGTATGGTTTGTCTCAGAGCGCTTTTAACAGCGCTCTTTTTATTTAAACTCCGATTTTTAAAGTTCGATTTTATGATTTACGTTATTATACACATGCTACGCTACTTTTGAAACAAGGTATACATCCAAAGACTGTAAGTGGACACTTCAGTTATAAAGATATGTTCATAACATTAAATCGCTATTCACATGTTTTGCCTGGAATGCAGGTGGATGCTGTTAAAATATGTAGTGAAAGACCATTTGGATAGTAATATTTGCAAATATAAAAAATGCGGTTTCTCCTCTCAAGAGAAACCGCAACATATCAATGCTTTTACTATATTTTAAACTGACTCGTATACAAATCAAAATAAAACCCTCTATTTTCCATGAGAGATTCATGATTCCCTCTTTCTAAAATATTTCCATCTTTTATAACAAGAATTTGATCTGCTTTTTCAATTGTTTTAAGTCGATGAGCGATCACAAAACTTGTGCGACCTCTCATTAAATTATTTAGTCCTGCTTGTATTTGTAATTCTGTTCTTGTATCAATATTTGATGTCGCTTCATCGAGAATTAATATATCTGCATCTGCTAAAATTGCTCGTGCAATCGCTAGAAGTTGTTTTTGCCCTTGACTTAAATTCGATCCTTCTGAAGCAATTTCTGTTTCATATTGATTTGGCAAATGCTTAATAAAAGAATGTGCAGATGCTGCCTTAGCTGCAGTGATAACTTCTTCATCAGTAGCATCTAAGCGTCCATAACGGATATTATCCATAATCGAACCAGCAAATAAATACGTATCCTGTAAAACTACTCCTATTTTACTTCGTAAAGAATTAATATCATAATCTTTTATATCTTTTCCATCAATATGAATTTGTCCTTGCTGTATATCGTAAAAGCGAGTTAACAAATTAATGATTGTTGTTTTCCCTGATCCAGTCGGACCAACTAAAGCAATTGTCTCTCCTGGCTGCGCTTTAAGACTCACTTCTTTTAAAATCGTTTTATTTTCTGCGTAGCCAAATGAAACATTCTCAAGTGCAACATGCCCTTGTAAATTTTGTACAACGAATGCGTCTTTTTTATTTTGAATTTCTGGTACCTCATCCATAATTTCAAAAACACGTTCTCCACCAGCAACTGCCGCTTGTATTGTATTCATTAAAGTCGCAAATTGACTTAGCGGTCTTGAGAATTGACGAGAATAATTAATAAAAGCCGCAATAACTCCTACTGTTGTCATTCCGTTTAAGACCATAACTGATCCAGTCCCAATGACAAGCCCCATACCTAAGTTATTAATAAAGTTCATACTTGGAAAAATAAAAGCTGAAAATGTATCAGCCTTCGTAGCTGAAACTCTTAGCTGTTCATTAATTTTATTGAAATTTTGTACAGTTTCTTTTTCTTTTCCGTACAACGTTGTAACATCCGCACCTGTAATTGCTTCCTCAATGAATCCATTTAATTCACCTAAATCTTTTTGACGCTTCGCAAAGTTTTTACCACTATATGCAACTAGTTTTTTTGTAACGTAAAACATCATAGGTACTGTAATTAAAGTTACAATTGCTAAAATCCAATTTAAGGCGAACATTGCAATCGTTACACCTATAAAAGTTAATGCTGATGAAATAATTTGTACAACGCTTTGTGTCAAAGCTTGATTCAAATTATCTATATCATTTGTCACACGGCTCATTAAATCACCTTGAGAACGCACATCAAAGAACCGTAAAGAAAGCGTTTGGATTTTCTCAAAAATATCTTGTCGTATTTTTTGAATTGTTTTTAATGCAACGTTAATCATGACAAACGTTTGTAACCATGTTAAAAGTACAGTTACACCATAAATCGCGATAAGTAACATACACATTCTTGCTGTACCACTTAAATCTTTCGGTACAATATATTGATCTATAATAACTCCCATAAAATAGGGACCTAATAATCCAAGTAATGTAGTAACAACGACTAGAAATATAACAAACATAAGAGCAGCTTTTTGATAGCCCATATAGTTCCATACCCGCATTACAGTTCCTTGAGCATTTTTAGCTTTTCCCATCTTTGGGGTGTTTCGTCCACCTTTATTAGCAAATTGCCCTTGAAAATTACGCATGTTCTTCCCCACCTTCTTTATCTAAATTACCACCTTGGGAAAGATAAATTTCCTGATAAACCTCACTTTGTTCTAACAATTGTTCATGTGTACCATTGCCAACTAATTCACCATTATCTAATACAAGTATTTTATCCGCATCCATTATGGAAGAAATTTTAGACGCAATTAATAAAGTTGTTGTGCCTTTATATTTTGTTTTTAAAGCTATTTGAATAGTAGCCTCTGATTTTGCATCAACTGCTGATGTAGAATCATCTAATATGAGAATCGGTGGCTTTCTCACAAGTGCCCTTGCAATTGATACACGTTGTTTTTGTCCACCTGATAGATTTGTCGCGCCTTGTGTTAAATTATATTGATAAGATTCTTCCAGCTTATTGATAAACTCAGTCGCACAAGCTGATGCAGCTGCTACTTCCAGCTCGTCATGTGTTGCATCTTCTTTACCATAACGTAAATTTTCTTCTATACTGCCTGAGAACAACAACGCCTTCTGAGGTACAAACCCTATTGAAGCACGGAGTTTTTGCAAATCATATTTTTTAACATCTATTCCATCTATACATATTTCACCATGATCCACATCATATAGACGTGGTAACAGTTTCGCTAAGGTAGATTTACCACTTCCAGTTGATCCAATAATCCCTACTTTTTCACCTTTTTGTATGCTAAACGAAATATCTTTTAAAACGTATTCATTATTTTTCGTATAGCTATAACTAACATTTTTAAATTCGATATTTCCTTCAATTTTCTCAGGTTCGATCGCATACGCTTCGCTTATAATATCAACCTCGGTATTTAACACTTGCTGTACACGATCCGCAGATGGAAAAGCTCGCGCAATTTGAATAAATACCATGCTAATCGACATAAGTGACATTAAAATGATATTCAAGTAATTAATAAATGCCAAAATCGCTCCTACTTGAAGCGTTCCATCGAATACTTTTTCTCCACCAATCCATAATGTTGCGACAATCCCGCCACTTACAACTAGCATAATGATTGGCATCATTAAAGAAATAAGTTGCACAGCTCGAATATTTATCTTCGTTAAATTTGTATTTACATTTCCAAATTGAGCGATTTCGTATTTTTGTCTTACATACGCTTTTATAACACGCACACCAGATAAATTTTCTTGTAGCTTTGTATTCACTTTGTCTAATGCCTCTTGCACCTTTTTAAATGTACCACTTGCTTTACTTGCAATTAAAATAATCGCAAGTAATAAAATCGGAACAACTACAAGTAATATTGGAAATAACTCTCGCGCTGTTACAAAAACAATAATTATACTTCCGATAAATAACAGTGGACCACGAACGAGAACACGTAATGTCATCGTCATTGCCGATTGAATGGAAGTGATATCATTTGTCACGATCGTTAATAATTTACCTGTTCCAAATGAGTCCCGATTATTACTAGAAAATGTTTCTATTTTCGCAAACACATCTTTTCGTATGTCTGTAGCGAAATTAACAGCTGCTTTTGTAGAATACATCATACACCCAAGCCCTCCAACTAAACCGAGTGCTGCTGCTCCTATCATAAGAAGCCCCATTTTTATTACATAATTTAAATCCCGATTTGCAATCCCAACATCAATGATATGTTGCATAATAGTCGGTTGAATTAAGTCCATCGCAACCTCAAGTACCATAAATAGCGGCCCAATAATAGCGAAGAACATGTATGGTTTTAAATACTGTAATAACTTACGAAATGATTTCATACATAATCTCCTTTTCCCATGAAATTACCACTGAATAATTCATATCCCTCCTTATTTAAGCTATATATTTTGTAATTTCTTTATTACTTCTATTATATTATGTAAATTAATATTTAACATTATTAAATGATAAGTATTAATGACTTTCTAGTCAATAAATGTGCTTTATATTATATAAATACAAAAACCGTATTCTTAATGAAAAGAATACGGTTTTTCATCTATATTTCTTCAATTGTAAAATGTAAAAACTCAGTCTCAAATCCCTTATTTTTAGAAGGACTACACGTGTAAAAACCTATTTTAACAGGCTCCTTCCCTATATCCTCCATTAAATGAGCGATTCTTATTTGTTCCCATTGATGGCCCTTTTTCACATATATTGTATAATCACCGCTTTTTCGAATAATTCGAAAACGAAGTTGTTGCTTAGATGCTTCAGTTGGATAATCTTGCGTTGACCAGTCAGAATATCCATTATTCGTTACGACAGCACCTAAGTGAGATGGCCCTTCAGGGATATATTCTAAAGATGTTTTTAGCCAACAGTTCTCCGAAATCATAACAAAAAGACCTGCTTGATCGAATTTTGAATTTGGATTCATACGTAACTGAACTTCAGCTTGAAAGTCTGTCATCATCTCATTATAAAATACATGACCATTCATTACTTCAAAACCATAATGTGTTTTAAGCCAAAAATCAGTTTCTGCTTTCGAACGGACAATAAACGCATGATTATCATTAATTTTATAGTATTCAGGTACATTCATTATAGTGAGTTGCTCAATATGTTCTGGTATATACGATATATTCATAGCTCCTCCATAATAAAGCATTTATATAGACATTTAAAACTCCGCTAATACTGGGAATTTATAACCTTTAAAATCTAACTCTTTATCACTTCGAACCATTAAATACTTGCTAGACTGTACTTCTGTAAACTGTACATCCTCAACCCCTAATTGATCCGGAGAAAAATAAAATTCGATTTCCGTAAACCTTTCATTGATTTCTCCACATAATTCATCTAAAACCGGAAGTACTGGCGCAAATACTCCAAATAATTTCAACTTTTCATTTTCTACTTCATAAACGATTAGAGCATCTAGTTTCTCTGAATAATACAATTTCTCATTCCATTCCGAATCATACATATTCAAATAAAATGAAGGATGGAAGTTTAAAGTTGAAAAACTATTTGAAAGTCTTTGGCTACTATCAATAGTTTCATGTATTAACTGTCTATTCTCTATATTATAGTAATCTAACTTTTTAAGTAGTGAATCGTTATTATTAATATTTTTATCATATGGTATAGTCATCAAATATTCCTGCACAACTTTAAATCCAAATGCTGTATATAGTTCAGGGTTTTCCGTAAACAATAATGCACATTCACATTTCTTATCGATTTCTTCTATCATTTTATCCATTAATTGTGTCATTAACCCTTGTCTACGGAAATTAGGGTGTGTCATTACTGATTGAATACCCGCCGCATTTATTTTTTCACCATTAATTAATAATGGGAGTGAAAATGCCGCAACATTTGCAATCACTTTATCTTCTTGTAAAAACGATAAAGCTTTATATGTATCATCCCAATATCCTTTATCCGAAAAATCATTCAATGTTTGAGTTTTAATTCCAAACACTTCTTCAAATAAAGGAAATAACTGCTCTCTTTTCGGTTCTTCTATTAGAAGACTTGCCAATTTTTCAACATTCCCCATGTTGTACCTCCAAATGTTAAATTCCATTAAATTAGATATACTTATATGACCTACTCTTAAAAATAGAGGTCTTACCAATCAATATACTATCATAAAACATAAAAAAAAAGTCTAATTAATTTTATGTTTTGACTATTTGAAAATAAGTCGAATAAAACAATATTAAGATTTCTGGATATTAATTAGTTTATTATATAAAAATAGCGCTTTCTAATTAGCTTTTACTAATAGAAATACACTATTTATAATAAAATATTTTTATTCTTTTATCCCTTCAAGTCTTTCCTTCGTATTAATTTCTTCTCCACTTATACGCTTTTCAAAAGACTTTCTCCAACTACTTGAAAGTGCATTTACTTCTAATATTCTTTTTACCCCTTCAATATTTTGTTTTTCCTTATGCATGATACGATTAGCAAACGCTATTGAAACACCTTTCGGATCAGACTGTAGACTTTTTAATGTATCGACTGATGATACCCATCCTTCTTTTAATACACGAAAATAAAATCCTGTATATCCTGTTTCTTGAAAATATAGTGGTAACTTTGGAATATTATATTTTTTTGCTAATTTAAAACAAGGTTGCCTTGGTTGTGTTACCTGTACGATTGCCTCTCCGAGCTCAAACGTATCACCAATACAAACATCCTCTTCGCGCATACCACTAACTGTTATATTTTCTCCGAAAGCCCCATATACAAGATCTTGATTCAATTCTTTTTCCCAGTATGGATAGTGATCACCAGTATAAACACAAACTGCTTTATCTACTCCTCCATGATGAACTAAGTCCGCCTGTCCATCTCCATTAAATTTTACAAAGGATAAATATACCGGTTCCTTTACTTGTTTCTTATTTATGCCTGTATGAATTACTTTTCCGCCGTATATAACCTCTTTTGGTAATCCTATATTTAAAGATAATAATTGATATTCATTAGCCATTCTATTTCCTCCTTTAAAGGTGTTACATGTATTTTCTCTCGATTAATTTTTACAACCCTCTCTGTTACATAAAGATGATTATAAAACCTCTAAAATCATTGTTCAATTCAATTATTTATATAATAATGATAGGTATAACCTATCATTATACTTGAGGTGATTCCAATCGAATTACGACAACTTGAATACTTTTTAGCTGTTTCAAAAGAATTACATTTCACAAAAGCAGCTGAAAAATTAAATATTTCACAGCCTTCACTAAGTCAACAAATACGTGCATTAGAGCATGAAGTAGGAATGCCACTTTTCGATCGAATTGGTAAAAAAATATCATTAACTGAAGCAGGGAAGATTTTATTATCACATAGTAAAACCATTTTTCATGAAGTCGAACAAGCTCGTTCAGCTATTCAAGACCTAAACGGATTACAGCAAGGTTCCTTAACAATAGGGGCTTTGTTAACCGTCGTAAATTATTTACTACCAACAGCTATTTTAAATTTTAATAATTTATATCCTAATATAGAGCTTTCTGTATTAGGGCTTCGTACAGGAGATATTCGTGAAAAATTATTACAAAACGAACTAGATATTGGAATTACATTTCTCCCGGTGCAAGATAAAGAGATTATCTCCATCCCTCTATACAAAAGCAATCTTACATTGGTCGTGCCCACTGGTCATCGATTAGCTGAACGTAATCATGTATCTATTGCTGAATTACAGAACTACCCTTTAATTCTTTTACCTAAAAATTTCTTTTTAACCGAACTAATTACATCTCATTGTCAAAAGTTAAACTTTAAACCAAGGCCAATTTTAGAAATTAGTACGATGGAATCTTTAATCCAAATGGTTTCCAAAGGAATGGGAATTACAGTGTTACCCAAACCATATATAGACTTTTTACAAAATAAAAACATTCAAGCTATTAAAATAGAAAACCCTACTCCAATAATTGAAATAGGGCTAATTTATAGAAAAGATAAATATATGTGTGCTGCAACTCGAGAATTTATTGAGCAACTAAAAATCACAGTACGTTCTTTCCAAAACTAAACAAAAGAGATTATCCTATGAAACCGTTTCACAACAATTTAGTAGAATAATCTCTTTTCAAAACAAAGTAAACATTATATTTAACTCTTATAAACTTTAATGTACCTTTTTAGATATTGGAATATATTTAGTAAAATATGCACCAACTAGCAATAATACAATTGAAAATAACCAAGTAAAAGCACCGCCAAAATGAAACCAATATACAAACATATTTAAGATTGCAAGTGAAAAGAAGCAAATAGAAGTTACCGCACTTTTCAATCCTTTTATCCCAGACTTTTTTCTCTTTTGATAAGCAATATACATCGCAATGACAAGAAAAAAGATAAGAACAAATGGTAACGTAACTTTTAGTATTGATAATCCCTCCAGTATAAATGCACTCTTTACATCACCATCTTATCCCATTTATCTTTTAGGTATCAATTCATTCTTATCTTCCTTCCAAAAGTCAGTATAAGTTTTATTTTTAAAGTTCACGTTCACCTCAGAAAACGGCATACTTCCTCCAACTTTCAATGAATACCAGTCGTTTAAAAGTGGTGATCCGAAACAAATCTTCATTGTACGATCATGTAAATCGAATAATACAGAATGTAAAGTTCCAAACCATTCTTCATAGTTATGCACAGTAAGTCCAGCAGGATATTCTTCTTCTACTAACTTTTTTAAAGACTCTATGCTTACTTGTTCACATCTATTTAAATGCTCATGTAAAAGGTGATATCTCTTTGTTGATTGTTCTAATTTCCTATTATTTAATTTCTGAATTGATGAACTAACTGCATGGTTTGTTGATACAATAAAAGCTTGTTTTTCACCATCAATCGTTATTGTGGATTTATGACCGTCAAATATTTCAATATATGCTGCATTTAAAGGATCAGCTATTATTAAATTAATATTACTAGCAATTGGGATTTCTTCTATTAGTAACTTAGCTTCCTGCACATTTTTACATTTCTCCAACAACAATCGAATTACCGCAAAACATTGTAAACCACTCACCATTGGCTTTCTTAAACCTGCAATATTTCCTACTGGTTGACCACATGCTGAAAATGTAACAGCTAATCCATGCTCGTTTATCCCTTCCGTTCGGCCAAAATATTGAGTAGAAAAGCCACTATGTGCATACGCACCTTCAACATGAGTTGAACAAAAACGCATATCATCTATTACTGGTGACAAATCATAATTCCTTAATACATATGTGTGCTCTAAATCGGTCTTTTTAGGTAATACTGCACAATGACTACAACCTGCTTTCAATAGTGTTTGATAGTAATACATCATATTTTTTGAAGGAATTTTTAACACTTCACAAAACCCCTCAATTTCTTCATTTATGCCTAGACAATGTTTGTTTAGTATATTTCTCGATTCTGTCCAATGGTTATTAGATATTACATTTTCTTCGTGTATAAATTGCGGGATGAGATATGGATTTTGTTTCACGAATTCCCCTTGTTGCTTTCCAATCTCATAATAACTTCCTTTTAATGATGAAAAATACCCCTTTACTTGATACATCAAACTCCCCCTCACATTGGATATATCCATATCGTACCAAATGGATTTCATTCATCCTTGATGTTTTTTACTATCTTTCTTTAACACCATCCCCTTTTAATATCTCCACTAATAATTATTTACTAGACAATTAAAGTTTTGTTAATATTGCTGTAATAGCTTTATTTCAAAATACAGTAGTTTGGATATCAAATGAGCAAAATACTTTGTTAAACCCACTTATAAGCAATCATCTAATTCATGAAATCAAAAAACTTATTTATCAAAATAAAAGGAGAATTTATGTATGAGTAGTTGCAAACCAATTGATAAATTAACTATTGAGGACCTAAAACAAAACCCCATTTGGGAATGGGCAATAGATGAAGAGGAAAACGAAGAACATGACGAAACATGGGTAAAACCAGCGGCAACTACTAATTTTACAGAAGAATTAAACGGTTCAATCGTACTAGGCGAATTATTCTTACATAATGGTGAAAAATTCCCTATGATGTGTGAAATTGATATTGAAGGTGACGAGGCCGTAATTCGTTCTGTTGTTTATTATAAGGAAGCAAAAAATGAGTATATTGCTATAGAAGATATTGTGAAAACGGTCGAAATGCCGTTATCGATTATTATTAATCTTACAATTCATGCAGAATCCAAAACCTTACGCTTCACTGCACATAAAGTAGATATTTATAAAAATTCAATAACGACTAATTTTAATTAAAGTCGGCCGAAATAAAGAAAACAATTATGAAATACAAACTGGGGAGTCATTAACGATTCCCCAGTTTTTTAAACTATATTAAAGTATCCCCTTTTCCACTAAAGTCTCTGCGATTTGAACTGAATTCCAAGCCGCACCTTTTAATAGGTTATCGGAAACAATCCAGAGGTGGAATCCGTTTGGCGTATCAGGATCTTTACGTATTCTTCCGACAAATGTATCTATTTTCCCTTCTGCATATAATGGCATTGGATACAGCTGTTCACTAGGGTTATCCTGCAAAATAACACCTGGTGCATCCATTAGTATTCCCTTGATTTCCGCAACGCTTGCTTCTTTTTCCAGTTCTATATAAACCGATTCTGAATGCCCCGATACAACTGGAACACGTACACAAGTAGCTGCCATTTTCAGGTTTTCATCTTCTAATATTTTCTTCGTTTCTTGAATCATTTTGACTTCTTCAAAAGTAAAATCATTGTCTGTAAATATATCTACTTGAGGCAGTACATTAAATGCTATTGGATAATGTTTTTTATCTTTTTTCACCGGTAATATATCACTCTTCACTTCTTCACCTGCAAGTATAGACTTAGCCTGCTCTCGTAATTCATGAATCGCATGAATGCCAGAACCCGATACAGCTTGATATGTTGAAACGATAATTCTTTCTAAACCAAATGATTTTCGAATCGGCTGAAGTGCTGTTACCATCTGTAATGCTGAACAATTTGGAACTGCAATGATACCTTTATGCTGTTTTAAAGTGTGCGCATTCACTTCCGGAACAACGAGCGGTACATCTTGTGCCATTCGGTACTCACTTGTGTTATCAATTACAATCGCACCACTAGAAACTGCATGAGTTACAAATTGTCTAGATACTTCTCCCCCAGCGCTAAAAAAGGCAATATCTACACCTTCAAAGCTAGTTGTTTTTGCCTCTTGTATAATTATCTCTCGTCCTTTGAATCTTACTTTCTTACCAGCGGATCGTTTTGACGAAAGCAATGTAACTTCAACTATATTAAACTTCATTTCATTCTCTAACAGTTCAATAATTTTTTGCCCTACCGCACCTGTAGCCCCAACAACAGCTACATGATAGCCCTTTTTGATCATCTGTTCTCCTCCAATATCACCTGAATGAATATTTCTACAATTTCATTTTATACAGAATTTAATCATTTGGAAAATTAAAATACATGATATAATCATTCACAAATCATGATAATAAAAGAGGGATCGCTTATGGAAATGAGACATGTTAAAACATTTTGCGCCATTGTGAAGTATGGTAATTTTTCTAAAGCTGCGCACGCGCTAGGTTATGCGCAATCTACTGTTACAGCACATATGAAAGCTTTAGAGAACGATTTACATATTCCTCTTTTCGATCGGTTAGGGAAAAAAGTGCTACTTACAAAAGCAGGTCATCAATTTCATCCTTATGCATTAGAATTACTTTCAATATATGAAAAAGCGCAAGAAATCCCCCAAAATACAGATTATTTAGAAGGTACATTAAGTATTACATCTAATGAATCATTAGCGGTATACCGATTACCACAATTATTACGTACTTACAAACAGAAAAATCCGAAAGTAAATATCGTACTTGAAACAAACACAAATGAACAAGCATTACAAAAATTACGTGAAGGAGAAACAGACGTTGTCTTCATAATTGGAGAAAGTATAGAACATAATGATTTTATTACGCGTACTTTTAGTAATGAAACATTTGGATGGATTTTACCAGCTTATTCCGCTGCACATACAAATCCATTCCAGTTATTACAGGAAACTCAGTTCATTTTTACAGAACAAAGTTGCGGCTATAGGACAATGGTAGATCGTTTTTTACGTCAAAGCGGAAATATTCCAGCTAAAACATTTGAAACTTCCAATGTTGAAGTCATTAAACAATCCGTCATGTGTGAGTTAGGCATTTCAATTCTTCCTTATATCGTTGTACAGGAAAGTTGTCAAAAAGAACAACTATGTTTTCAGCCTATCGAAACTCCATCCGTTATTCAAAGTCATGTAATCTATCATAAATCCAGATGGATTTCCCCGGTGTTACAGTCGTTTCTTTCCTTACTTGAACAAGATTAAGATATTAAGAAGTACATTTAAAAAGAGTAATTGCCTAATAAGCAATTACTCTCTTACATTAATTAGTATATTATTTATTAGTCTGTCCGCCACCTGCAATTAATTTACTACCTGAATATGTACCTTTGTTCATAAACACTTGATTAATTAATTCTTTTTGCTCAGCTTCCGACATTACTCCTTTTCCTTCTCCTAAATTCCCACTTTGTAATTTCCAAATCTTATTGTGATCCCCATCAACCTTTTCATATTTTCCTTGTTTCCATCGTTCTAAAATTTCTACATATGTACTTCCCTGTACAAGATCATTACTCTTTACAATATCAATTAAGCTTTCAATCCGCTCTTGTGTAATAAAAATATAGCCCCACTTTTGATCAGCTTTCGCTTTTTGATGTGCCATTTCATGTAATGCTGTCTGTATGTTCTCATCTGTCCATTTAAAATTTTTATTAAAACCACTATTTGGCAATGAATAATTGCCATTCTCTAAAAGCTTTGCATCTTCTGCTTTTACGTTACTATCAGCTAATACTTCTACTGCTGGAGCAGCTGGTGATGCCTTTTTCGCAGCTGGTTTACTATTATTTAAATAATGCAGCATACCATATGTTAAACCTACTCCGATTACCGCCATACCAGCTAGAATACCGATTATTTTAAATAGTGTTTTCATCGCGCTTGTTTCCTCCCAAATATCTCTGTTCTGAATACCTAATTATTTTTTATATAAAAACTGTTACTTCATTTAAAATATCGCATCCCATCCCCTATCATATTATTTATATATACTTTCTCATATTGTATTTCTTTTTCTTTAAAATTGAAAGATTATTCTGTTAAATACTGAAAGTATTCTACAAATTTTTCCTTTATATTTATAAAGAAGCAAAAAACAACGAGCGCGTTCTACAACACTCGTTGTTTTTACTTTATGCACGATTTTCTTTTAACCACTTCGTAATAGCATCTAACCTCGAAACATCAAAGCGTCTTTCTTCACACACATTCAAATTTTTTGAGTTTCTCACTATTTCTAATTCATTATTTCTTACACTTTTCGCCTCAATTAATTTACAATACCCATCTGTAACAGTATTTAAATTTTCATAATAACGCTGAAACGATTTTGATATATGTAAATGTTTTTCAAAGTTTCTTCTTCTTTTCGTCTCATCAGATACTTTCCGCTTTCTAAGTTCTTCATCGTTCGTATATAAATAAAAATATTGATCCGGAAAACCAATTTCCCTATTTATCATCTTTTCTTTATAAAAATTTTCTATTAAAGATAATGGCTGATTAAATATATCAAAATGAAAGCACCAATTATAACTAAGTGGTTGATATATATCCCCATCGAGTATTACTAATTCATATTGCTCTGACTTCTGAACAGCTATATTCCAGCGCTCAACTTGTTTTTCAAAATACCATGTTCTATGTTCATTTTTTGGCCTTTCAAATAAAGAATTCACTTCAGGTATTATATAAGCACCATAATTCTTTTCTAATTCACGGCACGTGGTACTTTTACCAACAGCGCTTGCTCCCTCAAATGCTATTATCCCCATAGTTTCCCCCTCTTTCATTAACTAAAATTTCATTGTTTCGCTTTTCTTCCCCATAACTTTCTCCATAAAACAATTGAAGCGATAGTGAGCATGATTGTTGTAATGATACTACCTTCAATTCCAAACGTGCCTCCATGAAGGAATACGGGGCCATTTGTTGCAGGTTTAAATAACGGCGTTGAATATATGGTCATCCCGCTAACTGCAAAACCGTAGACGTTATATTGTGCCCAATTCCAAATGGAATGCCATGCGCAAATCCCCCACAGACTACTGTCTTTTAAAACGTAAAAAGCTGCAAATACACCAACTAATATTATATTCGATATTGAAAGAATTGTAATACCTGGATTAAGTAAATGAAGAAAACCAAATAAGAAAGACGTCACAACAATCCCAACCCATATACGACTTCTAACAGAAAGAACCGGGAATAACCAACCTCGTACAATAATTTCTTCTGTTGCCCCTTGTATTAAAAATGCGACTAAAGAACCTACAATACCCAATATAGCGGTTACTGTAATTTTTTGTATTTGTAATATTACAACTCCTGCTAATAGGAGTAAAATTACTGGTATTGAAATGAAAACAAATCCTATTAATGCACCTCTCAAATATTTTCTTATCCATTGATTCCCCCAAAAACCAATGGATGAAAATGATCTTTTCTCTACAAATCTAATCCATAAAAACACAAAAAATATTGCGCCGCCAAACGTTAATATCATCTCAATGTCGCTATAAATCGCCTTCATAAAAGTTGTTTCTGCTTTCGGTAAAATCAGCATAAACAACATAAATAATTCACCTAAAGTTAAAAATATAATCGCGAGTATGACAGCAAAAACAGGATGAACTTTTCTTCTTCCTTCTTTTGCTGCTTCAATTATTTTAAATTGTTTATTTTGCAATATTCTATCCTCCTAATTATGGTACTCATCAGCAATATTAAAATAATATTTAGCCTTTTATTTAAACTTATTTTTTCATATAAATGATTTTTGTTTGGAATAAATTCAAATTAGGAATAATATATAAATAAAAGAGGTGCCTTTGTGCCTTTACTATTATCACCCAGATTAGTCAGTGGTATTACCAGCACTTGCTATTTCCCACCATTTGTTGTAAGATAGTAATTAAGGTCAATTTAACACTATATTTTCTTTGCATATTATCAAGTATCAATCAGGGACATTTTGTACTCCTTATGGGTTTTTGATAATATGTGAACTTTTATTTTCATTCAAATAAGGCCGATCATATTGTAATTTTTCTACTTTTAGGAGGCATTACCATGACATTAACAGGTAAAGTAAAATGGTTTAACAGCGAAAAAGGTTTCGGTTTCATCGAAGTTGCAGACGGTAACGACGTATTCGTTCACTTCTCAGCTATCACTGGCGACGGCTTCAAGTCTCTAGACGAAGGTCAAGAAGTTAGCTTCGAAGTTGAAGAAGGTAACCGCGGACCTCAAGCTAAAAACGTTGTAAAGCTATAATTCAAACAATAAAAAGGTTGTTACCAGCAAGGTTAACAACCTTTTTAATATATAACTAAAATTTTTTACATAAAAGGAGTGGTTACATGTATCGCAATCGAAAGAACGATGTAGCAGAAGTACCACCAGAACAAACCCCTGTTTGGGAATGTGAATCAGAGGATTGTTTAGGATGGATGAGAAAGAACTTTTCATTTGAAGAAGAGCCTAAATGCCCTTTATGTAAAAGTAGCATGAAAAGCGGAGAACGTTTATTACCTAAATTAGGTTAATTTATAATAAAAAAAACCTCTTTTAATTAAGAGGTTTTTTTTATTATAAATTTATGTCCTCAATATCAGTTCGCACTATAGAATACAATAATGCATCGTGTTGCTTATTTCCTTGATGAATATATCCGCGCAATAGACCTTCCTTTTGAAAGCCGATTTTAGATAACATTCTACAAGAAGTAACATTTTCAGGATATGTAATAGCTCCAATTCTAAACAAACCCAAATCTTTAAACCCATAATCAATAATTTCTCGAGCCGCTTCTGACGCATAACCATTTCCCCAATAACGAGGATGCAGGTCATATCCAATCTCAGATCGTTTACTCCATAATTGTAAATTGTTTAGTCCAATTGTTCCTATTAAAACGTTCGTTTCTTTTAACACAATTCCCCATCGTATTGCCTTTTTCTCAAAGTAATTTTTCGAAAAAGATTCGATCATACGTGAAGCTTGTCCAAACTCCGTAAAAGAATTCATACCGTAATAACACGTTACTTCATCCAATGAAAAGATTTCATATATTTTTTGACAATAAGATTGTTCTATTTCAACTAAACGTAAGCGTTCTGTTTCTAATATAGGAAATGCCATAGGATCACTCCTTTCTCTCTACTCATTCATTATATCAGAAAAAATATTTATAATTACTAAAGTCCTTATTGTTCCATAAATCAAACATTTCTAATGACGCATTCCCTCTTTATTCTATATACACGAATTGGATACCTTCTGATTACTACTCAAACATTACGCTATAATTTCCATAAATCGAATTTCAAATTATCAAGAACTGTAAAAAAAATTGTTTCTTCATTTTCTCCTTCCAAACAACCACCCTACCCCATACATTTATGGTAAAATATAGTTAATACATTATTTTATTGTGGAGGTGTAAATTTCCTATGTATATATTCATCGGCTTATCCCTCTTACTCATATTACTTATTTTTTTATTCGCAAAAAAATTCACACCAAACTCTTTCATGATGACTAACTTTAAAGGCAATAGCTTTAAGACATTTTCAATCGGTATTTTAATCGCTGCCATACTCTCACTTTCATATGGAACTTATCATGCAGTAACATATCAACCTAGTTATTTAGATATTAAATTAAAAAATCAAAACTACACTGTTTTCGGTAATGTAGGCGAATTCGGTTATTTCTCCGAAGAATTATTAAAAAAAGATACAGAAGTTCAACTATATTTCGTCTCTTGGAAAAAAATGCAGTTAAAAAATCCGGTAATACTTATAGAATATCCTTCAGGAAAACAAGAAACATGGAAGCCAAATATCGTATTAATACCGATAAGTAAATTACAAGAAAAACATGATATAAAAGATATTTATCAACTATCACCGTATTCATTTAAAGAATCTGGAGAAATAACATTAACAATAAAAGAAAACAATGTAAAAAACAATAGAATTTCCATTCAAATAAAATAAATAAAAACTGTTCCTTCATTTTGCTGAAGGAACAGTTTTTATTTATTCTACAGTATTATTTATTTAATGTAGCCATTATTTCATTGGCAATATTCTTTCCATTTCCAATACACGCACCAATTCCAACACCGTAATATGAGGCACCAGCTAAATATACATTTGGATAAAGATTTGTCATTTTTTCTTGCAATGCTTGAACCGCTTGATTATGTTCTAAATGATATTTCGGCATTAAATCTTTCCAATTTGTAACTTCAACTACTTCTGGTTCACCTTTAATTCCGAGACTCTTTTCAATATCATATAAAGCTACTCGTACTAATTCTTCTTCATTGTAATCCTTGATTGTTTCATATACCGGATTGGTACTCTTATAAAACATTCTAACTAATAATTTTTGTTTACCCGATGTATGTTTCCACTTTCGACTTGTCCATGTACAAGCATCACAATGTAAATCACTGTTTTCCGTTACAATAAACCCCGTACCGTCAGCTGGTAGTTGTTCATCTAGTATGTCAAATCCTAAATAAATACTAATAAGAGATGAGTTTTTAAATGTATTAAACTGCTCATTTAACTCATTAGACTGTAATAAAGTTTGCGCTATATCATGTGGAGCTGCTAAAACAACATAATCTGCTTGTACTGTTTCATGATTTGCAAAAGAAATCTCATATCGATCTTCTTGTTTACTTACAGCCGTCGTTATAGCACCTTTTTTTACGACAGTTTCAGTCAGCACTTCTTCTAAGCGATTAATTATCGTAGATAGTCCACCCTTAAATGATACGAATTTTTTATTTCCTGCTGATTGAAATTGTTTTTTATTCTCTTCAAAACCTTTAATAATACTTCCATACTTATTTTTATAATCCAGTAAATACGGTAATGTAGATGCCATTGTAAGCTCATTCAATTTACCAGAATATACGCCTGAAAGCACAGGAGCAATTTGTCTTTCCACTAACTCTTTCCCTAAAAAGCTTTCTAAAAATAGAGCAAGTGATGTATCTTTCGTAAACTCTTTATTTTTCGTTATGAAATCTTTTAAAGCTACGATTTTCCCCTTCGTTGAGACTAGCGTACTGCTAAACAACGACCGGGCACTCATCGGTATCCCAAATATAGTATCAGAAGGAATTGGATGTAACATGTTTTCAGAATATATGTAAGAAATACCCGTTTCATTATATACCATTTCATTTTCTAAATTTAAATCTTTTACAAGTGGCATAACATGTTCATTACGAGCAACGATTGAATCAGCCCCTGACTCCATAATGAAATCCTTTTCTTCCACACTATGGATTTTACCACCTAAATACTCTTCTTTCTCAATAAGAATTAAATTTAAATCGATATTATAATCCTTTTTTAATTTTTCTAAATAAAACATAGTAGAAAGTCCCGTTATACCTCCACCGATAACAACAACTGTTTTCATATGTGCTGCGCTCCTAACCGATACAATTAATAATTCCTTTTTATTATAACCAAAAGTCCTTATATTCGACTAGCAAGTTGCGCATTCTGTAAGAAATTAGACAATATATTTTAATATATTTTCAAATTACCTAATAAAAAAGAACTATAACATTTACAAACCCCGTCATAGTTCTCTTTATTTTAAAAACATAAAGTAATTGATTAATTTGTCTAGTTCTTGACTCAATGCCAATACTTTTTCATGTTGAATTCCATAATCCGATACTAAATATAAAAGTTCTTCTTTTTTTATTTCAATTACTTTTTCCAATTTCGCTAGTTCCATGTCGTTTTACATCTCTCCAAAAATAAAATGTATGTATTTCAGTATAGCCTACTTACATAATTAGTAAAAGTAAAATACGCATGTAAAATCTTACATATTTGAAAAAATAATATACTACTAACAAAAAAAGAAACTAGATTAAACATCCTTTTACAGATCATTAACGTTCATTAAGAATGAATAATATAACGGAATTTTTCTAATGTGATATCTTTATAATTTGGAGCTCTCTGTATATGATTAAAATAACTATATGAGAATTTAAATACATGACCAAAATCCCAATCGAATTCACTATAGTCTTTTATCCAAAATATATTTTCAGTTGGTAAAATATTTGCACGTTTAGATTGAATTAAAGGTAATCGATCTATAGGTGAGTGTAAAGTTATTTCCGTATTCAACTTGAGCTTTTGGCTAGCTCTTAGTACGTATACTAGTTTTAAAAGCGGACGTATCCCTCGTTGAAATAGATCTATATGTCCTAAATCGTACATTATATTAATTGCGTGGGAGTATGTAAGCAAATGCCCAATTAAATCATGATGTGATTCTGCTCGATAAATACTATTAAATTTCGATAACTCATTTAAAACGAATCGAGATACTTGTGCTGGATTACTCAATTCACTTTGTATCTCGTCTTCAAAACTTAATTGTTTTACTTCTTTCATCGTATAACCAATCCACGATCTACCTGGAATTGTTTTTCGAAATGATAAAATAAGAGTAGTAATCCCTTCAATTGCTTGATTATCTCCCCATTTTTGTAGCTCTTTCATAGCTAATAAGCTTAATGACGCATAAATGACGTTATGCCCGACCCAATGAAGTTCATCAATCGTTTGTTCTAAAGATTTTATAATCATATTCTCCGCAATTTGAAAATCTATTTCTTTTTTATCATCAATCATCTCACCAATTTTTTTCTTGCTTAGCATCATCCTTGTTTGCGAATGTATATTACGAGCTGTTTCTTCATCAATATGATTATCTTTCATAAAAAAATAACTAGCAATTGCAGCTGCTCCAAAATGTGCATGCCAAATATCATTTGTTTCTTTTTTACATTGAGAAATAATTGAAAGACCGCCTTTTAAAATACTTTTTCCCATTTTCTTACTCCCCTAATAAAAATCACTATATTTTCATCCTAAAGATGGTGTCAGGACAAATAAAATGTGATTCGATTCATCACTTTTATTCAAAAATCGATGCTTCACATTCGGTGGAATACGTACAACATCGCCTTCTTCTAAAAAATATTCTTTTCCCTCCAATTCCACATACACTTCCCCTTTCATAATTACAGCAATCTCTTCCTTATCTTCATGGGAATAATGGCTTTCTGTTGTGTTTGCTCGTTTATTTAAATCCATCATTAACATTTCAATACGTGCTTTCATAAAATCAGGTGTTAATACATCATATACAATGTGATCATTGTTTTCCCGATATACTTTTTTTCGATCTTTTTTCTTAGAAATGAGCGAATCTGTATCAATATCGTTAATAAAAAGTGTAAACAGCGGTACATTTAATGCTTTTGCAATTAATTCCAAAACATTTAAAGAAGGATTAGCATGTCCTCTTTCAATTTGGCTAATTAACGACGTACTAATCCCTGCATAATCAGCGAATTCACGAATTGTCATATTATTTTTCTTACGATAACTTAATACTGTTTGCCCAAGCCTATCATGTACCATAGTAAAACTTCCTTTCGTCCATCATAATGCATGTTTCGTTGTCTTTGTGCTGACATACTAAACAAAGGTAAATAACCCTTCCCTATTATCTCCGGGACTTATATACTTACCTTTGTACATTATATCGTATTAAGTTTATTATAATAAACATTCTATCGGAGGGACAAACTTTGAAATCACCTATTCTTTCATATTGCATCTTATTTTTTGGTGTATTCGCCTTATCAACTTCAGCTATTTTTGTAAAATTGGCAGATGCTCCTGCGACAATCATTGCTTTTTACCGATTATTCTTTGCCACACTAATTCTGTTACCGTTATTACTATTTAATAAAAATAGTCGAAATGAGCTAAAAACTTTAACGAAAAAACAATGGGCACTTGGATTCGTATCTGGGCTATTTTTAGCTGCACATTATGTACTATGGTTTGAATCATTACAATATACTTCTGTAGCAAGCTCTACAGTTATCGTAACGTTACAACCTTTGTTCTCAATGATTGGTGGTTATTTTTTATTTAAGGAGAGGTTTACGAAAGGAGCAGTTATTGGTTGCCTCATCGCTATTTCAGGTAGTATCATCATTGGCTGGCAAGATTTCCAAATTAGTGGAGAAGCTTTATATGGAGATATTTTAGCACTTATCGCTGCCGGTATCATTACTGCTTATTTTTTCATTAGCCAACACGTTCGTAAAGATTTGTCACTTATACCATATTCGGTAATTAGTTATGGAAGTAGTGCTGGCTTTCTTGGCATATTTGCTTTCACGCAACAAGGATCTTTCATCCATTACTCTACACAAACTTGGTTGTGCTTTATTGGATTAGCTTTCATTGCTACAATTTTAGGACAAACCATTTTTAATTGGTTATTAAAATGGATAAGTGCTACTGTAATTTCAATGAGTATTTTAGGTGAAACAATTGGCACTTGTATACTAGCGTACTTTATATTACATGAGACCATTTCTTTACAACAAGGACTAGGAATTACCGTTATTTTTATTGGTTTAGTATTATTTTTAATACAGCCAAATTCTAATAAAAAAGCATGACAGTATACTGTCATGCTTTTAACTACTAATTATGTACAATTAAACCATCCGGTCTAAAACGACTCATCATAATTTCATTAATAAACTTTCCGTGAGCTTTCAAATTCCCTATCTTTACTCCCTCTTCTACAAATCCAAATTTTTCATATAAAGCTTTTGCTTTTGGATTCGTTTCTAACACACCTAGTTCTACTCTCTCTAACATTAACCAATTATCAGCCAAATCAAGCATCTTCGTAAGAAGTGCTTTCCCAATTCCTTTATTATGATATTCACTATCAACCCCAATGAATAAATCGCCTGAATGAGATCTTCGTCCCGGACTTTGTGTTAAACCTACAAACCCAACAATTTCTCCATCATATTCTGCAACAAATTCAAATTGATTTGGTGCTAAATTTCGAATTCTATTTTCCATAGCTTCTACACGCATGCTAGGTAAGAAAACCATATACGGTAAAACGTCATCCTGTATACATATACGATGAATTGCTCTAGCATCTTGTATTTCTACTGCTCTAACGTTGATCCCCATCTTTCTCTCCTCCATATAAATAACAATATATTTGTGGTATATTCTAGAAACGTTCACGAATGACCTTCTCGTCCGTATTTCTTTATGTCATTTTTACATAATTATTTCAATATAATACTTAATTTCCAAAAAGATTAACAACTATATCTATATGGTTAACTTTTCACTTTATTATATAAATTAAGCAAATTTTCAATTGGAATACCATTTAGTTTCATGCCAACTATATCACAATTTTCTATTTCAATATTTTTCAGATTACTATTACTTATGGTGCTACCTTCCAAATCACATTTATCGAATAAAATAGGTTCCTTCTCATCTCCGAGACTTGTATTTTTAAATTGCACTCCACCTAAAGTCACCAAATTAAATTTACTACCAGAAAGATTTAAATCTGCATATGATGACCATCTAAAATTTATATTTCTAAACTTTGATTGACTTACATTACAATTACTCATATTCGTATTCATTATATTGCTACCAACAAATGAACTGTTTTTTAAATTCACTTGATAATACTCTGTATTTGCTAAATTACAGTTTTCGTATTGACTATTTTTCATATCTTTATTTGTAACTACACTCTCTTTATTTGAGCTTGTTTTTATTCTTTTCACGTAACAATACTCATCTTCCGATTCAAAAATCATTTGGTAGCCCATCTTTTTATAAAAGTGATGATTATTAATTTGTCTACTAGATGTTTCGAGATCCCAAATCTTTATGTTTGGATATTCCTTTTCTATTAATTTCATAACATGTGATCCAATTCCTTTTCCTTGATAAACAGGATCTACAAAAATACGATCAATTCGACCATACGACTTACCAGAAATCGTAACTATTATCCCTCCAATTATTTCTTTATCCATTACAACTTTGAAAGAATTCAATTCTTCAATGGAATATTCCATCATTTCAACTGAAGAATATCCTGGCGGTTGAATGTTATAATCAATGACATCATCTTGGCCGTATAGCCATTGTTTTGCTTCTGCATCAAATGTTCTTTTCATTATTTCTGTTAATTTCTCAGCATCTAAAATTGTAGCTTTTTCTATAGATATCATTGTTGTTTTCCCCTTCATTATTACAAACCAATAATTTTTGTGAATGCCATAATTATCAATTCACTTTTGTTTTTAATGCTTTTCCCATTATTACATATGGAACATCATTTTTACTTGGATGAAATGGCTCCAATACATTTATCCAATCTAATCTTTCATATAACGAACGTGCTTTTTCATTGTTTATTTGTGTTGTTAAAACACTCGTTCTATTTGAAACCCCTTCTAGTAATTTATTATGTAATTTCGTTCCAAGACCTTTATTTTGATATTGTGGGTGAACTGCTAACTCTACAAATTCAAAACAATCTTGCAACCATTCGTCTACTTGCTCTAGATGTAACGCTTCTCTCATTAATTGATTATAGTACTGTCCCTCCATTGAGCGATAACCATAAGTAAAACCAACTACTTCATTTTCATCATTTATTGCTACTATACCTTTAAAACCTGTATATTCTATATGCCTATTCATTCGCTTGATCATTTCATTGAAATTTGTTTTCTCAAATAATTTACAATACAAATTTGCCATATTCCCAATTAGGATCTCCTCTTTTTCAATGCTTACAAATTTCACTTTACTCCCCCCTATTAAAACATTTATATCCTTTTTAAAAAATAAGAAAATTAACACTAATCACTCTATTTACTATTAAACTACAAATCACCCTATATTTTCCACAGTTACTTAGTATTAATGAATAATAAAAAGAGACCATGTAATATAAACATGTTCTCTTCTTTTATTCATTTTCAATTTTATCCCGCTATTTGCCTGGCAGTAAGACCCCCACCTCAAAATTCAGCGAAAGCAAAGAAGTTAGGTGGGGGATCAATTGCCCGTAAAATCCCGATTGGTGAGGGCTGAACCCCCCCACTGATTAAAGTTTCACTTTATATAATTAAAAATTAGATATTACTTAAGCCACTCGTTGCAAGTATTACTTAACTGCTGTAAATCTTCTATAAATTTACTCGCATCATATCCATCACAAACCGAATGATGTACTTGCAATGAAACTGGTAGCATAACCTTGTTTCCTTCGTTAAAATATTTCCCACAAGTTATAATTGGCAATAGAAAATTTTCATCATTATTAATATTAAGATTAAATCCAGTAAAACTAGTCCAAGGTATGCTAGAAATCGGAAATACATTAGGCGGAATATTTTCTTTCGTGAAAAGACCATGAACACTAGCATAGTATCTCATATCGTCTTCATACTTTTTATAGAAAGTGCGGAAATCACTTGAATAATCCGTCCATATACTTGAAAAAGACTTATCATCTTTATGAAAGATTGTATAACTCGGTATCATTTCCTCCCAATAGCCTAAAACTCCTTCATCGTTAAAACATGTTCGAAATTTTTTATGATTATTTACTACTCTAGAAATTAAATATATAAAAACGGGATAAAATTTTATTCCCTTTTGATATACTTCCTCTAATAACATCGTGATATCAACATTCACAGTCATACTAAATGTACATTTCAACTTTAAATAATGCTCAAAATACCGCTCTCTATTCCAATCTTCTCTATCAATTACATGAAACTTCATTCTAATAGCCTCCTAAAATTTTCTTTTTATTTTAGAAGGCTAATTCCCTTGCTCTCACCATACTTTGTCACTCCTAACAGTTTACAATTCACCCTAATTATTCATTTAATTATATAACATATGTAAGAATCAATTCACATATTTCTGGAAATCCATCCACATACTATAGATAAATCAAATGAAATTTGGAGGATACATACATGAATAACAAAAATATGAATAAAAAAGAAAATGTTACTGAAAACACTACATCTATTCAAAATAATAATACTGCAAATCTTACTATCGAAGAACAAGCAATGAACGGCTTATACGGAATGCCCGAAACAACAATTGAAGATGCTGATCACGCTGCAGCTGATGATTTGACTTCAAAAAATTAATTAACTACATTTAAAAAAGCCAAGGAAAATATCCTTGGCTTTTTTAACTATGCATCCACCTTTTGTATTTCTTCACTCTTTCTTGAAAGTTTACCTGGCCAAAAAGCAAATCGGCCTAAAACTACTGTAATCGCGGGTACAAGTAACGGTCTTACGATAAACGTATCTAGTAATACGCCAATTGCAGTTACAATACCAAATTGAACTAATACTTGAATTGGAAGTGTACCTAACACTGCAAAAGTTCCTGCTAAAATTAAACCAGCCGATGTAATAACACTACCTGTTTGTATTACACCATTTTTTACTGCATCCAAGTGATTTTGTGTCTTTCTGTTTTTCCATATTTCTGAAACCATAAAGATATTATAATCTTCACCTAAAGCAACTAAAAATACGAATGCGTACAACGGTATCGCACCTTGAATGGCCGGCGCACCCATACCGTAATGAAGTAATATCCATCCTGCTCCTAACGCTGAGAAGAATGATAAAACGACAGTTACAATTAAATAAATCATCGCAACAACCGATCGTAAGTAGACAAGTAATAGTAAAGCGATAATGCTAATCATTACTGGAATAATTACTGATTCATCACGTTCCGTAATTTGCTTTGTATCATATAATGAAGCTGTTTCCCCACCAATCCATAATTGATCTTTAGCATTACTAATCCCAGCATCTTTTAATACTTTTTCTATACTACTTTTCAATTTAGGAATTTGATCTAACGCTTCAATTGAGTATGGATTTTCCGCTAAAGAAACTTCATACATTTGTATTTGCTTATTTTCTTTTCCCTCTTTTGGCTCTTTCACTGTATTTACGAAAGAAAATTTCTCTAGTTCTTGTTTAATAGGAAGCTCTTTGCCTTTCGTATCAACAACAACTTTTATTGGTGCTAGTTCACCAGCTGAGAAATGATCACTAATTAACGTAAACCCTTCACGAGAAGGCATATCCTTTGGAAACGACTCTAATAAGTCATATGTGTATTGAATACGTGGTACGAATGAAGCCAATCCGCCTAATACAAATACAGTTAGCATAATTATTGTCCACGGTCTTCGTACTACAATATCTCCAAGTTTTTTACTAAAGGAGCCTTTTGATTTTTCAACTTTTACAGCCCTCTTTTTCTTTCTTGCAAACTCCTCATTCATTGAAGTTGTTCTCGGTATAAACGGGAAAAATGCAATCCTACCGAATATTAATAATAGTGCTGGTAAAATCGTTAAAGCAGCGATTCCCATTATAAATACAGCAACACTAAATGGTACTGCAAATCGATGAAAGGCTCCATAATGAGCAAGTAGTAATGTTCCTAATCCAAGTACAACAGTTAATGCACTCATTATAATTGCACCGCCAGAAGCTTTAATCGCAAGTTGTAATGCTTTATATTTACTTTCTTCTTCTAACAAGTACTCTCTATATCTCGAAATTAAAAATAGACAATAGTCCGTTCCAGCGCCAAACAATAATACTGTCATAATTGATATCGCTTGGGCATCTACTTTAATCCATCCGTGATCAGCTAAAAAACCGAGTGTAGGACTAATAATACCGTATGCAAAGCCAACAACAAGTATAGGTAAAATCGCTAAAATTGGTGAACGATACAGTAAAATTAACAAAACTAACACTAGTAGTACAGTAGCCACTAACAATTTCACATCTGCTTGACTAAATAAACTAACTGCATCCGTTTGAATACCTACAGGTCCTGATAATCGAACATGTAAACCAGATTCACTTATTTTTTGTTTAAATGGATCTTCATCCACCTTACTATTCACTATTTTTCTAAACTCTTCAAGATTTCCTTTTAATATATCTGTACCAGCAGATTTATTAAAAAATACCGGTGTAACAAATGATGTACCATCTTTTGATGCACTTTTTGATAATACTTGCTCTGGGATTGTATCAAATGGTGGTAACGTTGATTGTTCTTTTAAAGGACTAGCTTTTAACTCCTTATAAACATCTTGTATGAGTTTATAATCCTGTGACTGTAATCCACCATCTCTATACCATACTACTAACAACGGATTCCCTGCATTATTCGGAAACTCTTTTTTCATAAGCGCTTCCGCTTGCAGTGACATAGCTGTTTCAGGTAAATTTTTCGGATTCGGTTCTTTCGTACTGTTTACTTGTGGTAACGTAAATGAAAGTAATAATGTAATAAGAATCCACACCGATAAAGTGATCCACTGCGTATTTCTCCCTGCTACAAGCCTCCCTAACATATGTAACGGGTGCTTTTTCATAAAAACCCACCTTCCTTTTTTCCTCCATTATTAATTATATATACTGGTCGGTTAATTAATCAAGAATGATTGAAAATTATGTTATAATTATCTCAATCATAAATGTCAGGAGCGAATGTATTTGGAACAAAAACAACGTCCTCTCGGAAGGCCGCGTCAAAATAAAAATACAAAATCTACAAAAGAAACCATTTTAGAAGTAGCAACCCGCTTATTTCTTACACAAAATTATCAAGTCGTTTCTATGGATGAGGTCGCAAAAGTTTGTGGTGTTACGAAAGCAACTGTCTACTATTACTATTCAACAAAAGCCGATTTATTTACCGCTACTATGATCGAAATGATGGTACGTATACGTGAGAATATGTCTCAAATACTCTCTACAAACAAAACGTTAGAAGAAAGATTATTAGACTTCGCTAAAGTTTACTTACACGCAACGATGGATATTGATATGAAAAATTTTATGAGAGATGCAAAACTGTCGTTATCTGAAGAACAATTGAAAGAATTAAAAAATGCTGAAGATAATATGTATGAAGTACTAGAAAAAGCACTCGATAATGCGATGCACATCGGAGAAATCCCGAAAGGGAACGCTAAATTTGCGGCTCATGCTTTCGTATCTTTATTATCAATTGGGAATTTTAAAGATGAAAATCACAATCCTATTCTTGCAAATATAGATGAATTATCACAAGAAATCGTTTCTTTTTATTGGAACGGATTAGGTCATTCATATTAAACTGATTTTCTTTAATAAAAGAGCATGTTTGAATTTTTTCAAACATGCTCTTTTATAATTTATTTATATACTAATAATCAGATTATACTTCAATGCTGTTTAACAAAAAATTTCACTTTAACTTTTACAAATTTTGAAGTTGAACATTTATATTCCCCTTACTAAATCCCCCATGGTAACAAACTACAGATTCAATATGTAAATTTAAATACTTCTTCAAAGACTGCTGTGCTTCCTTAATATTTATAGTTGTTGGGGCGTGAATTCCTCCTAACATCCCATTCACACTATACATAGAGTCTCCTGCAATAAGAATTTTACTTTGTTTCAAATATAAACTAATATGACCCGGAGTATGCCCTGGAGTATGAAGAATTAGTATTCCACCGCAATACGGAAGTTCTTGCCCGTCAATCACAGTATCACTCACTTTTCCTTTTGGTCGGTTCTCTATATTTCCGTCCTTCAATAAAGGTAAATCCCCCTCGATATATGGCTTATCTAGTTCGTGCGCATAAACTTTAATATTACTTCGACAGCGCTGCAACAACTCCGGAAGACTACCTATATGATCAATATCCTGATGCGTCAAAATCACGACTTTTAACTTATCAAATGATACCCCAACCTTTTCCATCTCTACTTGTATATCTTCAATTTGTCCTGGGAAACCCGTATCTATTAATACTGCCATTTCATCATCCCATAAAAGAATTGGATGAATAACAAATTCTTGAAATTCAAGTTGTAACATTTCTATCCCTTTAGCGATCTCCATACAGCCATTCTCCTTTATATTAAAGTTTGAAAATATGTACGAGTAAACTGAAAATATAAAGTGAAACTTTAATCAGTGGGGGTTTTACTGCCCGGCAAATAGCGTGATAAAGCTCCTCTATCTTATAATATGTTTTGTCATACCAATAGAGAATGCCTCAAACCCTATAGATTCATAGTAAGATTGCAATTTTTCTACACACATAAGTTGTGGAATAACCTTGTTTTGTTCACAGTGCTGGATTAATCGTTCCACTATTTCTTTCCCAATACCAATGGACTGATATTTTGGCAATACACATACACCACAAATAACGCCTGTTATTACTCCATCGGATATAACACGCCCCATCCCAATTAATTGTTCCTCTTTAAATGCATATATTGCATACCAACTATGTTTACACATTTGTTCCAATTCATTAACTGTTAATTTAAGAGAATTCCATCCTAAAGATTCGTATAAGAATAATAATCCATTAAAATCTGTAGGATGTTCACTTGTGTAGCGTATACTATTTTCCATGTAAATACTCCCTATTCTCTGGCTTGTTTATATTTCATAAAATTCCCATTACACAAATCTGATCGATGTAAAAATAACTAGAACAAACTTCAATAAGAAAGATAGAATTCCTTCTCAACATAAAATAAAAAGAAGTTATCTCACTTAAGATAACTTCTTTTATATAAGACTCTCATTATATTATCAACCAAAAAATATACAACTGCATACGATTAGCACAAATAAAACTAATAAACCATTTGAGAAATAACCCATTGAAAACTACCCCTTTATTAAATTATGTAAAAGATTTTATCATAAAATGATTTACAACTTAATAACTGAAAAAGACATTGTATTCATTAGTTATATATGTTAAGTAATATTTTATTTTCGGGTATATTCTGCTTAACTTAAACCACTTCCCATTCCCTTATACTTAAGTTCTGATAACTTCAGAACAATACATAAAGAAGACCTCAACTTATTGACGTCTTCTTTTCAACTACACTAATAGCTAATTCACGTTTTTTTTCGAATATATATAGACCCTTCACTAACAGAGACATATATGAAATGTATTCCCACTACATAAACATCTATAATCTGATTATCAACATCCTTATAACCTTTAAATCTCATCCTCGGTTATTCGAATAGCTCTCTTGTTTGAAAAGATATTTTTAAAAATTCCTACTCCCACAATTAATAAACCTATACCAACTAATTTATTTATTTGTAATGGAATGCTCTCCATTCCAAATAATCCAAATGTATCAATACATAACGCAACGACCAATTGAGTAATAAGACTAATTAGCACCGTATATGCTGGACCTAAACTCTTTATTGCACCCATTATACAAATAATTAACCCAATGCCAAACAGTCCACTTACATAAAACAAATAATTTGCAGTATACACTTTAATGCTAATACTGTTTTCTGTAATGATATAAAATAGAATAGAACTAATGAGACCTATTCCAAGGACACATGTAGTCGTTAACCACTGTCCTACATTTTCATTTACTTTTGCATTAAAAACAGATTGTAAGCTAATTAATATTCCTGCTAATATAGCTAAACTAAATCCAATCAAAATCTTCCTCTCCCTTTCATTGCTCATATATATTATCTTTAGCGACTTCCTTCATTCTAGAAAAATCTTTAATGACAATAACTCCATTACTTTTTTCAATTAATTTTTCATTATAAAATCTTTGTAATACCCGAATTACGTGCCTATAACTTACCCCTATAAAGTCTGCAATACTCGTTACCGAAGTCGTATCCAAATCCCCTTTGTACATATTTCCGTTACTATCTGTTGAAATTGAAAGTAAATAACTAGCTACACGTACTTCTACAGGATAAAGTAAATTAAGAGCAGTAAAACGAGTCGATATTTTTAACGTGTTCGCAATGTTTTCAAGTAAGAATTTCATAAATATAGGATCATGTAATAACTTGTTTCTAATAACCGTATTAGAAATGGAAATCGCTACAACATCTGAACAAGATTCAACGACATTATGTGCTTTGCTATTTTGAATTAATTCAATATCACCAACAATTGCGAGTGGATTGATAAAGCGAAGGATTAGTTTCTTCCCTTCAGGTGTAATCGTATAAACTTTTACTTTACCTTTAACAACAAAATATAAACGATCCATTTCGTCATCTATATTGCAAATAAGCTCGCCTTTTTCAAAATGATTTAATTGAAAATATGCTGTATCTATTTCTGAAAAAACCTCGAGCGTTTTATTGATTTTCAAATAATGCGTAATTAAACTTGATCTATTCTCCATATTCATTTCCTCCTTTCATTTACATATTAAATACAACAATACCTATAATCATTACTATTGTTCCCACAATATGATATCTCTCCATCTGTATCTTTTTTATATGAAACAGTCCTTTCATTTCAATAACTGTTGCCGTTAACAATTGAGCAACCATTAGTGTGCCAGCTGTCAATGTAACTCCTAGTGAATATATCGCCATAGTTTCTGCACAAATAATGAATCCACCAAATGCACCCGCTACTAAATATATTTTTTTTACACTCTTTAAATCCGTTACTTTCTCTTCTTTCTTTAACAAAAATACAGTTGTTGCAATAATGAATCCAATTAAATGGGTTATAATACTCGTCGACCATATACCGATATGTGAACTAAGTTTCGCATTAAAGGTTCCTTGAAGTGTTATAAATATCCCCGCAAAAACAGCAAATAGAATACCTTTCAAAAAATCATCTCCTCATCCTTTATTTCTGACTTAATTAAAAACCATCATCCTATAATGGCAAAAGGACAAATGTCACATCACTATGAAAATAACTTGGAATGAAAAAAAACACACCTCAAAAATGCGAGATGTGTTTTTTTTATTTATATATAATGTTTTATAAATAAAAATTACGCTACATTAAAAGATTTCTTTTTCATAACAAACTTTGCAAATAAGAAACGTACAAGCGGTCCCATAATAATTAATTGTAATGGATATGCCATTATGAAATTTTTAATAAAAATCGAAAAATAAATTGAAACAAATGAATCTCCTTGTAGCCCACCATGTAAATGCATCATAGCCATACCGAAAAATGACATAAAGAACACCATTCCGATTACCATAGTTGTCGCCATTGCAACGATAATATTTATTTTCTTAGTTTTATCAAATGGCAACATGAATACAATTTTTTTCGCACAAGGTCCAACGATACCTATTTCAATTAATAGCGCAATAATAAAGCCAATTAATAGTTCTAATGCAATCTCTTTAATATAAATTGGTCCTCCTGTTTCATTCATTAGTAAATTGTAAAACGTCATTACGATAACCATTCCAAGGCACATCATCATGCCAAATTGGAGGTTTTCTTTTCTTGTTGTTGGCAAATTTCATCATCCTCTCTCTTTGAGTCTTTGTCATTATATCGACATTGGAACCCCCTTCGTAAGTGAACATTTTGTGAACAAATTTAAAACGTTTTCATGTATTTTCTTTACTTTCAACTCAAATTCTCACTTTTACTTATAAAGGTTTTATATATTTCAATGTTGAATTACTAAATTTAACATTGCATTACATTATTACTAGGAGGATAACCATGAATGAAACAGAATTTTACGCATATCACATCGTAACAAGGAAAAGAATGCATATCGGACAAATGATTGCTTTTAAAAAAAATCAACACAATACTCTATATAACTTCTTTTTTGAAAGAGAACAATTAAATGTTAGTGGTGAAGATGGCATACAAATTTTAAATAATCACTATAAAAATGACGAATTACATATAAATAATGAAAATGCTAAAGTAGTTATGAATTATATGAATCAAACAATTAGAGCAGTTAGAGAAACAATTGTAGAAATGGTTAGACTACAAGAATTCCCTGAATACCCTTTCAGGTTATCTTGTTTATATGCTGCTAAGAGTTATGAGGATGCTTTGAAATGGAAAGCGCTATTTGATTCTTACAATCGAGAAGTTTTACAGATTGTTAAACTACGAGTAATCGGAAGTTCTTTTGAAGGTGACGGGAAACTTTTACCGAAAGAAGATGGTATTCCTTTTTCTCAAAAAATCGAACAAGCTAGAAAGTATTGGAAAGGAAATATTAGAAATGAGCTTCCTGAGCTACTGATTAATGGAGAAATTGAAGTGGTGGAAATTATTGATGACTTTTCCTCAATTCATATTTAATTTCTAACTAAATCATATAGGATGGAGATTACAATGAAAAAAAAAGTATACTTCAATCATGATGGCGGCGTAGATGATTTAATTTCATTATTTTTATTACTTCAAATGGAAAACGTTGAACTTACCGGTGTATCTGTTATCCCAGCAGACTGCTATTTAGAACCTGCAATGTCTGCAAGTCGTAAAATTATTGATCGCTTCAGCAAAGATAATATTGCAGTAGCCGCTTCAAACTCTCGCGGGCAAAACCCGTTTCCGAAAGACTGGCGGATGCATGCATTTTATGTAGATGCTTTACCAATTTTAAATGAGTCTGGAAAAGTTGTAGCACCCATGGCAGCAAAGCCTGCACATCACCATTTAATAGAAACACTTCTACAAACGGAAGGAAAAACAACTTTATTATTTACCGGGCCCCTAACTGACCTTGCTCGTGCGTTATATGAAGCTCCCATAATTAAAGATAAAATTGAATGTCTCGTTTGGATGGGTGGTACATTTCTTACAGCAGGCAATGTACATGAACCAGAGCATGATGGAACAGCTGAGTGGAATTCGTTTTGGGACCCTGAAGCAGTAGCTCGTGTATGGGATGCAAAAATTAAAATCGACTTAGTGACACTAGAAAGTACAAACCAAGTTCCGTTAACTATAGACATACGTGAACAATGGGCAAAAGAACGGAAGTATATTGGTATGGATTTCCTTGGTCAATGCTATGCAATGGTTCCCCCTCTCGTTCACTTCTCAACGAACTCTACCTACTATTTATGGGATGTACTAACTACCGCGCTTGTCGGAAACACTAACCTTGCAAAAACTGAAACAATTAATAGTATCGTTCATACATACGGACCAAGCCAAGGACGTACAGAGGAAACTGCTGATGGACGACCTGTAAATGTCGTTTATGATGTAAAACGTGATGTATTCTTTGAATATATTACTGAATTAGCAAAGAAAGCTTCTACTTGAAACCTCAATAACACGAAAAAAATTTATTAAGAATGATATACTTTAATTAATATAACATGAGGTGATAAGATGGATTATGAGTTACTAAAAGAACGAATAGAAATTATAACTTCTAGAATTAAATACATAGGTGGTGAAGTTCAAGAAGTTTGTATAGATGAACCATCTTCTCTTGAACAAATAATCCAAGTAGAAGAAAAACTGGATATTAAACTACCAAATAGCTTCAAAAAAGTACTTTTAGAGTTCTCAGGAAATTTTAGCTTACGCTGGTTTTTACCTGACGATGTAGAGCTACCAAATGAATTTACTGATATTTTTTGCGGAACACCCTACTGGAGTTTAGAAAATCTTTCTAAATTCGAAAAAGAACGTAAAGACTTGGTTGACGAGTTTTTTTCAAATCTAGATGATGAATATGATGTAGTTTGGCACAACAAATTAGCATTTTGTGAAGTGGGAAATGGAGATTATTTAGCATTTGATATGAAAGATGATATAGATGCTCCAATAATTTACCTAAGCCACGACGATGGAGAAGGACATGGGTATAAGATTGCGAATAATTTCATTGAATTCATTGAGAATTGGTCAAGAGTAGCTTTTGTAGGATGCGAAGATTGGCAGTGGTTACCTTTCACTACTAGTTTTGAAAGTGGTATAAATCCAGATGATGAACCAGCCAAAAAATTTAGAAATTGCTTGGGACTTAATATTTAAAAGAGTATTGAATTAAATTTCAATACTCTTTTTGTGCAATTTAATTATATTGGATTAATGTAGTGTCTTATTGATTATTCATTTCATAACCATTGACAAAATAAGTTATTGTTTCTAACTCATCTTCATTTAATTCTCTATCTAGTTCTTGTTTATACGCTGCCTTTATCTTCTCTTCATCACCTATATGAGCTTCTGTATAAGTTCCTACTGTTTTTAACATACGAATCTCTTGTAAAAACTCCTCTCGATTTATCGCTTCACCATGAGAGAGAATATATGTCTCAGCATCAAATTTCTCTAATTCATCTATCAATTTAAACGTTCTTTTCGTCGTATAGTTCCACTTCGAAGAAAAAATATCTGCATATATACAGTCTCCTAAAAATAATATCTTTTCTTCTTTCACGTAAATAACAACTGAATCATGTGCATGATCTCCGCCCACATTTTTTAACACGCATGTCACTTCACCAAGATCTAATTCAATTTGATTCTGGAACGTTAAGGTCGGAGGAATAATGTTAATATTTCTCGCTTTTTCTTCAAACTCTTTTTTTATGCAATCCGCACAAAATGCAATTTCAGTACCCTCTTTTACGCGTGCGTCCAAAGCTTCATCTGTCCATTCATAAGAAACAAGTGTACGCATCTCTTTTTTCGTTTCAGAATGTGCAATTGACAATGCATCTTGTAGTACAGGCAATCCAAAAATATGATCCCAATGCCAATGGGTTAGTGCTACGAAATCTGGATTCGATACATTTTGTTCTTTTAACATTTCTAAAAATAATTGTGCATGCTCCTCTGAATTCCCTGCATCGATCATTAAAGTTTTTTCTTGTCCAACAACCATTCCTAAGATAGGTCTATCTGTTTCAGAAACAGGTGTCATATACCAAAATGAGTTTCCTATTTTTTTAATTTGTTGCATAACCAATTCCCCTTTTCATTTTCTCAATTAAATTTAATATATAAATTATAACGAATCACTACTTTTTTCTCTATAATCAAACACAATTACTTGGACTAATCTAACTTTCCTTTTCGTAAGCTAAAAATAAGGGAATAGAATCGGAGTGTGATACTATGGAACGTTTATGGATTCCAATGATTGTAACATTTTTTTCGTTCGGTGGATTACTTTTAGGAGGTGCTGTTGGAGTAGCAACACGCCAACTTATTGAAGAAAAGATGCATCGTTTATACGCATTATGTGGTGGTATTTTACTTGGGCTTTTATCCCTTGAAATTATTCCTGAAACATTTTCAAGCTACGAAATGGTTGGGCCTATACTTGGTATAGCTATCGGTATTTTAGTTATGAGCTTATTAGATAACTATTGTCACCATCCAATGATACATAAAAAAGATCAACAAGCATGGCAAACCTTCCTTTTTCTCTCTTTCGCTATATTTATTCATAATATACCGAGTGGATTTGCGTTAGGTACAGCTTTTATAAATCATAATGACTCTGCCATTCCCTTTTTAATAGCAATTGTCGTTCACCATATTCCAGAAGGATTAGCTTTAATTATTCCATTTCTTTTTACAAAACATAAATATATTTCCTTTTTATTAACGACTTTATTACTTTCTCTTATTCTCGGTACTGGCACAGTTTTTGGCATTTTGATGGAAGGAAAAGCTCTTCACCTGCAAGGACTCATTATGGGAAGTGCTATCGGTTCACTTGGATATGTCACAATTCATGAAATGCTTTGGAAAGCTAAGAAACAGCTCTCTTTCCTTACATTTCTAATGTGGGCAACTAGTGGTTTTTTACTAATAACAGTGTTCACTTTATTCGCTGGTCATCATTAAAGTTGCTAAAGTGAAACTTTTGTTCCTCCCACACTGATTCTTAGATTACAAATAACCAGATAAATTTTCTTATTTGTATATTTTTCCTTTTTATCCAAAACATAATGTTATCTACCTATTATAAGGAGGAACAATTATGTTTGGGAAAACAGCCGGTGAAGCATTAGTTGATTTATTAATTGACTGGGGAGTAGAACACATATACGGTATGCCTGGAGATTCCATCAATTCTATCATTGAAGCTTTAAGAAAAAAACAAGATAAAATTAAATTCATTCAAGTTCGCCATGAAGAAGCTGGTGCATTAGCAGCGGCTGCCTATGCAAAATTAACAGGAAAACTTGGCGTTTGTATGGCAATTGCAGGACCTGGTGCTATTCATTTATTAAATGGTTTATATGATGCGAAACTCGATAAAGCCCCTGTTCTAGCAATTTCAGGTCAAGTAGAAACCGATTTACTTGGAACGGACTTTTTCCAAGAAGTAAATTTAGAAAGAATGTTTGATGATGTTGCGGTTTATAACCAGCGTATTATGTCAGCAGAGCAACTACCTGCCGTAGTGAATCAAGCAATTCGAATGGCTTATACGAAAAAAGGTGTATCCGTTCTTACAATTCCAGATGATGTCCCGAAATTCGAAGTGAAAAATGGTGCTCGTATTACAAATACTTCTTTTACTTTACCTGAGTTGTTTCCACAAAAACAAGATTTAGATGGAGCGAAACTCGCAATAAATGAAGCGAAAAAGCCTGTGATTTTAGCTGGAAAAGGAACAAAACATGCGAGAGAATCTTTACTTGCATTGGCAGAACATATTGGTGCTCCAATCGTACTTACATTACCTGCTAAAGGAATTATTCCTGATGAGCATCCTCTTTGTATCGGTGGATTAGGATTAATCGGAACGAAACCTTCTTATGAAGCAATGAAACATGCAGATACTTTAATTATGGTTGGTACTTCTTATCCGTTCACTGGTTTCTTACCTGAAAAAGCGAAAACAATTCATATCGATACAGATCCTGCCCAAATCGGAAAACGTTATGCGACAGATATTGGTTTAGCTGGTGATGCTAATAAAACATTACGATGGTTAATTGAAAATGTTGAAAAACACACAGACCATTCTTTCTTAGAACATCATCAAGAAATGATGAAAAAGTGGGAAGAAAAATTACACGATCAAGAAGAAGATTCTTCTATTCCACTTAAACCACAACGCGTTATGCATGCTCTGCAGCAAGTAGCACATGATGACGCAATTCTATCAGTCGATGTCGGAAATGTAACAGTATGGACCGCAAGGCACTTCCGTATGACAAACCAGCAATTTGTCATTTCAAGCTGGCTCGCAACACTTGGTTGCGGTTTACCTGGTGCTCTTGCTGGAAAAATTGCATTCCCGGATAAACAAGTATTTGCAGTTTGTGGTGATGGCGGATTTGGAATGACGATGAATGACTTCGTAACAGCTGTAAAATATAAATTACCAATCGTTGTCGTCGTATTAAACAATAATAAAATTGCGATGATTAAATTCGAGCAAGAAGTTATGGGTAATATCGAATTCGAAACAGACTTAACGAACCCTGATTTTGCAAAATATGCAGAGGCGTGTGGAGGTATTGGATACCGTGTTGAGAATTTAGATGAACTACTTCCCGCTTTCCAAAATGCAGTAAAACAAAATAAACCATGTATTATTGATGTAGTTGTAGATGCTAACGAAGCACCAATGCCAGCAAAAATCACATTTGGTCAAGCCGCTGGTTATACGAAGCATATGATAAAAGAATTATTTGAAGAAGGTAAGATTGATTTACCTCCACTTTAAGCGAAAAAAGATAGCTGAAAACGATTTGTCTTCAGCTATCTTTCTTTACTTTTGTATCTCCCTATAAAAAGAAAAGTCATTCATAGTTGGTTGTACTTGTTTCTCTACTTGCACTTCTCTCCCTTCCCACTTTGACCTTCTCACATTTCCTAGCTTAATCGCATCTTGCATGCTATTACTAATTAGGTTTCCAGCTAAGATTGTCATACTATAAAAAGCAATCGGTATAAGTACAATCCATGTATGAGTAGTTAAGTGCCGGAAGTTTTGACCAATTAATCCTGTCCATTCTTTTGTTACACTATCTGGATCCATTCCACTGAAGGTTATTGTTCCACCAAAAAATAATTGCAACAAACCAAGGTGTAAAAGAAGTAATAAAGTACTCACAAATTGTTGTGCTACTAATAAAAGAAATGATGGTAACATATGAGGCCATATATGGCGCTTCAACCTCTGCCATTTACTCC
This sequence comes from Bacillus sp. S71, assembly GCF_016625265.1. Lineage (NCBI taxonomy): Bacteria > Bacillati > Bacillota > Bacilli > Caryophanales > Bacillaceae > Bacillus > Bacillus sp. S71. Next base: position 10,536 of record NZ_JACVUW010000019.1, on the reverse strand, counting down.
CGCCAAGCACAGTGGCTGCCAACATAAATTCTTCTTTCTTAATACGTTTAACTTCTTGCGCTATATACAACATAACTGTTGGTACAGCAAGACATGTAAGAACTATAATTTGAAATGTCACCCGCAAATACAACGGCACAACTTCCGCTCCACTATCAAACGTTAAAACTTTATTTAACATAAAATAAGAAATCATAACCATTGGTACAATACTAAAAGGATCAAAAAAGGATGAGATAACCGGAAAAGATCGCTTACCATACATACCAAGAAGTAAACCAATTCCCCCTCCAACTATAACTCGTAAAATCGCTATAATTATACTCGCTCCAACTGTCCATTTTGCACCTTCTATTATTAATTGGACAAGGTCACGGCCTTTCGTATCACTTCCGAACCAAAATTTACTTGATGGCGAAAATGGAGCAGCCTCTAGTTCTCCTTTTTCATTATACATCATCGTAAGTTCACGAATATTCCCATCGAAAAATAACGTATATCCAATACTAATAATCATTAGTACACTCAGAAAAGTAACACCTATCCAAAATCTCACATCTCTTTTTACAACTTGCCACATGTTACACACGCTCCCTTATAACATTTTGTAAAAGCGTATGTAATATACGAAATAGTATAAAAAGCGGAACGTATAATATAACTAGACTCACTGTAAATATTTCTAATTTAGAATTTTCTTTTACAAATACAAACATTCCATATGTATTAAAAATCCATTCGATAATATATAAATTGGATAGCATAAATAAAATATTTGTTTTCGCATAGTAAATTGTCGTCAATAAAACATTTCTTGAAACATGATGTGTTAAAATATGCTGCAAACTGAGTCCTTTACTCTTCGCAAATATACTATAATCTTTCTCCATTTCTTCTTTAAAACGTAATAACAATAGTTTAATAAATAATAACGTTGTTGGTATTGTAAGACATATAATCGGTAACAATCGTACTCTCTCTTCTCCTAATCCAGCAAGTTTTATTGGCATAAAACCTGTTTTTTGAAAAACAATTACGACAAGAAGTTGTGATAATAAAATAAGTAATATATCCGGTATACTCTCTAGCGTAAGAAAAACTCCATTCCACATTTTTTGCTTCATATGAGAACGCTGCAATACCCAAACAACAAGTACATACGCTATAAGCAAAGATAGTAAAAAAGCTGATAGAAATACAATCATAGTTTCACTATAATGAATCCATATTTGTGGAAATAATTTTCTTGAGTCCCGAAATCCATATGTAATTTCACCTGGTTGAAGTAACTTCCCTCCAAGAAATACAATCGTGTTCCAAAAACCGATTAAATCCATTTGCAATCCCTTAAATAAACGCGGTAGCGCGCCTAGACAGATTATACATAAAATTGCAGCTACTAGTTGTAAACAAGTAATCCCACACCATTTAGCAATTCGCATCAACATAACGATTTCCCCTTACAATCCAATAGAATATTCAGAAACAAAAAGACAGATATATTACATCTCTTCAGCTAAACCTTGCACCTGCTTCTTTCCACTAGGTAAAACAGCTTGATATAAACACGTAACGAAAAATAATAAACCAAATAAAATAATATATAATGTATCTGCACTAATCCATTTCGGGAACAACATCGCTATCGCACCGAGAGATAATAGCTGAAACCCTGTCGTTAATGGACTAAGTAAACTTTGAACGCGCCCCATGAATGACTCTTCTACAATTTCATACATCCAACCCATTGTTGCAATTCCTACACCAAACAAAGCATATAAACTATTTACCATTTGATTCATGCCCGCTGCTGCACCGTATTGGTCGGATTCAACTACTCCCTGTATCATCGACTGTTCTGATGGAGAGAAAAATTGTATACATTTCCCAAAATAATAATATAAAGATAAGTATAATCATCCCGTAGTCAACTACCCCCACTGAAACGTTTCAGTGGAGGCTTGAGTTAGAACGCTAGGTCTTTTCGTCTATCGCTAGACAGTTGACGCTCTAGCATTCATGCCACCTTATGGTAACACCCCAAGTATGTTTTTGGTTGGTACTTGAAACGAACTATCGTTTCCCCACTTGCACCACCCTTTCGAAAAAGAGCAGTTCCTCCTTGTGGAAGAAGCCACCACTCAGATGAATCCGGCGTGTGCTACAAGCCCCGACAAGTCGAGTACACATGGATGGTTGACGCACCCACTAAGCTATGCGCGAAGCAACAGCCTTACGTTTTTGCACTTCTAATAGAATCGGCGTTTTCACTTTGAGATTGTCATCCAATTCTACAACTTTTGATTTTTGCAATGTATTCAGAGCACCGTTAATATCAGCATGGATACATGTTCCTGCTTTACTTTGGTACAGACCACGAGTGATTCGTTTGCCACTAAAGCGATAATGCATCCTATCATCCTTAGACCAAACTGGAACCGGATCTTTATCAAGAAAACTAGCTTTTGAAGTATAGCTTTCTTCTTGTTTTAAAAATCGGATGCCTTCTTTTACACATTTATTCTCAATTGCTGCAAGCAGTTTATGCAATGGGATTTGAACAAATGTTTGATTATTCTTTTTTCCCATATCAGATTTTTGTTTCCAACCAGCGTTATACCCTACGACAACCGTATCTATGCCAAATGCTTTCACTTTTTTGAACAACAGACCTACCGTTTGTGAAATGTAACCATTTATTTGTCTTTCTCGTTTATGCCAAAGTGCAGCCATTTTGTTCGTTACAACGCGTTTTGAAAGTCCATTTTCAATATTTTTCTGCTGGAGATTACGTATCATTTTGTTGAAGTATTGGTTTATGGATTTTAATTTTTTTCCATCAATTAAGAAAGCATCACCTGTATTTGTCACGTAACTTACTAATCTATCTACACCTAAATCGCAACTTAAAGCGTTACTCGTAGTCGTGGGTTGTTTCTTCATTTGAGAAACGTACATTTCATATGTGTAACGCACCTCAAAGAACCGACCTTTTTGCTTCGGTACAATCTCAATGTAGGAGATTTTTTTATGTCTTAAGTTTTTTGACATACATATTTTAATGGAACCGAATTTTTTTCTGAATGCAACATTCATCGGAATCATCCAATACCCGTTATCATCCACTTTTGGAACTTGATAGATTTCAATAATTCGTTTGTCCGTTGAACGAGAATAATTCGGAAACTTAGGACGACCTGTGAATGTTTCAGGTTTTTTCTTCCACTGTTCCATTGCTTTAAAAAAGCTTTTTACGTCTGCATATAAGGCTCTACGAATCGCTTGGACAGAGTTTGATTGAATGCCCCAGTAGTTCATATCGGCTTGCATGGCATTATCCACTTCTTTTACAGTAGCCATCTTGTTATGATTCAAGTAACTTTGTTTAATCGTGTACAATCCAACATTTCGCAACGCTTTTGAACTATGTGACATGCGTTGCAGTAAGCGGAATTCTTTTGCAGTCAGGCAAGCTCGTCCGATATTCTGTTTCTGCGTGAATCGTTGCATGGTTTCTCTTTTCTTTTGTTTACGTAATACTTTCACTGCTTTCTTTCTAGTCATTGTTTTCACCACCTTTCTCAGAGTGTTCAGCCTATTGACTGACAGCAATCATAGAACCGAGTCGCTCTAAAATATTTGCTAGAAAAAACGTGTGTACACTTTGTTGCGAAATAACTGTAGCATTTCTTTCATACTTAATATCCTTTCTCTCGACAAAATTTTATTATTCTAGTCATTTCCCGGAAGTTATATTATATTTTTCGACTATTATCCAATCTTTTCCTTCTACATAGAGAACATTATAAAAAGACTCTTGTCATTTATACAAGAGTCTTTTTATTTAACTTCGCTTTACGTAATGATATGTAGCTAAGATTTTTTTACGTCTCGCTAACTTTTTTAATTCTATAAATTTCGGATCCACTTTATTTATTTTAAAAATGTATCACACATCCACTTATAAAATTTTTCTTTCTCTTCAAATTGTGGATAATGAGCTGATTTCTCAAAAGTAATAAATTCTTTTTGATCTGCTTCAATCGTATCAAAATATGTTTTTGCCGCATGATATGAAGTGTTATAGTCATATTTCCCCATAAGAAAATAAAGCGGTAATTTCATTTTAGTCACCTTAGTAGGCAATGGATTCTTTAAATCCTTTTCTAATAAGACAGTTTGAGAATGTGATAATCCAACGTTATAACGAATTACATCTAACAAGTTATATTCATTACTAAGTAACATCCCGATATTATCACCATCTGGATTTTCAATAAGTCTTGATGTTCCACCATATTTCGCAACATAATTTCTCGGAGTATATGTATCACCATTTTTAATTTTTTCAGTCAACCCATTTAAATAGGAAACCTCATCTGTATTCCCAGCATTTTGTGCCTGTTCAATTACATAGTTTAAACTATCCATTTCACTTTCTACTGTATCACTCATCTGCCCTATGCCAACATATGCTTCATATTTTTCAGGAGCTTTATTGGCAGCTTGCATTCCGATATATGTACCATAAGAATGACCAACCAATATTACTTTTTCTTTACCAAGACGTTTTGAAACATAATCTGTCATAGCTAATAAATCTTCTACAAGAAGATCTGATGTAAGATTCGAATAGTCTTCAAAGAAATGATACGACTTCCCGCTCGCTCTTTGATCGTAATTAACAACTGTGAATTCCTCTTCCAATAAGTTTTGGTATTTTTGAGCATATGGTATTTCTGAAGTACCTGGTCCACCATGTACAAAAATAATAACCGGATTGTTCTTATCTTTGCCACGTATCATAATTTCATGACCACTTCCATTGATCTCTACTTGCTCTAATGTACTTATACTGTTTTTCCCCTTTATTTGCGCAGTCCATGTAGGAAATACTAATGATACGATTACTAATAGTGTAATGGTAGCACCAATAAGTTTTATTAATTTTTTTATCTTCTTCATAAGTAGTCTCCTTTCTTTTAAATTTATAAAAATATCAATTTAATTCTGCACAACTACCTCAAAATAATAGGAATATATAACAATTACACTCTTCAATTTCACCTTGATCTTTTGCACATTCTTAATATCCCATACACTTCTTAACTTTCCGCTATATAAACTCTTAATATTTTCTTAATTTTCAATACACGATTCATAGAAAGACTCGATCACAATGTATTACAAATATAGAAAAAAGCCCTTGCTTTCTAAACAAGGACTCTTTTCATAAACTATTTAGCTACCTCTTCTTTCGGCATTACCATACCTTTATAAAGTTGAACAGTTATCCAGTAATAAATGAAATAAATGACTAAGAAAATTCCTATTGGCACCCACACTTTCACAAACGGGTCAACTAATATAAAGCTAAATAAGTTAAGCCCTACTAAAACGTGAGAAATGCCAATGATCGCTGGGAAGATAAATAAATATGAAATTTCTTTATATATACTTTTCGTTAACATACTGCGTCTCACACCAATTTTTCGTAACATTTCATAACGGCGTACGTCGCGAGAAGCACCTGTTAATATTTTGAACATAAGGGAACTTGCCATCATTGCTAAAAAGGCAATTCCGAGGAAAAATCCCATAAACATTGTTCCGCTCATGAAGCTGTTCATAAACTGATAAATTGTCATTTTCGTAAATAAGTCTACCTTTTCACCTGTTGCTTTTTCAATTTGTGCTTTTTGTCTCTTGTCTATTTCGATCAATAACGGTTTATATTTTTTCATATCATCTACTTTTGCTAATGTTACAGTGTGTTCTGTTCCTTGAATTCCTTTATAATGCTCTTCGTCTGCAATTCTTACTGGTTTTCCGCTAAATTGATTATGCGTAATTTGTATCTCTCTTACAACTGCGTCTTCCCAATCCTTTGGCATACGAGGGAATTTTGCTAATTCAGGAGCCTCTAAAGCTGAATATACAGGTTCAGTTAAAGGTTCAGTCACACGTTTACGAACAGGCTCTTTTAACGTTTTTGTATCAAAATGGTCTGAAACAAGTGGTGGTTTCGCAGTTAAGTCGTTACGTAAATAATAAACCGCTTCTCCATCTACTTTATATTTGTACTTGCTTTCTTCAACAATTTCCATTTCTTTTAAGGCAGCTTTGTCTTGATCATTCGGATCATGAATTACAACATCATATACACGAGAAAAGTCTGTCATAATACCTACATTTTTTTGGAACGCCATACCTGCCGTCATCGCACCTGCGCCTAATGCAATTAACATCGCTACCGTACCTAATACTCTTGATAAACTATTTACGCGAAAGCGTAGCTGTGCATATGTAAAACTATTTAAGCCTGTTTCATTTCGTTTTTTATTCCCTTTAATTTTCATCACAAAAAATGGGAGCAATGAACTAAAAATAAAATATGTTCCAAGTGTTGTAACGATTGTCGCTATTATAAAACCGACTTCAGCAAACATTTTTATATTTACCATAAAGTAGTATCCTGTACTTACTAGCAATATACCGAGTACTGTCATTATAATAATACGAGTTTTACTTTTCTTCACTTCATCTAGTGTTTCATCTTCACGAATTAACTCTAGTTCAGTTTTACGTAACAATCGGACACTGTTCATTAAGCCAGTAATGAAAAATAGTATTAAAAAGAAAATAGCTGTAACTAAAATTGCTGGTGTGTATACAGATGCATAACTACCTTTTGCTGAAATTTCCATTCCATTCATTAAAAAGTTTCCTGCTACACTTGCAAGTAACATCCCTACTAAAATACCGATAATAATACTGACAATACCCATACCGAATGTTTCAATAAATAATAACTGTGCTACTTTTTTCTTTTTTGCACCAAGCATCATGTACATACCGAGTTCTTTTCTTCTTAACGTGAGTAAGAAAGAGTTAGCATATATAATATAAAATACAGTAATGAAAGATAATAGTATTGCACCTACCCAAAAGACGAGTCTAATACTACTAATTAGGCTATTATCTTTCGTAAATTCACTATTCATCGCCATTGTTTGGAACATGTAGAAAATACTAATACTAATAACGAGGCCAATAAGTAAAACCATATAATCTTTTAACATCTTTTTCATACTATGACGTGATAATTTAAATAACATAGTTTCGCCCCCTACTTAGACTCAGCAGCTGAGCCCATATGAGCGAGCACACCTAAAATGTCTTGATAGAAATTCTCTCGAGTGCCTTGACGATTTAATTCTTTATAAAGAAGACCATCTTGAATAAATAAAATACGCTCACAATAACTTGCACTAAATGCATCGTGTGTAACCATTAAAATACTTACATTATGATTTTCATGTAAATCTTGCATTGCTTCTAATAAACTTTTTGCGTTTTTACTATCAAGCGCACCTGTCGGTTCATCTGCTAATACAATTGCTGGATTATGTACTAAAGCTCTTGCCGCCGCTGTTCTTTGCTTTTGTCCTCCAGAAACAGCCGTCGGATATTTTGTTAAAATTTCAGTGATGCCTAATTTCTTCGCAACGTCATTTACCTTTCCAGTAATCTCACTTGATGGTACGCCTTGCAAAGAAAGTGGTAAAGCGATATTTTCATAAATTGATAAATTTTCTAGTAAGTTAAAATCTTGAAAGATAAAACCTAATTTTTGAGAGCGAAAATCAGATAACGCATTGCCCTTCATAGAAGTAATATTTGTACCAGCTATCGTCACACTACCACCTGTCGCTTGGTCAAGTGTACTTATCACATTAAGTAAAGTCGTTTTTCCAGAACCAGAAGGTCCCATGATCCCGACAAATTCTCCTTCTTTAATACTTAACGATACACCCCTTAATGCTTTTGACTGATTCTCATTTCTTTTCCCATACGTTTTTTCTACACTTTCTACAGTAACTACATTTGTTGACATCTCTTTCACTCCATCCCTTTTGTATAAAATCAATTTCTCACATATTTCTTATTATTTTGTCATGTAAATTCTTAAGAATTTTTTAATTATTCATCCAATAAGAGTTACACCCTTAACATGAACCTATTTCCTACTTCATATTCTCATTTTTCTACAACTCGTTCCCTCGATTTCGCTTACATTTACCTTACATTTTTGTAAGATAAAAAAGAAAACACACTAATTTCTAATAGTGTGTTTTCTTTACAATCAATATTTTCTATTCTTTATTTCTTCTTCAATACTTGCCACAAATAAATCTAGCGCAACAACTTCTGACTTCTCTTCTCCATATTTACGTACATTTACAGCTCCGTTTTCCATTTCCTTATCCCCAATAACAAGAACATACGGTACTTTTTGTATTTGTGCTTCTCTTATTTTATATCCTAATTTTTCATCTCGTGCATCTTGTTCAACACGAACTCCAGCTTGTGCTAATTTAAGTGCAATCTCATTGGCATATTGTTCATGTACTGCATTTGAAACTGGAATTACTTTCACTTGAACTGGTGCCACCCATGCCGGGAACGCCCCTCCAAAGTGCTCAATTAATATTGCTAAGAAGCGATCTAATGACCCTAAAACTGCCCTGTGAATAACAACTGGTCTTTTCTTTTCATTATTTTCATCTATATAATTTAAATCAAATTTCTCTGGCATTTGGAAATCAAGCTGGATTGTTCCGCACTGGTGACTTCTATTTAAAGCATCTTTAATATGAAAATCAATTTTCGGCCCGTAAAATGCACCGTCACCTTCATTTAGTCTATATTTATAATTTAGCGATTGTAATACATTTTCTAATGCTGCTTCTGCTTGCTCCCATAATTTATCATCACCCATTGAATCTTCTGGACGAGTAGAAAGTTCTACTTCATATTCGAATCCAAAAGTTTTATATACGTAATCAATCTGCGCCATTACGGATTTGATTTCATCTTCAATTTGTTTTGGAGTTACAAATAAATGTGCATCATCTTGGCAGAAAGTACGTACTCTTAATAATCCGTTTAACGCACCACTAAATTCATGGCGATGTACTTGACCAAATTCACACATACGAATCGGTAATTCGCGATAAGAATGCAATTTATTTTTAAACATAAGCATGTGCCCTGGGCAGTTCATCGGTTTTAATGCAAAACTTTTATTATCCACTTCTGAGAAATACATATTATCTTTATAATGTCCCCAGTGCCCTGATCTCTCCCATACTTCTTGGTTCATCATGAACGGAGTGCGTACTTCTTGATAATTGTACTCTTTTTGAATTTCTCTTAAAAATGCTTCCAATTCGTTACGAATCATTTGTCCTTTCGGTAAATAAAACGGCATTCCCGGAGCCTCTTCAGAAAACATAAATAACTCAAGCTCATTGCCTAACTTACGATGATTTCTTTTTGCTGCTTCTTCAACGAAATGTAAATACTCTTCTAATTCTTTTTGGGAAGAGAATGCAACACCATATATACGCTGAAGCACTTGGTTATTACTATCACCTCGCCAATATGCACCAGAAACTTGAGTTAATTGAAATGCTTTCAAATAACCTGTTGATGGTAAATGTGGTCCTCTACATAAATCTACAAATTCACCTTGTTTATATAGTGTTACACTTTCCCCACTAGGAATTGCTTCTAAAAGTTCTAATTTCAAGCGATCGTTCATTTCTTGAAACAGTTTTGCTGCTTCTTCTCGAGAAACCTCCACTCGTTCTATCTTTATATTTTCATTTATAATCTTTTTCATTTCTTTTTCGATTTTTCGTAAATCTTCTACGTTTACGCTACTTGGAAGATCCATATCATAATAAAATCCATTTTCAATAACAGGCCCTACCCCAAGATTTATATCACCATACATTCTTTTTACAGCTTGCGCTAAAATATGTGCCGCGGAATGTCTTGCAATTTCTACACCTTCATTTGAATCTATAGTAATGATTTCTACTTCCGCATTTTCTTCAATATTTCGGCGTAAATCATATAACCCATCATTTACTCTCCCTGCGACTGCTTTCTTTTTCAAACTACTGCTAACGGATCCCGCAATTTCTTCTAAAGTAATTCCTTTTACAAATTCTTTCACGCTACCATCTGGAAATTTAATTTCAATCATTTGCTCTTTCATTTTTCATCTCTCCATTTCATAATAAAAAGCACACTCATCCCTAAAATAGGGACGAGCGTGCTTATACCCGTGGTTCCACCCAGATTCCCATCACAAAATGCAATGGCTTCTTTTACGGTAACGTCGTTTACACGGCACTAGATACTTAATTTCCCCAGTGCAGCTCTAAGGTGGTAAGTTATTTTTCTGCGTTAGGAAGTTCTCAGCTTTCCTTCCCTCTCTGTATAACCGGGTAAAATAACTCGTGTCCTTTTCTTCGCTTATTATGAAATTGAATGCAAAAAAGCATATTCATCCCTAAATATAGGGACGAATATGCTTATATCCGTGGTTCCACCCAGATTCCCATCACAAAAAACATAATGGCTTCTTTTGCGATAACGTCGCTTACACGGCACTAGATACTTAATTTCCCTAGTGCAGCTCTAAGGTGGTAAGTTATTTTTCTGCGTTAGGAAGTTCTCAGC
>NZ_JACVUW010000018.1:0-58302 GCF_016625265.1 Bacillus sp. S71 | reverse complement strand
CCGATGGTAGTTGGGACCTTGTCCCTGTGAGAGTAGGACGTCGCCAAGCAACTAAAACACGAGTCAAATGACTCGTGTTTTTTCGTGTTTTATTTTATAATCCATAGTAATAAAAAATGTGTTTAAAGTATTCATATTTTGTTTAAATACAGGGGAATGTGGCTAGGATAGTGAATAAGCAAAAGAGTTGCAAATTTTATTAATACGTATATAATTAAAGTCAAAGATAGTCAAAGTCAATAAAGGTGGCGGATAAATGAGAAATATATCTGATATCATTGAGCAATATCTAAAGCAAGTTATTGACTTAAGTAATAATAATGTGATTGAAATCAAGAGAAATGAGATTGCGGATCGATTCGAGTGCGTACCATCTCAAATCAATTATGTAATCAATACCCGTTTTACGTTAGAAAGAGGATTTGTAGTAGAAAGTAAACGTGGTGGAGGAGGTTACATTCGCATTATAAAAGTCAAACTGCATGATGATATAGACATTATTGATCAAATGCTTCATATGATTGATCATAGCGTTGCGCAAGGGAATGCAGAAAGTATGATTATACGTTTAATAGAAGAGGGAATCATAACAAATCGTGAAGCGAAACTGATGTTAAGTGTAATAGACCGTTCTGTATTATCAATGGATGTTCTTTCTCGAGATGAACTTAGGGCTCGAATATTATGCGCAATGTTAAGAACACTGAAATATAAATAAATATAACTTTTGTAAAAGATTGATAACTAAGATAAAGCAGTTAAATATTGTAGAAGTTTTGAAAAAGAACATGCACTTTTATTTAAATGGATTCAGGAAAGCGAACAATCTAGTAATGTATGAAAAGTACCATGAGATAGAGCGTTCCTGTTGTAAAGGTGGGGATAGTGATGACTTGTCAAAACTGTAACATAAGACCAGCAACTTTACATTATACAAAAGTAATTAACGAGAAGAAGGCGGAAGTTCATCTTTGTGAGCAATGTGCAGAGCAAAGTGGCTATACGTCTTTCTTTCAATCATCGCAGTCTAACTTTTCATTTCATGATTTATTTGCTGGTTTATTACACGGTGAATCAACAATGTTTGAAGAAGGAAAAAATGGATTTTCAAATGCAGATATAGTAAGGTGTCCAGATTGTAAGATGACATATGAACAATTTACAAAAGTCGGACGTTTTGGCTGTTCTTCTTGTTACGATACATTTAAGGAGCATTTAAAGCCATTATTAAAACGCCTTCACGGTGGGCATACAGAACATTGTGGAAAAATTCCGGAACGTATAGAAGGAAATATCCACTTAAAGAAAGAATTAGATGAACTAAAACTTATTCTGAAACAATACGTACAGAAAGAGGAATTTGAGAAAGCTGCAGAGGTAAGGGATAAAATCCGAGGTCTTGAAATACAGCTTAGTGAGCATAGGGAGGGGGAATAATTCTATGTCACTGGACAAAATTATGAACGAAGCAATTAGTCCATGGATGAAGGGGGATGGCCCTGATTCTGATATTGTTTTAAGTAGTCGAATTCGTTTGGCTCGTAATTTTAAACAATATCAATTTTCCACTATGCAAAACGAAGAAGAAGCTAAACAGATTCATGAATTATTCAAAAAGAAATTTATAAATAAAGCAGTAGGGTCCTTTGGGGAGTTTGGACTATTAAAGATGAATGAATTAACACCTCTTCAAAGGAGAGTTTTAGTCGAAAAACATTTAATTAGTCCAAATCTTGCAGGGACAGAATATGGAGCATGTCTACTATCAGAAAGTGAACATATTAGTGTTATGCTTAATGAAGAAGACCATATTCGGATTCAGTGCCTATTTTCAGGATTACAGTTATCAGAGGCGCTTCAAAGCGCCAATCAAATAGATAATTGGATTGAGAAAGAAGTTGAATACGCTTTTGATGAGTCACTTGGATATATTACAAGTTGTCCTACTAATGTTGGCACAGGGTTAAGAGCTTCTGTGATGATTCATTTACCGGGACTGGTTTTAACAAAAAGAATTAGCCGTATTATACAAGTAATTCAAAAATTAGGGTTAGTAGTAAGAGGAATATACGGTGAAGGTAGCGAAGCGTTAGGTAATATATTTCAAGTTTCAAATCAAATGACGCTAGGAAAGTCTGAAGAAGATATTATTGCAGATTTAAAGAGTGTCATTCAACAAATTATACAGCAAGAAAAAATAGCTAGAGAATTAATTGTACAAAATTCAAGTATTGAACTTGAAGATAAGGTTTATCGTTCTTACGGCATACTAGCAAACAGTCGTTTAATTCAATCTGCAGAAGCAGCCAATTGCTTATCGGATGTACGACTTGGTATTGATCTAGGATATATAAAAGGTATATCGAGAAATATTTTGACTGAGCTAATGGTTCTTACGCAACCAGGTATTTTACAACAATACGCAGGTGGACCTTTAGGGCCAGAAGAAAGAGATTATCGAAGAGCAACCTTAATCCGTGAGCGATTACGTATTGAAAAAAACTAAGCGCAAGTAGGAGGCGATTTCTATGATGTTTGGAAGATTTACAGAAAGAGCACAGAAAGTATTAGCTTTATCTCAAGAGGAAGCAATTCGTATTGGGCATAATAATATTGGAACAGAACATATTTTACTTGGGCTTGTACGCGAAGGTGAAGGAATTGCAGCAAAAGCATTAATTGCTCTTGGATTAAGTCCAGAGAAAGTTCAAAAAGAAGTAGAAGCGTTAATTGGGCGTGGAACAGAAGCTTCTCAAACTGTACATTATACACCTCGTGCTAAAAAGGTTATTGAATTATCTATGGATGAAGCGCGTAAGCTAGGCCATTCTTACGTTGGAACAGAACACATTTTACTCGGTTTAATCCGTGAAGGTGAAGGTGTAGCCGCACGTGTTTTAAATAATTTAGGTGTAAGTCTAAATAAAGCAAGACAACAAGTTTTACAACTTCTTGGAAGTAATGAAGCTAGTTCAGGTCATCAAGGTGGTTCAGCATCAAATGCAAATACACCGACACTTGACAGTTTAGCAAGGGACTTAACAGTTGTTGCGCGTGAAAATCGCTTAGACCCTGTTATTGGACGTGGTAAAGAAATTCAACGTGTAATTGAGGTATTAAGCCGTAGAACGAAAAACAACCCAGTATTAATTGGTGAGCCTGGTGTAGGTAAAACGGCAATTGCAGAAGGATTAGCACAGCAAATTGTAAATAATGAAGTTCCTGAAACTTTAAGAGATAAGCGTGTTATGACACTAGATATGGGTACAGTGGTAGCTGGAACGAAATATCGCGGTGAATTTGAAGATCGTTTAAAGAAAGTGATGGATGAAATTCGCCAAGCAGGCAATATTATTCTATTTATTGATGAGCTTCATACATTAATTGGTGCAGGTGGAGCAGAAGGTGCAATCGATGCATCGAATATTTTAAAACCATCTTTAGCACGAGGAGAGTTACAATGTATTGGGGCAACAACTTTAGATGAGTATCGTAAATATATTGAAAAAGACGCGGCTTTAGAAAGACGTTTTCAACCAATTCATGTTGATGAGCCAAGTTTAGAAGAATCGATTCAAATCTTGAAAGGTTTACGTGATCGTTATGAGGCGCATCACCGTGTATCTATTACAGATGACGCTATTGATGCAGCTGTAAAACTTTCAGATCGTTATATTACAGATCGCTTTTTACCAGATAAAGCAATTGATTTAATTGATGAAGCTGCTTCAAAAGTTCGCTTACGTTCTTATACAACACCACCAAACTTAAAAGAGCTTGAAGTGAAGCTTGAGGAGATTCGAAAAGAAAAAGATGCAGCTGTACAAAGTCAAGAATTTGAAAAGGCTGCATCCTTACGTGATATGGAGCAACGCTTACGTGAGAAGTTAGAAGATACAAAACGTCAATGGAAAGAGCAACAAGGAAAAGAAAATTCAGAGGTTACGGTAGAAGATATTGCAAATGTCGTTTCTACATGGACGCGTATCCCAGTTTCTAAACTTGCACAAACAGAGACTGATAAATTATTAAATTTAGAATCCATTCTCCATGATCGTTTGATTGGTCAAGATGAAGCAGTAGTAGCTGTAGCAAAAGCTGTTCGTCGTGCAAGAGCAGGATTAAAAGATCCGAAGCGCCCAATTGGTTCATTTATTTTCTTAGGGCCAACAGGTGTAGGTAAAACAGAACTTGCAAGAGCACTAGCAGAATCTATGTTCGGTGATGAAGATGCAATGATTCGCATCGATATGTCAGAATACATGGAGAAGCATTCTACTTCCCGTTTAGTTGGTTCTCCTCCAGGATATGTTGGATATGAAGAAGGTGGACAATTAACAGAGAAAGTTCGTCGCAAGCCATATTCAGTTGTCTTATTAGATGAGGTAGAGAAAGCTCATCCGGATGTGTTTAATATTTTACTACAAGTATTAGAAGATGGTCGTTTAACAGATTCTAAAGGACGTACAGTTGATTTCCGTAATACGATTGTTATTATGACGTCTAACGTTGGTGCCGAGGCGTTAAAACGTAACAAACATCTTGGATTTAATGTACAAGATGAAAGCCGTGATTATTCGGATATGAAAGGTAAAGTAATGGATGAGCTGAAAAAGGCATTTCGTCCAGAATTCTTAAACCGTATTGATGAAATTATCGTATTCCATATGCTTGAGAAAAAACATATTCAAGAGATTGTAACTCTTATGGTAAATCAGTTAGTTAATCGCTTAAAAGAACAAGAAATCGAATTGCACTTAACGGAAGGGGCAATTTCAGCTATTGCAGATAAAGGATTTGATCGTGAGTATGGCGCTCGTCCACTTCGCAGAGCAATTCAGAAACATGTAGAAGATAGACTATCAGAAGAACTTTTAAAAGGTGCTATTGAGAAAGGACAAAAAGTTATCTTTGATGTAGAAGGAGAATCATTTGTCATTCATAGTGCGGAAAAGGTAAAATAAGTATAGACAAACAAAGAGGGCTACGCGATAGCCCTCTTTCTTGTACGAGAAGGATAAACGTTTATAGACGAAAGTGAAGTGAACTATAAAAAGGTATGGCTAAAAAGAAAACGAAATTTATATGTCAAGAATGTGGTTATCAGTCACCAAAATATATGGGTAAATGTCCTGGATGTGGTCAATGGAATACACTTGTTGAAGAAATGGAGCCAGTTGTATCATCTAGGCGCCTTAATTACGCGAATGCAATTCAAACGGAAGTAACAAAACCAAGACGTCTTACCGAAGTAGAAACAAAGTCTGAGGCACGTATTGAAACGGAATTTCAAGAGTTTAATCGTGTGCTTGGTGGTGGAATTGTAGATGGGTCCTTAGTGCTTATTGGTGGAGACCCTGGGATTGGAAAATCAACATTACTATTACAGATTTCATCACAATTAGCAGATTCTTCATATGATGTATTATACATATCGGGTGAGGAGTCGGCAAAGCAGATTAAACTTCGTGCAGATCGTTTGCATGTAAAGGGTAGCAATCTATTTGTTGTAGCAGAGACAGACCTGCAGCGTATTGCAGCACATATTGAAGAGATGAATCCAGCTTTTGTTGTTATTGATTCTATTCAAACGATACATTTACCTGAAGTGACGTCAGCACCAGGAAGTGTGGCACAAGTACGTGAATGTACAGCGGAATTAATGAAACTTGCAAAAACAAAAGGAATCCCTATTTTCATTGTCGGGCATGTGACAAAAGAAGGAGCAATTGCAGGACCTCGTATGTTAGAACATATGGTCGATGCAGTTCTTTACTTTGAAGGAGATCGACACCATACGTATCGTATTTTACGGGCTGTGAAGAACCGTTTTGGTTCCACGAATGAAATGGGTATCTTTGAAATGAAAGAGCTTGGTCTTGCGGAAGTTTTAAATCCTTCTGAAATCTTCCTTGAGGAAAGGCCGGTTGGTGTTGCAGGATCAACAGTAGTTGCTTCAATGGAAGGAACAAGACCGGTTTTAGTAGAAATACAAGCATTAATCTCCCCTACTAGTTTTGGAAATCCTCGAAGAATGGCGACGGGAATTGATCATAACCGTGTTTCGCTTATTATGGCAGTATTAGAAAAAAGAACAGGTTTACTATTGCAAAATCAAGATGCATATTTAAAAGTAGCTGGTGGTTTGAAATTAGACGAACCGGCAATTGATTTAGCAGTGGCTTTAAGTATAGCCTCAAGTTTTAGGGATAAATCTACGGCACCAACTGATGCAGTAATAGGAGAAGTAGGATTAACTGGAGAAATAAGAAGAGTATCAAGAATCGAACAACGTGTACAAGAAGCGGCTAAATTAGGATTTCAACGTGTTATTATTCCTAGAAAAAACTTAGGAGGATGGACAATTCCGGATGGGATTGAGGTTGTAGGTGTTTCTAATTTAGGAGAAGCGCTTCGTTTGACATTAGGAGGCTAGGCTATGGAAGAAAATAAGCAACGTGTCAAAAGTATGATTAATATTTTACAGCTCGTGGCCCCAGGAACACCACTGCGTGAAGGGATAGATAATGTACTTCGCGCACAAACAGGGGGGCTAATTGTTCTTGGATATAATGAGCAGATTAAAAGTATTGTGGATGGTGGTTTTCACATTAATTGTGCATTCTCTCCTGCTAGTTTATATGAATTAGCAAAAATGGACGGGGCACTTATTTTAAATGAAACGGGAAGTAAAATTTTAATAGCGAATGCACAGTTAGTTCCAGAGGCATCTATTGATTCTATTGAAACCGGTATGCGTCACCGAACAGCAGAACGTGTAGCGAAGCAGACGGGCAGCCTTGTTGTGGCCATTTCACAAAGACGTAACGTAATTACGCTATATCAAGGGAACTTACGTTATACACTAAAAGATATAGGGGTTATTTTAACAAAGGCAAACCAAGCTATTCAAACGTTAGAAAAATATAAGGCTGTATGGAATGATGGTATTACGAATTTGGGCATTCTAGAATTTGAAGAGGTCGTTACAATGTCTGAGGTAGTTCACGTTTTACATAGTGTTGAAATGGTACTGCGTATTAAAAATGAAATATTGAGCTATATTCATGAGCTAGGAACAGAAGGTAGGTTAATTCGTTTACAGCTTACAGAATTACTAGCTGATTTAGAAGCAGAGGCAGCATTGTTAATTAAAGATTACCATCAGGAGAAAACACAAGACCATCATCAAATTTTGAAAAAGTTACAGGACCTTGCAAATACACAACTTTTAGAGGATAGTGATTTAGTTAAATTACTTGGTTACCCAGGGCAAACCAGTTTAGAAGAAAGTGTGACGCCAAGGGGATATCGAATTACAAGCAAAATCTCTCGTGTTCCGCCACTTATCATTGAAAATTTAATTAATCGATTCAAAACGTTGCAAGGAGTTTGTCGCGCGACTATTCATGAATTGGATGATGTGGAAGGAATTGGGGAAGTAAGGGCGAAGAAAATACGAGAAGGCCTAAAAAGAATTCAAGAGCATCTATATATGAGTAGACACAATTAAGAATATTACATTGATTCCATAATATAACGACACTAGAACATTTTTGGTATATGATATGATATATTGGTAAATAAAACTATTTATAAAAAAACACGTCCGCTTTTGCATTCGGCGTTTTGATTAGCGAAACAATGGTTAATAATGAGTAGGAGGTGGTTGGATGTTAAAACGGATCGTACAGCTCTTCTTTCTAGTGATCGGGGGAGCGTTAGGGATTTACTTAATCCCAAAAGTTATTAATGTATTAGACATCGGTGCTGTTCCTTTATTGGAAGGATCGTATGTTCGTGCGATTATTGGTGCAATTATTTTATTTTTAACAACATTTTGGCTTGTAGATTATATTGTTCAACTTATTAAGCATATTGAAGAGGCTCTTGTAAAGGCGCCTGTAGCAGATGTTTTATTTGGTACATTAGGATTGATCTCTGGTCTTATTGTTGCATATTTAATTTTAATACCGATTCGTGAATTTACAATTCCGGTTATTAGTACGGTATTGCAAGTGTTCTTCACTCTTTTACTTGGATATTTAGGATTCCAAGTAGGATTTAAAAAGAGGAATGAATTGCTAGGATTATTTACATTACCCCAACGCGGAGGTAAGAAGAAAAATAATAGCGAGAACGAAGAGGCAGAAGCAGAAAAATCTACGACTCATTGGAAAATTCTCGATACGAGTGTAATTATCGATGGACGTATTGCTGACATTTGCCAAACGAAGTTTTTGGAAGGAACAATTGTGATTCCACAATTCGTATTAGAAGAGCTTCAGCATATTGCCGATTCTTCCGATGCTTTAAAGCGTAATCGTGGTCGCAGAGGACTAGACATTTTAAATCGTATTCAAAAAGAGATGCCGATTCCGGTAGAAATTTATGAAGGCGATTTCGAGGATATCCAAGAGGTGGATAGCAAACTTGTAAAGTTAGCAAAAATCACCGGTGGAACTGTAGTAACGAATGATTTTAACTTAAATAAAGTTTCTGAATTACAAGGAGTAACAGTGTTAAACATTAATGATTTAGCTAATGCAATTAAACCAGTTGTACTCCCTGGCGAAGAATTAAATGTTTATGTTGTGAAAGATGGTAAAGAGCAAAACCAAGGTGTTGCGTACTTAGATGATGGTACGATGATTGTAGTAGAAGATGGTAGAGAGTATGTAGGTTCGCAACTTAATGTACTGGTTACTAGCGTATTACAAACATCAGCTGGTCGTATGATTTTCGCAAAACGTAAATTATTAGAAAAAGCATTATAGGTAGAGGATTATTAATATGTATACATTAATTATTCCGGCAGCCGGCCAAGGAAAGCGGATGGGTGCTGGCAAAAATAAGTTGTTCTTACTTATAAATGAAGTACCGATTATCGTTCATACATTACGTGCTTTTGAAAGAGATAAAGCGTGCAAAAGTATTGTTATGGCAATTAACGAAGAGGAACGCCCGTATTTTGAAGAATTAATGCAGAAGTATCCGATTGAAAAACAGGTACAATTTATTCAGGGTGGAGCCGAAAGACAAGATAGTGTATATAACGCGATTCAGCATGCGAGTGGTGTTGAATACGTTCTTGTACATGACGGAGCGCGCCCATTCGTAACGAATAAAGTGATTCAAGATGTATTAACAGCAGCAGAAAAATATGGAGCTTCCATTTGTGCAGTGCCAGTAAAGGATACAGTTAAGAAGGTAGAGCAAGGTGTTGTTGTCGAAACGGTAGAACGATCTCAGCTTAAGGCTGTACAAACACCGCAAGGGTTCTCTGTTTCTCTTTTGCTAGAAGCTCATAGAAGTGCAAAACAGAGCTGTTTTCTTGGTACAGATGATGCAAGTCTCGTGGAACGTATTGGAAAGCAAGTAGGTGTAGTAGAAGGGAGTTACTATAATATTAAAGTGACGACTCCAGAGGATTTACTAATTGCTGAAAGTTTCCTTCATGTTCTGAAAAAATAGCCGTGATGGTGTATAACAAAGGAAAGCTCGGCAATGGCCGGGCTTTTCTTTGTAAGGATATCGATATAATATAGAGTCATAAAGCTCAGTGGTTTAGCTCAAGGAGGATGTAAAGAATGTTTCGAATTGGACAAGGTTTTGACGTGCATGAATTTGCAGAAGGTAGACCGTTAATTATTGGCGGAATTACAATTCCACACGAGAAAGGATTAATCGGCCATTCAGATGCAGATGTATTGTTACATACGATTGCTGATGCATGTTTAGGTGCCATTGCAGCAGGAGATATCGGAAAGCATTTTCCTGATACAGACCCAGCTTTTAAAGATGCAGATTCAGCTGTATTGTTGCAAAAAGTTTGGGAATTTGTGCGTGAACAAGGTTACGAGTTAGGGAATTTAGATTGTACAATTATTGCTCAAAAGCCAAAAATGGCACCGCATATTGAAAGTATGCGTAAACGTATTGGTGAACTGTTAGAAACGTCTATAGATAACATTAATGTAAAGGCAACTACAACAGAAAAATTAGGATTTACAGGTAGGGAAGAAGGAATTGCTTCTCAAGCAGTGGTATTATTACAGAAAAAATAATGGTTTTTAATTCGTAAGATGGATAATCACATTTTTTTGTTGTACAATTATAGAATGTGTAGACATTAAGAATGGAAGGTGTACCAATTATGGAAAAGCAAGTGAGAGTGCGCTATGCGCCAAGTCCAACAGGACACTTACATATCGGAAATGCGCGTACGGCATTATTTAATTATTTATTTGCTCGTCATTTAGATGGCAAGTTTATTATTCGTATTGAAGATACTGATGTAAAACGTAACGTGGCTGGTGGAGAAGAAAGCCAATTAAAATACTTAAAATGGCTCGGTATGGACTGGGATGAAGGTGTTGATGTTGGCGGTGAATTTGGACCATATCGTCAAACAGAGCGTTTAGATATTTATAAAAAATTATATCTAGATTTATTAGAGCGTGGTTTAGCTTACAAATGTTATATGACAGAAGAAGAGCTAGAAGCAGAGCGTGAAGGACAAATTTCTCGTGGTGAAACACCTCGTTATGCAGGTAACCACCGTGATTTAACTGAAGAACAAATGAAAGAATTTGAAGCTGAGGGACGTATTCCGAGTATTCGTTTCCGTGTACCAGCTAATCGTGATTACACATTCAAAGACATCGTAAAAGACGAAGTTGCATTCCATTCAAATGATTTTGGTGATTTTGTTATCGTGAAAAAAGATGGAATCCCAACTTATAACTTTGCGGTAGCAGTAGATGATCACTTAATGGAAATTACACATGTACTTCGTGGTGATGATCATATTTCAAACACGCCAAAACAAATGATGATTTATGAAGCTTTCGGTTGGGATATCCCACAATTCGGTCATATGACTTTAATTGTAAATGAAAGTCGTAAAAAATTAAGCAAGCGTGATGAATCTATTATTCAATTTATTGAGCAATATAAAGAGCTTGGATATCTTCCAGAAGCAATCTTTAACTTTATTGCGCTATTAGGTTGGTCACCAGTAGGTGAAGAAGAAATCTTCTCTAAAGATGAGTTTATCAAAATGTTTGATGCAGCTCGTTTATCAAAATCACCTGCATTATTTGATTCTCAAAAACTAAAATGGATGAACAACCAGTATATGAAAAAGCAAGATTTAGATACGGTTGTAGAGTTAAGTTTACCGCATTTAGTGAAAGCTGGACGTGTGGGAGAAACTTTAAGTGAACAAGACCAAGATTGGATCCGTGGTGTAATTGCTTTATACCATGAACAAATGAGTTTTGGAGCTGAAATTGTAGAGCTTTCTGAAATGTTCTTCAAAGATCATGTTGATTATGAAGAAGAAGGACAAGAAGTATTAAAAGGTGAACAAGTACCAGAAGTACTTCGTGCATTTGCTGGTCAAGTAGAAGCACTAGAAGCGATGGAACCAGCAGCAATTAAGGCGGCTATTAAAGCAGTTCAAAAGGAAACAGGTCATAAAGGTAAAAACTTATTTATGCCAATCCGTGTTGCAACTACTGGTCAAACACATGGTCCAGAGCTTCCGAATGCTATTGCACTTCTTGGAAAAGAAAAAGTTTTAAATCGTCTTCAAAAAGTAATTGGTTAACATTTTCTAGGTTTAGAAATATAATAAGTATACTTAAAACCTAATAAGGAAAAGCGACGAGAAGGAGAAGTAGAAAATCAGGCTTTTTACAGAGAGAACCACCTTTAGGCTGGAAGTGGTTTATAAGCGGATTTTTGAAATGCCCCTTCGAGTCTTCTGCTGAACAGTAAATTGTTTTGCGAAACGTCTTAGGGCGTAAAGTAAGCAGAAGCGGTGTACACCGTTATCAGAGATGAGTTTGAGGCTTTTTTAGCCTAAACAGAGTGGAACCGCGCTTATAAGGCGTCTCTGTCAATATGACAGAGGCGTCTTTTTTTATACCGTAAAACTGGGTATGAGTATAAATTTTATCTACGTGTATAAAGATTTAGGGAGATAAGTAGGGAGTTAGTTCATTCGAAAAAGCAGCCCATAAAGGGGAGGGAACGTCGATGTTTAAGAGGCTTCGGGAAGATATTGAAGTCGTTTTTGAACAGGATCCAGCGGCAAGAAGTTATTTCGAAGTCATTTTGACTTACTCTGGATTACATGCAGTTTGGGCCCATCGAATTGCACATGCTTTTTATAAAAAAAATTTCTTCTTTATTGCACGTTGGATCTCACAAGTTAGTCGTTTCTTTACTGGCATTGAGATTCATCCAGGAGCAACAATTGGTCGTCGTTTTTTCATAGACCATGGAATGGGGGTTGTAATTGGAGAAACGTGCGAAATTGGTGATAATGTAACGATCTATCAAGGGGTTACATTAGGTGGTACGGGTAAAGAAAAGGGAAAGAGGCACCCTACAATTCAGGATAATGTATTAATTGCAACAGGTGCTAAAGTACTAGGTTCTATTACAGTTGGAGAGAATTCTAAAATTGGAGCAGGTTCTGTCGTATTAAAAGAAGTCCCTGCACATTCTACAGTTGTAGGTATACCTGGCCGAGTCGTTATTCAAAATGGAGTAAAAATCGGTCAAGAATTAAATCATTCTGACCTTCCAGACCCAATTTTTGATAAGTTAAAGGTCATGGAAGTAGAACTTGATAAATTGAAAAAACAACTTGAAGTAAAGGTAGAAAGGAAGGATAAAAATGACTATTCACATTTATAATACGTTAACACGTCAAAAGGAAGAGTTTACTCCATTAGAAGAAAATAAGGTAAAGATGTATGTGTGTGGACCTACAGTTTATAACTATATTCACATTGGGAATGCAAGACCACCTATGGTATTTGATACGGTACGCCGTTATTTAGAATATAAAGGGTATGATGTGCAGTATGTGTCCAACTTTACTGACGTAGATGATAAATTAATTAAAGCAGCAAATGAATTAGGTGAAGATGTGCCGACAATTGCTGACCGTTTCGTTGAAGCGTACTTTGAGGATGTAACGGCACTAGGTTGCAAACACGCAACAGTTCATCCGCGTGTAACGGAAAATATGGATATCATTATTGAATTTATTCAAGAACTTGTGAATAAAGGATATGCATATGAATCAGAAGGTGATGTGTACTTTAGAACGAAGGAATTCGAAGGATACGGTAAATTATCGCATCAACCAATCGCAGACTTACGTCACGGTGCGCGTATTGAAGTAGGAGAAAAGAAACAAGACCCTCTTGATTTTGCTTTATGGAAAGATGCTAAAGAAGGAGAAATCTTCTGGGAAAGCCCTTGGGGGAAAGGTCGTCCAGGCTGGCATATTGAATGCTCGGCAATGGCACGTAAATACTTAGGAGATACAATCGATATTCATGCTGGTGGTCAAGACTTAGCATTTCCTCATCATGAGAATGAAATTGCGCAGTCTGAGGCGTTAACTGGAAAAACATTTGCACGTTACTGGATGCACAATGGATATATTAATATTAATAATGAGAAGATGTCTAAGTCATTGGGGAACTTTATTTTAGTTCACGATATCATTCAGCAATATAATCCGCAGTTAATTAGATTCTTTATGCTATCGGTACATTACCGTCATCCAATTAATTTCAGTGAAGAGTTATTACAAAGCACAAATAACGGACTGGAAAGAATTAAGACGGCTTACGGTAACTTAAAACACCGTATGGAAAGTAGTACTGATTTAACAGACCATAATGAGAAATGGTTAGCGGAACTGGAAAAATTCCAGACTGCATTTGAAGAAGCGATGAATGATGACTTCAACACTGCTAATGCAATCACTGAGTTATATAATGTGGCAAATCATGCGAATCAATATTTACTGGAAGAACATACGTCTACAGTGGTAATTGAAGCATACGTAAAACAACTTGAAACATTATTTGATATTTTAGGGTTAGAATTAGCGCAAGAAGAGTTGCTTGATGAAGAAATTGAGGCACTTATTCAAAAACGCATTGAAGCTCGTAAAAATCGTGATTTTGCATTATCAGATCAAATTCGCGATGACTTAAAAGACCGTAATATTATTTTAGAAGATACCGCTCAAGGTACAAGATGGAAAAGAGGATAAGAATGATTGATGCAAAGCAATTAAACAGCTTAGCGTTAGCATACATGGGTGATGCGGTATATGAACAATATATCCGCTATCACCTACTTCAAAAAGGGAAAGTTCGCCCTAATCAATTACATCGATTAGGGACGAGCTTTGTTTCAGCAAAAGCACAGGCGAAAGTTGTTTATCATTTATTAGAGACGACGTTTTTGACAGAGGAAGAAGAGGCGGTATTAAGAAGAGGACGTAATGCAAATTCAGGTACAGTTCCAAAAAATACGGATGTACAAACATATCGCCATAGTACAGCCTTTGAAGCGCTAATTGGTTATCATCATTTATTAAATAACCGTGAAAGATTAGACGAAATTGTATATAAGGCAATTGCAGTTTTAGAAGAAAAGGAAGGGGGCACATCATCATGAGTAGTGAATATATTATCGGACGTAACCCTGTAATTGAGGCGTTACGATCAGGGAGAGATATAAATAAAATTTGGATCGCAGAAGGTGCTGCCAAAGGACAAGTACAGATTGTACTAGCGTTAGCGAAAGAAAATAAGGTTATTTTACAACATGCACCAAAGAAAAAGTTAGATCAATTAGTTGAGGGTAATCATCAAGGTGTAATTGCTCAAGTAGCTGCATATCAGTATGCGGAGTTAGAAGAGTTATTCAAAGTGGCAGAAAAACGTAATGAAGATCCATTCTTCTTAATTTTAGATGAGATTGAAGATCCGCATAACCTAGGTTCTATTATGCGTACTGCTGATGCGACAGGAGCTCATGGAATTATTATTCCAAAGAGAAGGGCTGTGGGGCTTACAGCGTCAGTTGCGAAAGCATCAACAGGAGCGATTGAATACATTCCTGTTGCGCGCGTAACGAACTTATCCCGTACAATTGATGAATTAAAAGAACGTGGACTTTGGATTGCTGGTACAGATGCCAAAGGGAAAACGGATTACCGTAATTTAGATGGTAAAATGCCAATTGGGTTAGTAATTGGTAGTGAAGGAAAAGGTATGAGTCGTATTATTGGTGAAAAGTGTGATTTCCTAATCACTCTACCGATGGTTGGTAAAGTTACATCCTTAAATGCTTCCGTAGCCGCAAGTTTGTTAATGTATGAGGTATATCGTAAACGTCACGAAATTGGTAAATAAAAGATGAACGATATTTTAATCGTTGACGGTTACAACATTATCGGAGCTTGGGGAGATTTGAAGAAACTGCGGGATGTAGATCTACAATCATCAAGAGATGCACTTATTGATAAGATGGCGGATTATCAAGGTTATACAGGTACAAAAGTGATGATAGTCTTTGATGCCTATACAGTACATGGTATTGAAAAAAAGATGAAACAATCTCGTGTGGAAGTAATATTCACACGAAAGAATCAAACTGCAGACGAAAAGATAGAGCAACTTGCGATAGAGCTTAGAAATATAAATACACGAATATATGTTGCGACTTCTGATTACACGGAACAATGGGTTATATTTGCGCAAGGTGCCCTTCGGAAATCTGCGCGTGAATTAGAGTTGGAAGTACAGGCAATGGAGCAACAAGTAAGAAGGCGTACAAAAGACACGAAAGAACAGCAACCCGCCATGCGAAAGATATTTAGTAAAGATATTACAGAAAAATTAGAAAAATTAAGAAGAGGAGAGCGTTGAAGCATTGACGCTCTTTGTCTTTTTACTGTATAATATTGCTAAATAAATAGCGGTCGGAGGGATCAAGGTGGAAGCAGGCTTCGTAAGTGTAGGCGACGTTACATTTCGTGATTTAGAGGATGAGGCAATCGTTGAGTTAGTTCGAAAAGGTAATACTGACGCTCTAGAATATTTAATTCACAAATATAAGAACTTTGTTCGCGCGAAATCAAGATCTTACTTTTTAGTGGGTGCCGATCGAGAAGATATTGTTCAAGAAGGTATGATAGGATTGTTTAAAGCAATTCGTGATTATAAAGAGGACAAGCTGTCTTCATTCAAAGCATTTGCTGAACTGTGTATCACTCGACAAATTATTACCGCTATTAAAACGGCAACAAGGCAAAAACATATTCCCTTAAATTCGTATGTGTCTTTAGATAAGCCGATTTACGATGAGGAATCTGATCGAACATTATTGGATGTTATTTCTGAAGCGAAGGTAACTGATCCTGAAGAGATGATTATTAGCCAAGAAGAATATACAGACATAGAATCAAAAATATCAGAATTATTAAGCGATTTAGAAAGAAAAGTACTTTCTTTATATCTAGATGGGCGTTCTTATCAAGAGATTTCAGAACAGTTAAACAGACATGTGAAATCTATTGATAACGCTTTACAGCGGGTGAAGAGGAAATTGGAACGATATATGGAAATGCGAGAAAGTACAACTTTAAATTCATAACAAATAACAAGTGCAACAGGTGTAAAATAAATCACCTGTTTTCTTTTGTAGACAGTACAAAATGCATGTCATTGACATTGTCTTTTATTGTATGATACATTTTTAGGGACATAATGTTACAAGGTTGGTGTAACTAATGAGGAAAAAAGTTGTACTCTCATGTGAAGAGTGTAAAAATCGAAACTACTCTACTATGAAAGATACGAGCTCAATAGAGCGACTTGAAATAAAAAAGTTTTGTAAAACATGCAATCAGCATACAGTTCACAAGGAAACAAAATAAATAATTGAAATAATACACTGGAGGTCCCGCAGATGCGTTTAACGAACTTTTTCGGCGATGTAGGTCGCGAAATGAAAAAAGTAAGTTGGCCTAAAAAAGATGAATTACTCCGCTCAACAGCGACTGTTGTTGCTACAGTTGTGTTCTTTGCGATTTTCTTCGCAGTAGTTGATATGGGCATTTCTTCTTTAATTCGGTTAATTCTTGGTTAATTCTTGAATAAGAAGCACTTATCCATGATATAATGTTATTTATAAGAACTGTGTAAAAGCCCGGTGAACGGGTTTTTTCATTTGCGCAAAAAAATGTACGTCAGGGAGGGAAGGACGCTCGTCCTAAATGAATGGAAAAAAGTTGGTATGTTGTCCATACTTATTCTGGATATGAAAATAAAGTAAAAGCAAACCTAGAGAAGCGTGTAGAATCAATGGGTATGCAAGATAAAATTTTCCGTGTTGTTGTCCCGGAAGAAGTAGAAGTAGAAATGAAAAACGGAAAAGAAAAATTAATGAAAAGAAAAGTGTTCCCAGGTTATGTATTAGTAGAATTAATCATGACTGATGATTCTTGGTATGTTGTACGTAACACGCCGGGTGTAACTGGGTTCGTTGGTTCTTCTGGTTCTGGATCTAAACCATCACCTCTATTAGAAGAGGAAGTTGTTACCATTATGAAACATATGGGAATGGACAACGAAGTGGTTGATTTCGACTTTGAACTTCATGAGACAGTACGTGTAAATGAGGGGCCATTCGCAGATTATACAGGTGCTATTGAAGAAATTGATGTGGAGAAGAAAAAGGTTAGCGTACTTGTGGACATGTTTGGTCGCGAGACTCCAGTTGAACTTGACTTCCATCAAATTGAAAAATTATAAAATGAAACTTGAAATGAATTGTAAAAAGTGATAATATCTTTTAAGTCAGTACGTCTTCGTTATCGGAGACGTTTTTTGAAAGATTTTATCCTTACAGATAAAATATGACGTGGGAGGGCAAATCACTGTCCAATTGACCACATCACGGACTTAAGGAGGTGTGTCTCGTGGCTAAAAAGGTAATTAAAATGGTAAAGCTTCAAATTCCTGCAGGTAAAGCTAACCCAGCTCCACCAGTTGGTCCAGCATTAGGACAAGCAGGTGTTAACATCATGGGCTTCTGTAAAGAGTTTAACGCTCGTACAGCAGATCAAGCTGGTCTTATCATCCCTGTTGAAATTACGGTATTTGAGGACCGTTCATTCACTTTCATTACTAAAACTCCTCCTGCTGCTGTTCTTCTTAAGAAAGTAGCTGGTATTGAGTCTGGTTCTGGTGAACCAAACCGTAATAAAGTGGCAACTGTTAAGCGTGATAAAGTACGCGAAATCGCTGAAACTAAAATGCCTGACCTAAACGCTGCTAGCGTAGAAGCTGCAATGCGTATGGTTGAAGGTACTGCACGCAGTATGGGCATCGTTATCGAAGACTAATTCGATTTGTTTTTAAAAAAGGTTGCGGGTCTGGAATTCCAATTCGCAACCTTTATTATCGTAAATGATTATTGTTTTTAAATAAATGGATGGCGCTCATCCTCAGGTTATACCTGAAAACAGGCGTAAACGTGGGAGGTTATTCCGCTAAAACCACATTCGAGGAGGAAATAAAAATGGCTAAAAGAGGTAAAAAGTACGTAGAAGCTGCAAAGCTTGTTGATCGTGCATCTGCTTACTCTGCAACAGAAGCAGTAGAATTAGTAAAGAAAACAAACACAGCTAAATTTGATGCAACTGTAGAAGCTGCATTCCGTTTAGGTGTTGACCCTAAGAAAGCTGACCAACAAATCCGTGGTGCAGTTGTTCTTCCACACGGTACTGGTAAAGTACAACGTGTATTAGTGTTCGCTAAAGGTGAAAAAGCTAAAGAAGCTGAAGCTGCTGGCGCTGACTTCGTAGGCGATACTGATTACATCGGTAAAATCCAACAAGGTTGGTTCGATTTCGATGTAGTAGTAGCAACTCCTGACATGATGGGTGAAGTTGGTAAACTTGGTCGCGTATTAGGACCTAAAGGTTTAATGCCAAACCCTAAAACTGGAACAGTTACTTTCGATGTAACTAAAGCTGTTAACGAAATCAAAGCTGGTAAAGTTGAATACCGCGTTGATAAAGCTGGTAACATCCACGTTCCAATCGGTAAAGTATCTTTCGAAGATGCTAAATTAGTAGAAAACTTCAAAACAATCGCTGACACTTTATTAAAAGTTAAGCCATCTGCTGCAAAAGGTACTTACATGAAGAACGTAACAGTTGCTTCTACAATGGGACCTGGCGTACGCGTAGACGTTTCTACATTAGCGTAAAAATTGGAAGTTGACTTCATAAAGAAGATTTAATATAATCATTTATGTTGTGAATTTAAATAGTGTACCGTAGACAGTAGGTGTCAATAGACTTAATTTCCTACCTAGGTGTTAATATACGAAACGGAATTTTTTTCTGTGACTATATGCCTCCATGTCTACAAGTTGGGCATGGAGGTTTTTAGTGCACTTTCGGTACATCTTCTATATAATCTACAGGAGGTGTAATAACATGAGCAAAGTAATCGAAACTAAACAACAAGTTGTAACTGAAATCGCGGACAAACTTCGTGCTAGTAAATCTACAATTGTTGTTGACTACCGTGGTTTAACAGTTTCTGAAGCAACAGAATTACGTAAGCAATTACGTGAAGCTGGCGTTGAGTTCAAAGTTTACAAAAACTCTCTAACTCGTCGTGCTGCAGAATCTGCTGAAATGGCTGAGTTAAACGAATTCTTAACAGGACCAAACGCAATCGCGTTCAGTAACGAGGATGTAGTTGCTCCTGCGAAAGTATTAAACGACTTCGCTACAAAACATGAAGCTTTAGAAATTAAAGCGGGCGTAATCGAAGGTAAACTTGTAACACTTGATGAGGTTAAAGCAATCGCTACTCTTCCATCACGTGAAGGCTTACTTTCTATGCTTCTTAGCGTTCTTCAAGCTCCAATCCGTAACCTTGCACTTGCTACTAAAGCAGTTGCAGAACAAAAGGAAGAGCAAGGCGCTTAATTTTTTAAAAGATAATTACTTGTTATCTATAAAACAATACAAACCTATTTAAGGGAGGATATTTACAATGACTAAAGAACAAATCATTGAAGCAGTTAAATCTATGACTGTATTAGAACTTAACGACTTAGTAAAAGCTATCGAGGAAGAATTCGGCGTAACTGCTGCTGCTCCTGTAGCTGTAGCTGGTGGCGCTGGTGAAGCTGCTGCTGAAAAAACTGAGTTTGACGTAGTACTTGCAAGTGCTGGCGCTCAAAAAATCAAAGTTATCAAAGCTGTACGTGAAATCACTGGTCTTGGCTTAAAAGAAGCTAAAGAATTAGTTGACAACACTCCAAAAGCAATCAAAGAAGGCGTTTCTAAAGAGGAAGCTGAAGAAATGAAAGCTAAACTTGAAGAAGTTGGCGCTGCTGTAGAAGTTAAGTAATTAACTTTTGATGCTTTAAAAAAAGCTCGCTCTCATGCGAGCTTTTTTTTTAACTGTAAAGAAAAGAGGTGGCCATATGGCAGACCATTATTTTTCTAACGACCCTTCTAGTAAAAGTGATCGTAAACGATGGGAATTTCCACTTCGTGGATCTCAATTTACTTTTTTATCTGACCATGGGGTGTTTTCGAAAAACGAGGTGGACTTTGGTTCTCGTCTTTTAATTGAAGCGTTTCAAATGCCGGATATTAAAGGTGATATATTAGACGTAGGTTGTGGATACGGTCCTATTGGTTTGTCGTTAGCGAAAGAGTTTCAAGGTTGTGAAGTTCACATGGTGGATGTGAATGAAAGGGCGCTTGGGCTTGCGAAAGAAAATGCCGCTAATAACAGAATCGAGAATATACGTATTTTTCAAAGTAGCGTCTATGAAAATGTAGATGGCGAGTATGCTGCTATTCTATCTAACCCTCCAATTCGTGCGGGTAAAGATATCGTACATGAGATTTTAGAAAAAGCTGTGGATTATTTAGTTCCAGGTGGAGAACTTTGGATTGTTATTCAAAAGAAGCAAGGTGCACCATCTGCGCTGAAAAAACTAGAAGAAGTATTTTCTGAAGTTGAGATTGTAGAAAAGAAAAAAGGATATTATATCATAAAATCAAAAAAACGTTGACGGTTATTTTTGGCTATGTTAACATTATACAATGCCAATATATGATTTTCTGCGTTGAGAAAGATGTATATTTTTGTTTCTCTTGGAAAAGATAGTAAAATCAGCAGATTATGAAACAGAATGATGGTTTTCTTATAGAAGCCATTTTTCTTTTTTGAGCAGGTAGAAAGACTCAACGTATTTATCTTTAAGAGAAAAAGACTACGCTAATAGCAGTAGTTGTATTTATTTGTGATTTTGCACAAATTTTTTTGTGCATTTATAATACTCATGATTTGAGGGGTGAAGCAGTTGACAGGTCAACTAGTTCAATACGGACGCCACCGCCAACGAAGAAGTTATGCCCGTATTAGTGAAGTATTAGAGTTACCAAATCTTATCGAAATTCAAACCTCTTCTTATCAGTGGTTTCTTGATGAGGGTTTGCGAGAAATGTTCCAAGACATTTCTCCGATTGAAGACTTTACGGGAAATCTATCGCTTGAATTTATCGACTACAGCTTAGGTGAACCTAAATACTCTGTAGACGAATGCAAAGAGCGTGATGTGACGTATGCAGCACCACTTCGTGTAAAAGTGCGTCTAATCAACAAGGAAACTGGTGAAGTAAAAGAACAAGATGTGTTCATGGGAGATTTCCCACTCATGACAGAGACTGGAACATTCGTAATTAACGGTGCAGAACGTGTTATCGTTTCCCAGTTAGTTCGCTCTCCAAGCGTATACTATAGTGGCAAAGTGGATAAAAACGGAAAACGTGGTTTTACTGCTACTGTAATTCCAAACCGCGGAGCTTGGTTAGAGTATGAGACAGATGCTAAGGATGTTGTATATGTGCGTATTGACCGTACGCGTAAACTTCCTGTAACTGTTTTGTTACGCGCATTAGGGTTTGGCTCTGATCAAGAAATCACCGAGCTTTTAGGTGATAACGAATACTTAAGCAACACATTAGAAAAAGACAACACAGATAGTACAGAAAAAGCATTGCTTGAAATTTATGAGCGTCTACGTCCTGGTGAACCACCAACAGTAGAAAATGCTAAGAGCTTACTTGTGTCTCGTTTCTTCGATCCAAAGCGCTACGATTTAGCAAATGTAGGTCGCTATAAGATCAACAAGAAGTTACACATTAAAAACAGATTGTTTAATCAACGTTTAGCTGAAACATTAGTGGATCCAGAAACTGGTGAAATTTTAGCGGCGGAAGGAACAATCTTAGATCGTCGTACACTTGATCGCATTTTACCTTACTTAGAGAAAAACATTGGATTCAAAACAGCGAAACCAATGGGTGGAGTGGTAGAAGGCGATGTTGAGCTGCAATCTATTAAGATTTATGCTCCTGAGTCGGAAGGCGAACGTGTAATTAATGTAATTGGCAATGCAAATATTACTCGTGATGTGAAACACATCACACCAGGTGATATCCTTGCTTCTATCAGTTACTTCTTCAACCTACTATACAAAGTAGGGGATACAGATGATATTGACCATTTAGGAAACCGTCGTCTGCGTTCTGTTGGAGAACTATTACAAAATCAATTCCGTATCGGTCTTTCTCGTATGGAACGTGTTGTTCGTGAGAGAATGTCGATCCAAGATACAAATGCAATTACACCACAGGCGCTAATTAATATTCGTCCTGTTATTGCATCTATTAAAGAGTTCTTCGGAAGTTCTCAGTTATCTCAGTTCATGGACCAAACAAATCCATTAGCAGAGTTAACTCACAAACGAAGACTATCTGCATTAGGACCTGGTGGTTTAACGCGTGAGCGCGCAGGCTTTGAAGTACGTGACGTTCATTACTCCCACTACGGTCGTATGTGTCCGATTGAAACACCAGAGGGACCAAACATCGGTTTGATTAACTCATTATCTTCGTTCGCGAAAGTAAATGAGTTTGGTTTCATTGAAACACCATATCGTCGTGTTGACCCAGAAACTGGTCTTGTAACAGGGCATGTTGATTATTTAACAGCAGATGAAGAAGATAACTATGTTGTAGCCCAAGCGAATATGAAATTATCTGATGAAGGTGAATTCCTAAGTGAAGATATCGTAGCTCGTTTCCGTGGTGAAAACATTGTCACAAATAGAGAACGCATCGACTACATGGATGTATCTCCAAAACAAGTAGTGTCGGCAGCGACAGCTTGTATTCCGTTCTTAGAAAACGATGACTCTAACCGCGCACTTATGGGAGCGAACATGCAACGTCAGGCGGTTCCGTTAATGAATCCGGAATCTCCGATTGTAGGTACAGGTATGGAGTACGTATCAGCAAAAGACTCAGGTGCTGCAGTAATCTGTAAACATCCTGGTGTTGTTGAGCGCGTAGAAGCACGTGAAGTTTGGGTACGTCGCTATGTAGAAGTTGACGGTCAAACAGTAAAAGGCGACTTAGATCGCTACAAAATGCAAAAATTCATTCGTTCTAACCAAGGAACTTGTTACAACCAACGTCCAATCGTAAGTGTTGGAAATGAAGTTGTAAAAGGTGAAATCCTTGCGGATGGTCCTTCTATGGAATTAGGTGAACTAGCACTTGGACGTAACGTGCTTGTTGGCTTCATGACTTGGGACGGTTATAACTACGAGGATGCGATCATCATGAGTGAGCGCCTTGTAAAAGATGATGTGTACACTTCTATTCATATTGAAGAATATGAATCAGAAGCTCGTGATACGAAGCTTGGACCAGAAGAAATTACACGTGACATTCCAAACGTTGGGGAAGACGCATTACGTAACCTTGACGAGCGCGGTATCATTCGCGTTGGTGCTGAAGTAAAAGATGGAGATTTACTTGTTGGTAAAGTAACACCTAAAGGTGTAACAGAATTAACAGCTGAAGAACGTCTATTACATGCTATCTTTGGAGAAAAAGCGCGTGAAGTACGTGATACATCACTACGTGTACCACACGGTGGTGGCGGTATTATCTTAGACGTAAAAGTATTCAACCGTGAAGATGGCGATGAATTGCCACCAGGCGTGAATCAACTTGTACGTGCATATATCGTTCAAAAACGTAAAATTTCTGAAGGTGACAAGATGGCCGGACGTCACGGTAACAAAGGTGTTATTTCTCGTATTTTACCAGAAGAAGATATGCCTTACTTACCAGACGGTACGCCAATCGATATCATGTTAAACCCATTAGGGGTACCATCTCGTATGAATATCGGTCAGGTATTAGAGCTTCATCTTGGTATGGCAGCAAGATACCTGGGCATTCACATTGCAACACCAGTATTCGATGGTGCTCGTGAGGAAGATGTTTGGGGCACAATTGAAGAAGCTGGTATGGCAAATGACGCGAAAACAATCCTGTATGACGGACGTACTGGTGAACCATTCGATAACCGCGTATCTGTTGGTGTCATGTATATGATCAAACTTGCGCACATGGTTGACGATAAACTTCATGCTCGTTCTACTGGACCATACTCACTTGTAACGCAGCAACCTCTTGGAGGTAAAGCTCAGTTCGGTGGACAGCGTTTCGGTGAGATGGAGGTTTGGGCACTTGAAGCTTACGGTGCTGCTTATACTCTTCAAGAAATCTTAACAGTGAAGTCTGATGATGTTGTTGGACGTGTTAAGACTTATGAAGCAATTGTTAAAGGCGAAAATGTTCCAGAACCAGGCGTTCCTGAATCATTCAAAGTATTGATTAAAGAGCTGCAAAGTTTAGGTATGGACGTTAAAATGATGTCTAGCGACGATACAGAAATTGAAATGCGTGATACAGAAGATGACGATGATCATCAATCAGCAGATAAATTGAATGTCGAAGTTGAGACAACTAAGGAATAATTGGGATAACCTGTAGACTAAAAGGGAGGTAGGCCCCTTGATAGATGTAAATAACTTTGAATATATGAAGATTGGACTTGCTTCACCTGACAAGATTCGTTCTTGGTCATACGGTGAAGTTAAGAAACCAGAAACTATTAACTATCGTACGTTAAAGCCTGAAAAAGATGGCTTGTTCTGTGAGCGTATTTTCGGACCACAAAAGGACTGGGAATGTCATTGCGGAAAATACAAACGTGTACGTTATAAAGGTGTAGTTTGTGATCGATGTGGCGTTGAAGTAACGCGTGCAAAAGTACGTCGTGAACGTATGGGTCATATTGAATTAGCTGCTCCTGTATCTCATATTTGGTATTTCAAAGGTATCCCGAGCCGCATGGGACTTGTCTTAGACATGTCCCCTCGCGCGCTTGAAGAAGTAATTTATTTCGCTTCTTATGTTGTAACAGAAAGTGGAGATACACCACTTGATAAGAAGCAATTACTTTCTGAAAAAGAATACCGTGCATATCGTGATCGATATGGTAGCACATTCCAAGCTGCTATGGGTGCAGAAGCGATTAAAAAACTACTACAAGACATTGATTTAGATAAAGAAGTAGACTTCTTAAAAGAAGAATTAAAAACAGCACAAGGACAACGCCGTACTCGTGCTATTAAACGTCTAGAAGTATTAGAAGCATTCCGTAACTCTGGAAATGAACCATCTTGGATGATCTTAGATGTTCTACCAGTTATCCCACCAGAACTACGCCCAATGGTACAGTTAGATGGTGGACGTTTTGCTACTTCTGACTTAAACGACTTATATCGTCGTGTAATTAACCGTAACAACCGTTTAAAACGTCTATTGGACCTAGGTGCTCCAAGCATCATCGTTCAAAACGAAAAACGTATGTTACAAGAAGCTGTAGATGCATTAATTGATAATGGTCGTCGTGGCCGTCCAGTAACTGGACCAGGTAACCGTCCATTAAAATCACTATCTCACATGCTTAAAGGTAAACAAGGACGTTTCCGTCAAAACTTATTAGGTAAACGTGTTGACTACTCTGGCCGTTCTGTAATCGTTGTAGGACCGAACTTAAAGATGTACCAATGTGGATTACCGAAAGAAATGGCGCTTGAACTGTTCAAACCTTTTGTTATGAAAGAGTTAGTTGGAAAAGGGTTAGCACACAACATTAAGAGTGCGAAACGTAAAATTGAGCGTGTACACCCTGAAGTTTGGGACGTTTTAGAATCTGTGATTAAAGAACATCCAGTACTTTTAAACCGCGCACCAACACTTCACCGTCTTGGTATCCAGGCGTTTGAACCTACATTAGTAGAAGGTCGCGCAATTCGTCTTCACCCACTTGTATGTACTGCATACAACGCGGACTTTGACGGTGACCAAATGGCGGTTCACGTTCCGTTATCATCAGAGGCACAAGCAGAAGCTCGTATTCTTATGTTAGCGGCACAAAACATCTTGAATCCAAAAGACGGAAAACCAGTTGTTACTCCATCTCAGGATATGGTATTAGGTAACTACTACTTAACACTTGAGCGTGAAGGCGCAATCGGTGAAGGTATGGTCTTCAAAGATGCAAACGAAGCAATACTTGCATATCAAAATGGATATGTACATCTGCACACACGTGTTGCAGTTGCTGCAAGTTCAGTAAATAACGTAACGTTTACTGAAGAGCAAAAAGGTAAGCTTCTATTAACAACAGTTGGTAAATTAATATTTAACGAAATCTTACCAGAGTCGTTCCCTTATATTAATGAACCGACAAACTCAAACCTTGAAAAAGAAACACCAGCGGAATATTTCGTTGAAAAAGGTGCGAACATTAAAGAAATTATTGCTAGTCGCGAAGAAGTGGCGCCATTTAGCAAGAAGATCCTTGGTAACATCATTGCGGAAGTGTTCAAACGTTTCCAAATTACAGAAACGTCTCGCATGCTTGACCGTATGAAAAACTTAGGGTTCAAGTACTCTACAAAAGCTGGTATTACAGTTGGGGTATCTGACATTCTTGTATTAGGCGAAAAAGATGAAATTCTCCACGAAGCACAAGCAAAAGTAGATAATGTAATTAAACAATTCCGTCGCGGTTTAATCACGGAAGAAGAACGTTACGATCGCGTTATCTCTATTTGGAGTAATGCAAAAGATGTTATCCAAGGAAAACTGATGAAATCCTTGAATAAACGCAATCCAATCTTCATGATGAGTGACTCAGGTGCCCGTGGTAACGCATCTAACTTTACTCAGCTTGCTGGTATGCGTGGTCTGATGGCCAATCCATCTGGTCGTATCATCGAACTTCCAATCAAATCGAGTTTCCGTGAAGGTTTAACAGTACTTGAGTACTTCATCTCTACGCATGGTGCGCGTAAAGGTCTTGCCGATACAGCACTTAAAACTGCCGATTCTGGTTACTTAACACGTCGTCTTGTAGACGTTGCACAAGATGTAATTGTCCGTGAAGATGATTGTGGAACAGATCGTGGTCTATTAATTGGTGCGATTAAAGAGGGTAATGAAGTAATTGAGTCATTATATGATCGTCTTGTTGGACGTTTTGCAAGAAAAACTGTAAAACATCCTGAAACAGGTGAAGTATTAGTTAGTGAAAACCAATTAATTACTGAAGATATCGCTCATATCGTTGAAAATTCGGGTGTTGAAACTGTAAATATTCGTTCAGCGTTTACGTGTAACACTCGCCATGGTGTATGTAAGAAGTGTTACGGTCGTAACTTAGCAACTGGTACAGACGTAGAAGTAGGAGAAGCGGTAGGTATTATCGCAGCTCAATCTATCGGTGAGCCAGGTACACAGTTAACGATGCGTACATTCCATACAGGTGGGGTTGCCGGAGATGATATCACTCAAGGTTTACCTCGTATCCAAGAGATCTTCGAAGCTCGTAATCCGAAAGGTCAGGCAGTTATCAGTGAAATCGACGGTGTTATCGCAGCGATCAACGATGTTAAAGATCGCCAAGAAGTAGTTGTACAGGGTGAAGTTGAAGCTCGTACGTATGCTATTCCTTACGGTGCTCGTCTGAAAGTAACTCCAGGACAGCCAATTAGCCACGGTAAAGAGTTAACAGAAGGTTCTATTGATCCGAAAGAATTACTAAAAGTAACGGACATTACAGCAGTTCAAGAATACTTATTACGTGAAGTTCAAAAAGTATACCGTATGCAAGGGGTAGAAATTGGTGACAAACACGTAGAGGTAATGGTACGTCAAATGCTACGTAAAGTTCGTGTAAGTGATGCAGGTGAAACAGACGTATTACCAGGAACATTACTAGATATCCATCAGTTTACTGATGCGAATGCGAAGGTGTTACTGAAAGGTAAACAACCAGCGACAGCTAGACCTGTTCTACTTGGTATTACAAAAGCTTCACTTGAAACTGATTCATTCTTATCTGCAGCATCATTCCAAGAAACAACTCGTGTCTTAACTGATGCAGCAATTAAAGGTAAACGTGATGAGCTTCTAGGATTGAAAGAGAACGTTATTATCGGTAAACTTGTTCCTGCTGGAACAGGTATGAATCGTTATCGCAAAGTGGATCTTGTAAAAACAACACAAGATAACATGAATGTAGAAAACGATGAGATTTATGTGGAACAGTAAAATTTTCCGTCGTAAATTTTGTATAAAAACATCTAATCCTAGTTGACATTGTATGAGTCAAAATGTTACTATAATCAAGGTTGCTCCTGAACGATGCTTTGGAGGATATTTATATGTCTTATCAAAAAGTGTCAAATGCTGAAAATGTAGTCGTTGGTCATAAACGCACATTGGAAGCAATCAAAAATGGTATAGTTAAAGAAGTTGTTATTGCAGAAGATGCTGATGTGCGGTTAACCCATGTTATCATTCGCACTGCTTTGCAACATAACATACCCATAACAAAGGTTGAATCAGTTCGTAAGCTTGGAAAAGTTTCGGGGATTCAAGTGGGAGCTTCAGCAATAGGAATAATAAGTTAAAACTGTTTTTGTGAGGAGAGAGCATTTGCTCTTCCTTGCAAAAACTTTGTTTTCAACTAATAATGAACCACCTGGATATGTGGTCATACAAACATGCGAAGGGAGGATAATCAAATGCCTACTATTAACCAATTAGTGAGAAATGGTCGTACTGATAAAGTATGGAAATCTAAATCACCTGCGTTAAACAAAGGATTTAACTCTTTAAAGAAAAAATCAACTGATATCTCTGCACCTCAAAAACGTGGTGTATGTACTCGTGTTGGTACAATGACTCCAAAGAAACCTAACTCAGCGTTACGTAAATACGCTCGTGTACGTTTAACAAACGGTATTGAAGTTACAGCTTACATCCCAGGTATCGGTCATAACTTACAAGAGCATAGCGTAGTATTAATTCGCGGTGGTCGAGTAAAGGATTTACCAGGGGTACGTTACCACATCGTTCGTGGAGCGCTTGATACAGCTGGTGTTGACAAACGTATGCAAGGACGTTCTAAATATGGTACTAAGCGACCAAAACCTGCTAAAAAATAATAAACTTATAATGAAAGGAGGAACTCAATATGCCTCGTAAAGGACCTGTTGCGAAACGTGACGTGTTACCAGATCCAATGTACAATTCTAAGCTAGTAACACGCCTTATCAACAAAATGATGGTTGACGGTAAAAAAGGTAAATCTCAAACAATTCTTTATAACGCTTTCGATATCGTTCGTGAACGTTCAGATAAAGAACCAATGGAAGTATTCGAGCAAGCTCTTAAGAACATCATGCCTGTTCTTGAAGTACGCGCTCGTCGTGTTGGTGGTGCTAACTACCAAGTTCCAGTTGAGGTTCGTCCAGAACGCCGTACAACTTTAGGTCTTCGCTGGTTAGTAAACTATGCTCGTCTTCGTGGTGAAAAAACTATGGAAGAGCGTCTAGCTTACGAAATCTTAGATGCAGCTAACAACGCTGGTGCATCTGTTAAGAAACGTGAAGACACTCATAAAATGGCAGAAGCTAACAAAGCATTTGCTCATTACCGTTGGTAGGATTCAACGTAAAATAAATGTATGCATAAACCGCTTTATTTGTCGCTTATGGAAGTGTGGAGAGGGAGAATGCCTCTCCCTTTCGTTGGGCGCTCGTTTTACATAATGAGGGTACTGGACACTGGCATATGTAACAATATAAAGTGGCTTTTTTGCTACTTAAAATAAAAAATCCAATCCATATATGGAAGGAGCAAGACACCAAATGACAAGAGAGTTCTCTTTAGAAAACACTCGTAATATTGGTATCATGGCTCACATCGATGCTGGTAAAACAACAGCAACTGAGCGTATTCTGTATTACACAGGACGTATTCATAAAATCGGTGAAACTCATGAAGGTGCATCTCAGATGGACTGGATGGAGCAAGAGCAAGAGCGTGGTATCACAATTACTTCTGCTGCAACTACAGCTCAATGGAAAGGTCACCGTGTAAACATCATTGATACTCCAGGACACGTAGACTTCACAGTAGAAGTAGAACGTTCTTTACGCGTACTTGATGGTGCGGTAGCAGTACTTGATGCACAATCTGGTGTAGAACCACAAACAGAAACTGTTTGGCGTCAGGCTACTACTTACGGTGTACCTCGTATCGTATTCGTTAACAAAATGGATAAGATCGGTGCAGATTTCTTATACTCTGTAGGAACAATCCACGATCGTTTACAAGCAAACGCACATCCAATTCAGTTACCAATCGGTGCTGAAGATGAGTTCAATGGTATCATTGACCTTGTTGAAGAGTGTGCTTACATGTACGGTAACGATTTAGGAACAGACATCGAGCGTGTCGAAATTCCTGAAGAGCACAAAGAACTAGCTGAAGAATACCGTGGAAAGCTTATTGAAGCGGTAGCT
Organism: Bacillus sp. S71; assembly: GCF_016625265.1. Lineage (NCBI taxonomy): Bacteria > Bacillati > Bacillota > Bacilli > Caryophanales > Bacillaceae > Bacillus > Bacillus sp. S71. The sequence goes on along the minus strand of NZ_JACVUW010000018.1, from coordinate 27,627 downwards.
GAGCTTGATGAAGAAATGATGATGAAGTACCTAGAAGGTGAAGAAATCACTGTAGAAGAGCTTAAAGCTGGTATCCGTAAGGCTACAACTTCTGTAGAATTCTTCCCAGTAATCTGTGGTTCTGCATTCAAAAACAAAGGTGTTCAAATTCTGTTAGACGCAGTTATCGACTACCTACCATCTCCATTAGATGTACCTGCTATTAAAGGTACTCTTCCGGATACAGATGAAGAAGTAGAACGTAAGTCTAGCGATGAAGAACCATTCGCAGCTTTAGCATTCAAAATCATGACTGACCCTTATGTTGGTAAGTTAACGTTCTTCCGTGTGTACTCTGGTGTGTTAAACTCTGGATCATACGTGAAAAACTCAACTAAAGGTAAGCGTGAGCGTGTAGGACGTATCCTACAAATGCACGCTAACAGCCGTGAAGAGATTTCAACAGTTTACGCTGGGGATATCGCTGCTGCTGTAGGTTTAAAAGATACTACTACTGGTGATACTCTTTGTGACGAGAAGAGCCTTGTTATCCTTGAGTCTATGGAATTCCCAGAGCCAGTTATCTCTGTAGCTATCGAACCAAAATCTAAAGCTGACCAAGATAAAATGGGTACAGCATTATCTAAGCTTTCTGAAGAAGATCCAACATTCCGTGCTCACACTGACCAAGAAACTGGCCAAACTATCATCGCTGGTATGGGTGAACTTCACCTTGATATCATCGTTGACCGTATGCGCCGTGAATTCAAAGTCGAAGCAAACGTTGGTGCTCCTCAGGTAGCATACCGTGAAACTTTCCGCGCTGCTGCGAAAGTTGAAGGTAAGTTTGCTCGTCAATCTGGTGGACGTGGACAATTCGGTCACGTTTGGATTGAGTTTGCACCTAACGAAGAAGGTAAAGGATTTGAATTCGAAAACAAAATCGTCGGCGGTGTAGTTCCACGTGAATACATCCCAGCTGTTGGAGCGGGTCTTGAAGACTCACTTAAAAATGGTGTACTAGCTGGTTACCCACTAGTTGACATTAAAGCAGCATTAGTTGACGGTTCTTACCATGATGTCGATTCATCTGAGATGGCGTTCAAAATCGCTGCATCTATGGCACTTAAAGCTGCGGTTTCTAAATGTAACCCAGTAATTCTTGAGCCAATGATGAAAGTTGAAGTTGTAATTCCTGAAGAGTACATGGGAGACATCATGGGTGACGTAACATCTCGTCGTGGACGTGTAGAAGGTATGGAAGCTCGCGGTAACGCACAAGTTGTTCGCGCTATGGTTCCACTTTCTGAAATGTTCGGTTATGCGACAGCATTACGTTCTAACACTCAAGGACGCGGAACATTCTCAATGACATTTGATCATTATGAAGAAGTACCGAAGTCTGTTTCAGAAGAAATTATTAAAAAAAATAAAGGCGAATAATTGATTTTTATCAATTGTTCGAGTATAACTACTTATGTAAGCTTAGAAAGTGGGACGTAAGTTTCGCTTTCTAGTCTAAATATAAAATAACCTATATAAACTAAGGAGGAATTTAGAATGGCTAAAGCTAAATTCGAACGTTCTAAACCCCATGTTAACATCGGTACAATCGGCCACGTTGACCATGGTAAAACTACATTAACTGCTGCGATCACTACAGTTCTTGCAAAAGCTGGTGGTGCTGAAGCACGCGGATACGATCAAATCGACGCTGCTCCAGAAGAAAGAGAGCGCGGAATCACAATCTCAACTGCACACGTTGAGTACGAAACTGAAACTCGTCACTATGCACACGTTGACTGCCCAGGTCACGCTGACTATGTTAAAAACATGATCACTGGTGCTGCTCAAATGGACGGCGGTATCTTAGTAGTATCTGCTGCTGATGGCCCAATGCCTCAAACACGTGAGCACATCCTTCTTTCTCGTCAAGTAGGTGTTCCTTACATCGTTGTATTCTTAAACAAATGCGACATGGTAGACGACGAAGAATTATTAGAATTAGTAGAAATGGAAGTTCGTGACCTATTATCTGAATACGGATTCCCAGGCGACGACATTCCTGTAATCAAAGGTTCTGCTCTTAAAGCTCTTCAAGGAGAAGCTGATTGGGAAGCAAAAATCATTGAATTAATGACTGAAGTTGATGCTTACATCCCAACTCCAGAACGTGAAACTGACAAACCATTCTTAATGCCTATCGAGGATGTATTCTCTATCACAGGTCGTGGTACAGTTGCAACTGGTCGTGTAGAGCGCGGAATCGTTAAAGTTGGTGACGTAGTAGAAATCATCGGTCTTGCTGAAGAGAATGCTTCTACAACTGTAACTGGTGTAGAAATGTTCCGTAAACTTCTTGACCAAGCTCAAGCTGGAGACAACATCGGTGCTCTTCTTCGTGGGGTTGCTCGTGAAGACATCCAACGTGGACAAGTTCTTGCTAAAACTGGCTCTGTAAAAGCACACGCTAAATTCAAAGCTGAAGTTTTCGTATTATCTAAAGAAGAAGGTGGACGTCACACTCCATTCTTCGCTAACTACCGTCCTCAGTTCTACTTCCGTACAACTGACGTAACTGGTATCATCCAATTACCAGAAGGTACTGAAATGGTAATGCCTGGTGACAACATCGAAATGACTATCGAACTTATCGCTCCAATCGCTATCGAAGAGGGAACTAAATTCTCTATTCGTGAAGGTGGACGTACAGTAGGTTACGGTGTAGTTGCTACTATCGTTGAGTAATCTTAGCTGATATAAAAAAACCTAAGGGATTTTCCCTTAGGTTTTTTGTTTGCGTTTATATAAAGAAGAAGAGTGTGTTTTTTGTTTTGACGAGTTTCTTCTATAGTAATATAAAAACAATAAAAGATAATCCAGAAACTGTAAAACGAATTCTGTTAGATGAAAACTTGAAATTCTTTAAAGTGCCATGTATAATAGCAAAAGTAGAGAAAAGCAGATGCAAACAAAAAGATGCTTGCATCTAGACGAATAACATTGTATAATAGACAATGTTGGTCTTTGACTGCGATGAAGTGGAAGGTTGCTGACACACCCGGCCGCTTTGCCATGGCATGGTGTGGGGAAATTTCCATGGAGAAGGTCTATTTTAGAAATAGGCGAACGAAGGAGGGAAAATAATGGCAAAAGAAAAAATTCGTATCCGTTTAAAAGCTTATGATCACCGTATTCTTGATCAATCAGCTGAGAAAATTGTAGAAACAGCTAAGCGTTCTGGGGCAACAGTTTCTGGTCCGATCCCATTACCAACTGAGAAGACTATTTACACAATTCTTCGTGCTGTTCATAAGTACAAAGATTCTCGTGAGCAATTCGAAATGCGCACACACAAACGTTTAATCGATATCGTGAGTCCTACTCCACAAACAGTAGATTCATTAATGCGTTTAGACTTACCGTCTGGTGTAGATATCGAAATCAAACTATAAATTATATAACTTAAAAATGTAGGAGGTGTAACTCATGACCAAAGGAATCTTAGGAAGAAAGATCGGTATGACTCAAGTATTTGCTGAGAACGGTGAGTTAATCCCAGTAACAGTTATCGCTGCTAATCCAAACGTTGTTCTTCAAAAGAAAACAACTGAAACTGATGGCTACAATGCAATCCAGTTAGGATTTGAAGATAAACGTGAAAAGTTAACTAACAAACCTGAACAAGGCCACACTGCTAAAGCATCTACAACTCCTAAGCGCTTCATTCGCGAAATCCGCGATGCAGACGTGGACGGATTAGAGGTTGGTCAAGAGGTAAAAGTTGAAGTTTTCGCTGCAGGTGAAATCGTTGACGTAACAGGAATTTCTAAAGGTAAAGGTTTCCAAGGTGTTATCAAACGCCACGGACAATCTCGCGGACCTATGTCTCATGGTTCTCGCTATCACCGTCGTCCAGGTTCAATGGGCCCAGTTGCTCCGAACCGTGTATTCAAAGGCAAAAAACTTGCTGGACGTATGGGTGGAGACCAAGTTACTATCCAAAACTTAGAAATCGTTCAAGTTGACACTGAGCGCAACTTATTACTAGTAAAAGGTAACGTTCCAGGTGCTAAGAAATCTCTTGTAGTTGTTCAAGGCGCTGTGAAGGTTAGCAAATAATTCACAATAGGAAGGAGGAATTCCAATGCCAAAAGTTACTGTATATAACCAAACTGGTTCACAGGTTGGTGAAATCGAATTAGCTGAAGCTATTTTCGGTATCGAACCAAATGAAGCTGTACTTTTCGAAGCTGTAATGATGCAACGTGCATCTTTACGTCAAGGTACACACAAAGTAAAAACTCGCTCTGAAGTTCGCGGTGGTGGTCGTAAACCATGGCGTCAAAAAGGAACTGGACGTGCTCGTCAAGGGTCTATCCGCTCTCCTCAATGGCGTGGTGGTGGTACGGTATTCGGACCTACACCAAGAAGCTATGCGTACAAACTTCCTAAGAAAGTTCGTCGTTTAGCAATCAAATCTGCATTAGCTACTAAAGTAGTTGAGAACAACATTGTAGTTCTTGAAGACCTAGTGTTAAATGCACCAAAAACAAAAGACATGCTAGCAGTACTTAAAGGATTAACTGTTGAGAAGAAAGCTCTTATCGTAACTGCTGATGCAAACGAATCTGTAGAGTTATCTGCTCGCAATATCCCTGGAGTAACAGTAATCACTGCTGATGGCGTAAACGTTTTAGACGTGCTTCATCATGATAAGCTAATCATGACAAAAGCGGCAGTGGAAAAAGTAGAGGAGGTGCTTGCATAATGAGAGATCCTCGTGATATCATTAAGCGCCCAGTTATCACTGAACGTTCTATGGAAATGATGGCTGAAAAAAAATACACGTTCGATGTGGACGTTAAATCTAATAAAACAGAAGTTAAAGATGCTCTTGAAGCGATCTTTGGTGTTAAAGTAGAAAAAGTGAACATCATGAACTACAAGCCGAAAGCAAAACGCGTTGGTCGTCACGCTGGTTTTACTAGCCGTCGTCGTAAAGCAATCGTTAAGCTAACTGCTGACAGCAAAGAAATCGAAATCTTCCAAGGCGTTTAATTCTTACTAAAGAAGGAGGGAAATTGAGATGGGAATTAAAAAGTATAATCCAACTACTAACGGTCGTCGTAATATGACTACGAATGATTTCGCTGAAATCACGACTGACAGACCCGAAAAGTCATTACTTGCTCCTTTAAGCAAGAAGGCTGGTCGTAATAACCAAGGTAAAATTACTGTACGTCATCAAGGTGGCGGACATAAGCGTCAATACCGTATCATCGACTTTAAGCGTAACAAAGATGGAATTCCAGGACGCGTTGCTACGATCGAATACGATCCAAACCGCTCTGCGAATATCGCATTAATTAACTACGTTGACGGTGAAAAACGTTACATTCTTGCTCCTAAATCTTTAGAAGTAGGTATGGAAGTTATGTCTGGCCCAGAAGCTGACATCAAAATCGGTAACGCATTACCATTAATCAACATTCCAGTAGGTACTGTTGTTCATAACATCGAGCTTAAGCCTGGTCGTGGCGGACAATTAGTTCGTTCTGCTGGTACATCTGCTCAAGTACTTGGTAAAGAAGGTAAATACGTACTTGTACGTTTAACTTCTGGTGAAGTACGTCTTGTATTATCTGCTTGTCGCGCTTCAATCGGTCAAGTAGGTAACGAACAACACGAACTTATCAAAATCGGTAAAGCAGGTCGCTCTCGCTGGTTAGGTAAACGCCCAACAGTTCGTGGTTCTGTAATGAACCCGGTTGATCACCCACACGGTGGTGGTGAAGGACGTTCTCCAATCGGACGTAAGTCTCCAATGTCTCCATGGGGTAAACCAACTCTTGGATTCAAGACTCGTAAGAAAAACAAAGCGTCTGACAAATTCATCGTTCGTCGTCGTAAAAAATAATGGGATTGTAGTACGGTTCATTTCTAGAACCGTACGCCAATCACGAAGGGAGGCACCAAAATGGCTCGTAGCTTAAAAAAAGGACCATTTGTCGATGATCACTTAATGAGCAAAATGGAAAAATTAGTTGCATCTGAGCAAAAACAAGTTGTTAAAACTTGGTCTCGCCGTTCAACAATCTTCCCTCAGTTCATCGGACACACAATCGCTGTATATGATGGTCGTAAACACGTACCTGTGTACATCACTGAGGATATGGTTGGCCATAAGTTAGGTGAATTCGCACCAACTCGTACGTATAAAGGTCACCTTGCTGACGATAAGAAAACTAGAAGATAATGAGAGGAGGCACTTCAATGCAAGCTAAAGCAGTAGCGAGAACAGTTCGTATTGCTCCTCGTAAAGTTCGTTTAGTAGTAGACTTAATCCGAGGTAAGCAAGTGGGTGAAGCGATTGCTATCCTTAACCACACACCAAAAACTGCTTCTCCAGTTGTAGAAAAAGTTTTAAAATCTGCAATCGCAAATGCAGAGCACAATTATGAGATGGACATTAACAACCTAGTTGTTGAAAAAGTCTTCGTTGACGAAGGTCCAACGTTGAAACGTTTCCGTCCACGTGCAATGGGTCGTGCAAGCCAAATTAACAAACGCACAAGCCACATTACAGTTGTGGTATCAGAAAAGAAGGAGGGATAATCGATGGGTCAAAAGGTTAATCCAATTGGTCTTCGTGTCGGTGTTATCCGTGACTGGGAATCTCGTTGGTTCGCTGAGAAAGATTACGCTACATTATTACATGAAGACATCAAAATCCGTGAGTACATTAATGTACGCTTAAAAGATTCTGCTGTTGCTAAAGTAGAAATCGAACGTGCAGCAAATCGTGTAAATGTTACAATTCACACTGCAAAACCTGGTATGGTAATTGGTAAAGGTGGTACTGAAGTTGAAGCACTTCGTAAAGCTCTTAACCAATTAACAGGCAAGCGTGTACACATCAACATTTTAGAAGTTAAGAGAGCTGATCTTAACGCTAAATTAGTAGGCGAAAACATCGCTCGTCAATTAGAAAACCGTGTATCATTCCGTCGTGCACAAAAGCAAGTTATTCAACGTGCTATGCGTGCAGGTGCTAAAGGTATTAAAACACAGGTTTCTGGTCGTCTTGGCGGAGCTGATATCGCTCGTGCAGAATCTTACAGTGAAGGAACTGTTCCACTTCATACACTTCGCGCTGATATTGACTATGCAGCAGTTGAAGCTGATACAACATACGGTAAATTAGGCGTAAAAGTATGGATCTACCGTGGAGAAGTCCTTCCTACAAAAAAGAAAGCTTCTGAGGAAGGAGGAAAATAATATGTTAATGCCAAAACGCGTAAAATATCGTAGAGAGCATCGTGGTAAAATGCGTGGTCGTGCTAAAGGTGGAACTGAAGTTGCTTTCGGTGAATTCGGTTTACAAGCACAAGCTGCTTCATGGATTACAAACCGTCAAATCGAAGCTGCTCGTCGTGCAATGACTCGTTACATGAAACGTGGCGGTAAAGTATGGATTAAAATTTTCCCTTCTAAACCTTACACTGCAAAACCTCTAGAAGTACGTATGGGTTCCGGTAAAGGGGCACCAGAAGGCTGGGTAGCAGTAGTAAAACCTGGGAAAATTATGTTCGAAATCGCGGGTGTATCTGAAGAGGTAGCACGCGAAGCATTACGTCTTGCAGCTCACAAGTTACCTGTGAAATGTAAATTCGTAAAACGTGAAGAAAATGGTGGTGAATCTAATGAAAACTAATGATATTCGTGAATTAACCACTGCCGAAATCGAAACAAAAGTTAAAGCTTTAAAGGAAGAGTTGTTTAATCTTCGCTTCCAACTTGCTACAGGACAATTAGAGAATCCAACTCGCATTCGTGAAGTGCGTAAAGCAATTGCTCGTATGAAAACTGTAGTTCGTGAAAGAGAGATCGGAATTAATCGATAAATTGAGGGGAGGTTTGCATAGTGAGCGAACGTAACCAACGCAAAGTTTATACTGGTCGTGTAGTGTCTGACAAAATGGACAAAACGATTACAGTTTTAGTTGAAACTTACAAAACTCATTCCTTGTACGGAAAACGTGTTAAGTATTCTAAGAAGTACAAAGCCCATGATGAGCAAAACCAAGCGAAACTTGGCGATATCGTTAAAATCATGGAAACTCGCCCGCTTTCTGCTACTAAGCGTTTCCGTTTAGTTGAAATCGTTGAAGAAGCGGTTATTATCTAAATAGACGAATCGGAATTTTTAGTCCGAAGGGAGGTTTCATAACATGATCCAACAAGAATCTCGTTTGAAAGTTGCTGACAACTCTGGTGCACGTGAACTTTTAACAATTAAAGTATTAGGCGGCTCTGGTCGTAAATATGCTAACATTGGTGACATTATCGTTGCTACGGTAAAACAAGCAACACCAGGTGGCGTTGTTAAAAAAGGTGACGTTGTTAAAGCAGTAGTAGTACGTACGAAGAGCGGAGCTCGTCGTCCGGACGGTTCTTACATCAAATTTGATGAAAACGCAGCGGTTATCATTAAAGACGATAAGAGCCCACGTGGTACTCGTATCTTCGGACCAGTAGCTCGTGAATTACGTGATAGCAACTTCATGAAGATCGTTTCTTTAGCTCCAGAAGTTCTATAATTTAAGGTATTGCCTTGCTAAGGAGGTGCAGAATTAAGATGCATGTAAAAAAAGGTGATAAAGTACAGGTAATCACTGGTAAAGACAAAGGAAAACAAGGCGTTATCCTTGTGGCTTTCCCAAAGCAAAACCGTGTTATCGTTGAGGGTGTCAATATCGTTAAGAAGCACTCTAAGCCATCTCAATTAAATCCACAAGGTGGAATTATTACTAAAGAAGCACCTATTCACGTTTCTAACGTTATGATTTTAGATCCGAAAACAGGTGAACCTACTCGTGTAGGCTTCAAAGTAGAAGATGGTAAAAAAGTTCGTATTGCAAAAAAATCTGGTGAATTATTAGATAAATAATTTTCTTAAGAAAGGAGGTCACTTCATTGAATCGCCTTAAAGAGAAGTTCCAAAAGGAAATTACTCCTGCTCTAGTGAGCAAGTTTAACTATAAATCTGTGATGGAAGTACCGAAAATCGAAAAGATCGTAATCAACACTGGTGTTGGTGACGCGGTATCTAACTCAAAAGCTTTAGACAATGCAGTAGAAGAATTAACACAAATCGCAGGTCAAAAACCTGTTGTAACTCGTGCTAAAAAATCAATCGCTGGTTTCCGTCTTCGTGAAGGTATGCCAATCGGTGCGAAAGTAACTTTACGCGGCGAGCAAATGTATGAGTTCTTCGACAAATTAGTATCAGTTTCTTTACCACGTGTACGTGATTTCCGTGGTGTTTCTAAGAAATCATTCGATGGTCGTGGGAACTACACATTAGGTGTTAAAGAGCAACTTATCTTCCCTGAGATTGATTATGATAAAGTAAGCAAAGTCCGCGGTATGGACATCGTAATCGTTACTACAGCGAAAACTGATGAAGAAGCTCGTGAACTTTTAACACAATTCGGTATGCCATTCCAAAAATAATGGAAGCCAACGCTAAGTAGAGGAGGCGAAAACGTGGCTAAAAAATCTATGATAGCGAAACAAAAGCGTACTCCTAAGTTTAAAGTACAAGAGTATACACGTTGCGAACGCTGCGGTCGTCCGCATTCTGTATACCGCAAATTTAAACTTTGCCGTATTTGTTTCCGTGAACTTGCATATAAAGGTCAAATTCCTGGTGTTAAAAAAGCTAGTTGGTAAAACCCACAAATGGGAAGGAGGTAAAACACATGGTGATGACAGATCCAATTGCAGACATGCTTACTCGCATCCGTAATGCGAACATGGTACGTCATGAGAAATTAGAGGTTCCTGCTTCTAAAATCAAAAAAGAGATCGCTGAACTTTTAAAACGTGAAGGTTTCATTCGTGATGTAGAATACATCGAGGATAACAAACAAGGTATCCTTCGTATTTTCCTGAAATATGGTGCAAACAATGAACGTGTAATCACTGGATTAAAACGTATCAGTAAACCTGGCTTACGCGTTTACGCTAAAGCTGACGAAGTACCACGTGTACTTAACGGATTAGGTATCGCTCTTGTTTCTACATCTAAGGGAGTAATGACAGACAAAGACGCTCGTCAATTACAAACTGGTGGAGAAGTAGTAGCATACGTTTGGTAATATATATTTAAAACGAACGGAGGTGTGACCACATGTCTCGTATTGGTAAAAAGATTCTTGAAATCCCTGCAGGTGTTACTATTACAATTGCAGAAGACAATACTGTAACAGTAAAAGGCCCTAAAGGTGAATTAACTCGTAAATTCAATGCTGATATGTCTATCAAAATTGAAGAAAATACACTAACAGTTGAGCGTCCATCTGAACAGAAGGAACACCGTGCATTACACGGTACAACTCGTGCTTTAATCGGAAACATGGTTGAAGGTGTAACTGCAGGTTTCGCACGCGGACTTGAATTAGTCGGTGTTGGTTACCGTGCTCAAAAACAAGGAGATAAACTTGTTTTAAGCGTAGGTTATTCTCATCCAGTAGAAATGACTCCGGAAGCAGGTCTTGAAGTTGAAGTACCTGCACCAACTAAAATCGTAATTAAAGGTATCGACAAGCAACGTGTTGGCGAATTTGCTGCTAACATCCGTGCTGTACGTGCTCCTGAGCCTTACAAAGGTAAAGGTATTCGTTACGAAGGCGAAGTTGTTCGTCGTAAAGAAGGTAAAACTGCTAAGTAAACCCGTTAGGTGAGAGAAAGGAGTGACAAGAAAATGATCACTAAAGCTGATAAAAATGCGACTCGTAAGAAAAGACATGCACGTGTACGTGCTAAACTTACTGGTACTGCAGAGCGTCCACGTTTAAACGTGTTCCGTTCTAACCAACATATTTACGCTCAAGTTATTGATGATGTGAATGGTGTAACGTTAGTAAGTGCATCTACTCTTGATAAAGACCTTGCTCTTAACGGTACTAGCAATACTGAAGCTGCTACGAAAGTTGGAGAATCAGTTGCTAAGCGTGCTGTAGAGAAAGGCGTTAAAGAAGTAGTATTTGATCGCGGTGGTTACTTATACCATGGCCGTGTTAAAGCTCTAGCTGAAGCTGCTCGTGAGGCTGGATTACAATTTTAATGGTCAAAGGAGGGAAAATTGATGCATCGCATTGACCCAAGTAAATTAGAACTTGAAGAACGTGTAGTTACGATAAATCGTGTCGCGAAAGTTGTTAAGGGTGGTCGTCGTTTCCGCTTTGCTGCACTAGTTGTAGTTGGCGATAAAAACGGTCATGTTGGATTCGGTACTGGTAAAGCACAAGAGGTACCAGACGCAATCCGCAAAGCTATCGAAGACGCTAAGAAAAACTTAATCGCTGTACCATTAGTTGGTACAACAATTCCACACACAATCAACGGTCACTTTGGAGCTGGTGAAGTATTCTTAAAACCTGCTGCTGAAGGTACTGGTGTTATTGCTGGTGGACCTGTTCGTGCGGTACTTGAATTAGCTGGTGTACAAGATATTCTTTCGAAATCTCTTGGTTCTAACACACCAATCAACATGATTCGCGCTACTGTGAACGGATTAAGCGAACTTAAGCGCGCTGAAGATGTTGCAAAATTACGCGGTAAATCTGTAGAAGAGCTACTAGGTTAAGGAGGGAAAACAAATGGCGAAAAAGTTAGAAATTACCCTCACTCGTAGTGTAATTGGTCGTCCACAAGATCAACGTGCGACGGTAGAAGCTTTAGGTCTTAAAAAGTTGAATTCAACTGTAGTTAAGGAAGAAACTCCTGCTATTCTTGGTATGATCAACAAAGTTTCTCACCTTTTAACTGTAAAAGAAGCTTAAGGATAACTCATTAATATAAGGAGGTGCCTGGGAATGAAACTTCATGAATTAAAACCTGCAGAAGGTTCTCGTAAAGTACGTAACCGTGTCGGTCGTGGTATCGGTTCTGGTAACGGTAAAACTGCTGGTAAAGGTCATAAAGGACAAAACGCACGTTCTGGTGGCGGTGTTCGTCTTGGCTTCGAAGGTGGTCAAACTCCATTATTCCGTCGTTTACCAAAACGCGGCTTCACAAACATTAACCGTAAAGAGTTTACTATTGTAAACTTATCAACGTTAAATCGTTTTGAAGATGGTACAGAAGTAACACCTGAATTATTGCTGGAAACTGGCGTTATCAGCAAGTTAAACGACGGTGTTAAAATTCTTGCAAGCGGAGCAGTAGAGAAAAAACTAACTGTTAAAGCGCACAAGTTCTCTTCAAGTGCTAAAGAAGCAATTGAAGCAGCTGGCGGATCAGTTGAGGTGATCTAATGTTTCGTACAATCTCCAACTTTATGCGCGTTGCTGAGATAAGACGTAAAATATTATTCACTTTAGCGATGTTAATCGTATTCAGGATTGGCACGTTTATCCCAGTGCCATTTACAAATGGAGACGTACTGAAAGCACAAGACCAATTAAATGCTTTAGGTATTCTAAATACATTTGGCGGTGGCGCCTTGAAAAACTTCTCCATCTTTGCGATGGGAATCATGCCGTATATTACAGCATCCATCATCGTGCAATTATTGCAGATGGATGTTGTTCCTAAATTTTCGGAATGGTCGAAGCAAGGTGAAATGGGCCGTCGTAAACTAACGCAATTCACGCGTTACTTTACAATTGTTCTTGCGTTTATTCAGGGGTTTGGTATGTCAATCGGTTTTAACGGTATGGTAGGTGGGCAATTAATTTTGAATCCTGGTTGGAGCACTTATTTATACATTGCTACGGTACTGACTGCTGGTACTGCATTTTTAATGTGGTTAGGCGAACAGATTACAGCTAAAGGTGTGGGTAATGGTATTTCCATCCTTATCTTTGGCGGTATTGCTGCAGCGATCCCAAGTGTTATATCTCAAGTGTATCAACAACAGTTTCAAAATATCGGAGATCAATTGTTCATGAGTATCGTTAAAGTTGCATTGATTTTACTAGCTGTGCTAGCAGTTATTGTTGGTGTTATTTTCATTCAACAAGCTGTTAGAAAGATCCCAATTCAATACGCGAAGCGTGTAACAGGAGGGAATGGGAATCATGCTGGAGCACAAAACACACATTTACCGCTTAAGGTAAATAGTGCGGGTGTTATTCCAGTCATTTTTGCTGTTTCATTCTTAATTACGCCTCCAACTATTGCACAGTTCTTCCCGAAACATGATGTATCGCAGTGGATTATTGCAAACTTTAACTATTCTCACCCAGTGGGAATGATCATATATGTTGCGCTCATTGTAGCCTTCACATATTTCTATGCGTTTGTTCAGGTTAATCCAGAGCAAATGTCAGAGAATCTAAACAAGCAAGGTGGATATGTTCCAGGTATTCGTCCGGGTAAGAATACAGAACAATATCTAACAAAAATCTTGTATCGTTTGACCTTTGTAGGATCAATTTTCCTAGCAGCGATTGCAATCTTACCAGTTATCTTTACGAAATTGGGAAATCTTCCTCCATCTGCACAGATTGGTGGAACGAGTATGTTAATCGTTGTCGGCGTTGCTTTAGAAACAATGAAGCAGCTAGAAAGCCAACTGGTAAAACGCCATTACAAAGGGTTTATCAAGCAGTGAGTAAGTGGGAAGAACCATCTTCCCTACATGCTCATGTACTGAGGGGGAACAAGGATGAACTTAATTTTAATGGGGCTTCCTGGTGCTGGTAAAGGTACACAAGCCGAACAGATTGTAGCCAAGTATAACATCCCTCACATTTCAACAGGAGATATGTTCCGTGCAGCTATGAAGGCTGAAACTGAAATGGGTCTACAAGCAAAATCTTTTATTGATAAAGGTGCACTTGTTCCAGATGAAGTTACAATCGGAATTGTTCGTGAACGTTTAAGTCAAGAAGACTGCGTAAGAGGTTTCTTACTAGACGGTTTCCCACGAACTGTTGCACAAGCATCAGCTCTTGAAGAGATTATGAAAGATCTTGGCAAAAAAATCGACTATGTTTTAAACATTAATGTGGATTCAGGGTTGTTATTAAAACGCCTTACAGGCCGTCGCATTTGTAAAGAGTGCGGTGCGACTTACCACTTAGAATTCAATCCACCAGCAACAGCTGATGTGTGCGATAAATGTGGTGGCGAATTATACCAACGCTCTGATGACAATGAAGAAACTGTAGCAAATCGTTTAGATGTGAATATTAAGCAAACAAAACCTTTGCTTGATTTCTACGACGAGCTTGGTTACTTAAAAAGCATTAATGGTGAGCAAGATATCAATAAAGTATTTGCTGATATCGATGTTCTCATCGGAGGCTTAGCGTAATGATCATCTGCAAAACTCCTCGCGAGATAGAAATCATGCGAGAAGCTGGCAGAATCGTTGCTTTAACTCATCAAGAGTTGAAACAGCACATTACTCCAGGAATTACAACGAAAGAGCTCGATCAAATAGCGGAAAAGACGATTCAAAAATATGGTGCTACGCCATCTTTTAAAGGATACAACGGATTTCCGGGGAGCATATGTGCTTCTGTAAATGAAGAGCTTGTACACGGAATTCCAGGAAAGCGCAAGCTCAAAGAGGGCGATATCATCAGTATCGATATTGGTGCGAAATACAATGGGTACCATGGAGATTCTGCATGGACGTATCCAGTTGGAAACATTTCTGAATCTGTTCAAAAGCTACTTGATGTCACAGAAAAATCGTTGTATCTTGGTCTAGAACAAGTAAAACCAGGCGAGAGATTATCAAATATCTCACATGCGGTTCAAACCCATGCTGAAGAGAATGGATTCTCGATCGTTAGGGAGTATGTTGGTCACGGAATCGGGCAAGACTTACATGAGGACCCTCAAATCCCGCACTATGGTCCACCAAATAGAGGCCCTAGATTAAAGCCGGGAATGGTCATCTGTGTTGAGCCGATGGTGAATCAAGGAAGACGATATGTAAAAACACTATCTGATGACTGGACAGTGGTAACGGTAGATGGTAAATGGTGTGCCCATTTTGAGCACACGATTGCTCTTACAGAAGCAGGATACGAAATCCTTACCACTTTATAAGTAGCTGGCTCTCCGGGATTTCAGAGCAGTGTAAAATGTTACTGATTTGAAGAAGGGAGAACTATTGAATGGCTAAAGATGATGTAATTGAAGTCGAAGGTACCGTTCTTGAAACGTTGCCAAATGCTATGTTCAAAGTAGAATTAGAGAATGGGCATGTCGTATTGGCTCACGTTTCTGGTAAAATCCGTATGAACTTCATTCGTATTTTACCAGGAGACAAAGTTACGGTAGAATTATCTCCGTACGATTTAAATCGTGGTCGTATTACGTACCGTTTTAAATAATATAGCACTCCGTAATCTTTAAGGAGGTTCGAGACATGAAAGTAAGACCGTCAGTTAAACCAATCTGCGAAAAATGTAAAGTTATTCGTAGACGTGGAAAAGTAATGGTTATTTGTGAAAACCCTAAACATAAACAAAAACAAGGTTAATCAGAAGGAGGTGCATTCAGAATGGCACGTATCGCAGGTGTAGATATTCCTCGAGACAAACGCGTTGTTATTTCTTTAACTTACGTATTCGGCATTGGTCGCACAACTGCTGAAAAAATTCTTACTGAAGCTGGTATTTCTTCAGAAACACGAGTTCGTGATTTAACGGAAGACGAATTAGGACGTATCCGTGATGTTATCGATCGTATTAAAGTTGAGGGAGACCTTCGTCGTGAAGTATCTCTTAACATTAAACGTCTAATGGAGATCGGTTCTTACCGTGGTCTTCGTCACCGTCGTGGTTTACCAGTTCGTGGTCAAAATTCTAAAAACAATGCTCGTACACGTAAAGGTCCACGTCGTACAGTAGCAAATAAAAAGAAATAATAAGTAAAGGAGGTTGAACTAACAATGGCACGTAAAACAAACACTCGTAAAAAACGTGTGAAAAAGAATATCGAAGCTGGTATAGCTCATATTCGTTCTACTTTCAACAACACAATCGTAACACTTACAGATACTCACGGTAACGCGCTTTCTTGGTCTAGTGCTGGTGCACTTGGTTTCCGTGGATCTCGTAAATCTACTCCATTCGCTGCGCAAATGGCTGCTGAAGCTGCTGCTAAAGTTGCAATGGAGCACGGTTTAAAAACTTTAGAGGTTACTGTTAAAGGTCCTGGTGCTGGTCGTGAAGCTGCAATTCGTGCTCTTCAAGCTGCAGGTCTAGAAGTAACAGCAATTAGAGATGTTACTCCAGTTCCTCATAATGGATGTCGTCCGCCAAAACGTCGTCGTGTGTAATTTTTCTGTATAGAATTTTCCCTTTTGTCTATAATGGATATGATGCATTATCGAGAAATTTCGTACAGAAACATCGCTTGTTGTGCACAATCGGGAACTGCCTAAGGGGGACTTTCGGTTAGACAGGGGTTATACCTTTGTTTAACCGGGGTTTCGACGTTTTGAAGGAGGGTTTAGTTAATGATTGAAATCGAAAAGCCGAAAATCGAAACGGTTGAACTTAACGAAGATGCTAAATATGGTAAATTCGTAATTGAACCGCTTGAGCGTGGATATGGTACTACTTTGGGTAACTCCTTACGTCGTATTCTTTTATCCTCACTCCCTGGTGCCGCTGTTACTGCTATCCAAATCGATGGCGTATTACATGAATTTTCAACAGTTGAGGGCGTAGTAGAAGACGTTACGACGATCATCTTAAACTTGAAAAAGTTAGCTCTTAAAATCTACTCTGAAGAAGAGAAGACGTTGGAAATTGATGTGCAGGGCGAAGGTATTGTCACAGCTGCTGATATTACTCACGATAGTGATGTAGAAATCTTAAATCCAGATTTACACATTGCAACGTTAGCAAAAGATGCGCATTTCCGCGTGCGTTTAACTGCAAAGCGTGGCCGTGGGTATACGCCAGCTGATGCAAATAAAAGCGAAGATCAACCAATAGGAGTAATTCCTATTGATTCTATTTATACTCCAGTATCACGTGTGACTTACCAAGTGGAAAAGACACGTGTCGGACAAGTGGCTAATTATGATAAGCTTACGCTTGATGTATGGACGGATGGAAGCATCGGGCCAAAAGAAGCTATCTCTTTAGGTGCCAAAATCTTAACTGAGCATTTAAATATCTTTGTTGGTTTAACTGATGAAGCACAAAATGCTGAGATTATGGTCGAGAAGGAAGAAGATCAAAAAGAGAAAGTTCTTGAGATGACTATCGAAGAACTAGACCTTTCTGTTCGTTCTTATAATTGCCTAAAACGTGCAGGAATTAATACTGTACAAGAGCTTGCGAACAAAACAGAAGAAGATATGATGAAAGTTCGTAACTTAGGACGTAAATCCTTAGAAGAAGTTAAACATAAACTTGAGGAATTAGGTTTAGGTTTACGTAAAGACGACTGAGGATTTAAACCCATGAACAAAGGAGGGAACTACGAATGGCATACAGAAAATTAGGCCGTACAAGTGCGCAACGTAAAGCTATGTTACGTGACTTAGCTACTGATTTAATTATCAACGAGCGCATCCAAACGACAGAAACTCGTGCAAAAGAACTTCGTTCTGTAGTGGAAAAAATGATCACTTTAGGTAAACGCGGAGATCTTCATGCTCGTCGTCAAGCAGCAGCTTTCATTCGCAATGAAGTAGCTAACGCTGAGACTGGTCAAGATGCACTTCAAAAATTATTCGCTGATGTAGCTCCACGCTATGCTGAGCGCCAAGGCGGATACACTCGTATTGCAAAAATTGGTCCACGTCGCGGAGACGCAGCACCAATGGTAATTATCGAGTTAGTATAATGATAATTAAAAGGGCAGGACAGTTCTTTTCAAGAAACTGGTCATGGCCCTTTTTTTTAAATATAAAAATAGGCGAGCTTGGCGAAGGAAAGGGTGCCTTCTATTGAAAAAAGAGAAACTTCGGATAGGAAATATATCATTTCAATATCCTGGGGCAGCCACGTATGCATTAAAAGATGTTTCATTTTCCTTATATGAGGGAGAATGGGTATCTATTATTGGACAAAACGGTTCAGGAAAGTCTACACTTGCAAAATTATTGAATGGTTTGTTTTTGCCGGAAGCAGGGACTATTACAGTAAATGATTCAATGGTTTTATCAGAGGAAACGGTATGGGATGTTCGAAAACAAATTGGAATGGTATTTCAAAATCCAGATAATCAATTTGTTGGAACAACAGTGCAAGATGATGTTGTATTTGGCTTAGAGAATATCGGAATGCCCAGAGAACAAATGATTGAAAGATTAGAACAGGCCTTACGACTTGTCCGTATGGAAGATTTTCTTAATGATGAGCCTCATTCCTTATCTGGTGGGCAAAAGCAGCGAGTGGCAATAGCGGGCGTTTTAGCACTTCAGCCATCTATTTTAATATTAGATGAAGCAACGTCAATGTTAGATCCTCAAGGAAGACGTGAAGTAGTAGAAACGGTTAGACAACTTGTTAATCAAAAAGGTATTACTGTGTTATCAATTACGCACGATTTAGAAGAAGCGGCACAGTCAGATCGTGTCATTATTTTAAATAAGGGAGAAATATTAGAGGAAGGGACTCCAGAGAAAATTTTCAAGTCCTCTCATATGCTCCAAGAAATTGGCTTAGATGTACCGTTTTCGGTGAAAATAGCAGAATTATTAAAAAGAAATGAAATTATTTTGCAAAATACGCATCTTACAATGGAAAGCTTGGTGAACGAACTTTGGAGATTACATTCCAAAAAGTAGAACATCGTTATCAATATAAAACTCCATTTGAAAGACGCGCGCTTTATGATGTAGACGTGTCGTTTCCAAGTGGGGGCTATTATGCCATTATCGGTCATACTGGTTCAGGTAAGTCGACGATGATTCAACATTTAAATGGTTTATTGCAGCCGACAAATGGTACAGTTCAAATTGGTGAACATTTGATTTCGGCAGGAAAGAAAGAAAAAAAGCTAAAGCCACTACGTAAAAAAGTAGGGGTTGTCTTTCAATTCCCAGAACATCAGTTGTTTGAAGAGACTGTGGAGAAAGATATTTGTTTCGGCCCTACTAATTTTGGGGTATCTGTAGAAGAAGCGAAGCAAAAGGCAAGAGAGGCAATTGAACTTGTAGGGTTAGAGCCAGAACTGTTAACACGTTCACCGTTTGAGTTAAGTGGCGGGCAAATGAGGCGTGTTGCGATAGCGGGTGTATTGGCGATGGAACCTGAAGTGCTTGTATTAGATGAACCTACAGCAGGTCTAGATCCAAAAGGGCAGAACGAACTTATGCAGATGTTTTATAAGTTGCATAAGGAGAAGGGGCTTACAGTTATCCTTGTAACGCATAATATGGAGGATGCCGCTCAGTATGCGGAGCAGATTGTAGTTATGCATAAAGGAACGGTCTTTTTGCAAGGAAGTGCAGAGGAAGTATTTTCACATGCTGATGAACTAGAGAAAATTGGTGTGGATCTTCCTATGTCATTAAAGTATAAACGTGCAATTGAAGAGAAGTTTGGTATTTCAATTCCAAAGGCTACCTTATCTTTAGAGGATCTTACTCATGAAGTTGTGCAGGTGTTACGAAAAGGTGGTCATGAATCATGCAGCAGTTGATTATTGGGAGATATATCCCAGGGAATTCACTTATTCATCAACTTGATCCACGTACGAAGCTGCTGATTGTCTTTTTATATGTATTTGTTGTTTTCTTAGCAAATAATGCGATTTCATATGGATTTTTATTTTTATATGCACTCATTGCTTTATTTTTTGCAAAAGTGCCGATTCGTTATGTACTTTCGGGCTTAAAACCAATTTTATGGATTTTTCTTTTTACATTTTTCCTGCATATTTTTACAAATAAAGAGGGGGATGTACTACTCCAGCTTGGTTGGTTTTCGATACATGAAAAAGGATTAGAGCAAGGGATATACATTTCTGTACGATTCTTCGTTATTATTTTAATGACGACATTATTAACGTTAACGACGACACCTATTGAAATTACAGATGGTTTGGAGACGTTATTAAAGCCGTTGAAGCGTATAAAGGTTCCTGTTCATGAAATCGCATTAATGATGTCAATTTCTCTTCGTTTTATTCCGACATTAATGGATGAAACGAGTAAAATAATGAAAGCACAAGCATCACGTGGTATTGATTTCGCTGGGGGACCGATAAAAGATAGAATGAAAGCTATTATCTCACTGCTTGTTCCTCTGTTTATCAGTGCTTTTAAGCGTGCAGAGGACTTAGCTATTGCGATGGAAGCTCGTGGATATCAAAGTGGTGAAGGACGTACTAAATTTAGGCAACTACGCTGGAAAACAAGCGATACAGTAACGATTGTAAGCTTATTTTGTTTAGCTTGTATTTTGGCATGGGTGCGATCGTAATGGAGAATAGAGAAATGGATAGAATAAAATGTACGGTTGCATATGATGGCATGCATTTTTGTGGTTATCAAATTCAGCCGAAGCATCGTACTGTTCAACAGGAGATAGAAAAAGCATTACAGAAATTGCATAAGGGAGAACTTGTTCGTGTTCAGGCATCTGGTAGAACAGATTCTACGGTTCATGCAAAAGGACAAGTCATACACTTTGATACTCCTTTGTCTCTTGAAGAGTGGCAATGGAGTAACGCTTTAAATACAATGTTGCCAGATGATATTGTTATTAGGCAAGTAGAGAAAAAAACAGAAGAATTTCATGCACGTTACGGTGTTGAGAAAAAAGAATATCGTTATCGTGTATTATTATCAAAGAATGCGGATGTATTCCGTAGAAATTACGTATATCAATATCCATATCCGCTCGAAATCAAAAAAATAAGAAAAGCAATTCCGTATTTTATTGGAACGCATGATTTCACTTCTTTTTGTTCGGCAAAAACTGACAAAAAAGATAAAGTGCGAACAATTTATGAAATCGAGTTAATTGAGCAAGACGATGAATTAATTTTTCGTTTTGTAGGTAATGGATTTTTATATAATATGGTCAGAATTATTGTTGGTACGTTACTTAACGTAGGGCAAGGAAAGCTTGATCCTGATAGCATTCCAGAGATTTTAGCGAAACAAAATCGTCAGTTTGCTGGAAAGATGGCTCCAGGTCATGGGCTTTACCTATGGGAGGTAAACTATAACAACTAATCCTGGTGTAACATTTGCTTGACATTAGAAACTCAAAAGTATATCATAACATATGGTATTGTTTCTAAAACCACGATTAGCCCCGGAAGGAAATCGTGTTTAAGATAAACAATAGATTTTTTCTATGGAAAAGATAACGAGGAGGGAAACACATGCGTACGACTTTTATGGCAAAAGCTAACGAAGTTGAGCGTAAATGGTATGTGGTTGATGCTGAAGGTCAAACTTTAGGTCGCCTATCTACTGAAGTAGCATCCATTTTACGTGGTAAAAACAAACCTACATTTACACCACACGTTGACACGGGTGATCATGTAATTATTATTAACGCTGAGAAAATTCATTTAACAGGTAATAAATTAAACGATAAAATTTACTACCGTCACACTAACCACCCAGGTGGACTTAAGCAAAGAACAGCTCTTGAAATGCGTACAAACTACCCTGTACAAATGTTAGAGCTTGCAATTAAAGGCATGCTTCCAAAAGGACGCTTAGGCCGTCAAGTTTCTAAGAAACTTAACGTGTATGCTGGAGCAGAGCATCCACACCAAGCACAAAAACCAGAAGTTTACGAACTTCGCGGATAATTAATTAAAGGAGGGCTTACTTTGGCACAGGTTCAATACTATGGCACTGGACGTCGTAAGAGTTCAGTAGCGCGCGTACGCCTAGTTCCAGGCGAAGGACGCGTTATCATTAACGGTCGTGATTTTGAAAACTATATCCCATTTGCTGCATTACGTGAAGTAGTGAAACAACCTCTAGTTGCAACAGAAACTTTAGGTAACTACGATGTACTTGTAAACGTAAATGGTGGTGGATACACTGGTCAAGCTGGTGCTATTCGTCACGGTATTTCTCGCGCTTTATTAAAAGCTGATCCAGAATACCGTCTAACACTAAAACGTGCAGGTCTATTAACTCGTGACGCACGTATGAAAGAGCGTAAAAAATACGGTCTTAAAGGCGCACGTCGTGCACCTCAGTTCTCAAAACGTTAATTTTTGCGAACTACAAACCCCAACCATTTTGGTTGGGGTTTTTTTATGTTTCATTCCTCTTTTGTAATTTTTATAGCTTGGAATATTTTAGTGCTACCGCCGCGCGTATGCTTCTTCTTTAGAAGTTTAGACTAATACGTATTAGGGAGGTTTATAAGTACTATGAATGTCATTGTCAGCTTACAAGAAAAACAAAAAGAAAAGCAGTTAAAATACGAGCGGAAGATGTTGCGGGAATTATCATTAAAAACATTACGTTCAAATATTCGTGATGCCTTTCAAATGCAAGAGCTTCATCGTCAGTATGAAGATTACTGTATTGAATTAGGGATAGAATCTTATTTATTAGGAGCGAGATATAGTAAATTTGGTTATTATGGTGAATCGTTTTTTGATGTGAAATATAGAGCTTTAGAAGAAGAACAACAATTAACTGAAACGCTATTTCAATTTTTAACGAGTATGACTATGCGAGAAATAAAGTTGAAAGATGAGGAATTACTTTTTGAATCTTGTCAGCAGTTTATAGGATTGTGGTGGCAAGAAGGGTATGAAAAAGGTGAAAGAAGATATCGATTAAAGCTTCATTAAGACAAGCATAAACTTTCCTCTTGTCCCATATAAGTAATTAGAGGGACTAGCTGGAGGAGGAAAGGTATGAAGAGAATTCGAATTATCTCTTTTGCACTCGCTGCGGTTGTATTGTTTTTTTTAGTCAAACAAGAATTTCAAATTACAAAATCGTGGCGAGCTTGGAATTTACCCTTATCAGGGAAAGTAATTGTATTAGATGCTGGGCATGGTGGACCAGATGGAGGGGCTGTTGGAGGAAAGGATATTATAGAAAAGGATATTACGCTTGAAATTACAAAAAAGGTACAAGACTATTTACAAGAACAAGGTGCACTAGTTATTTTAACGCGTGAGGGAGATTATGATTTAGCTAACAAAGATACAAAGTCATATAGTAGACGTAAAGCAGAGGATTTAAAAAAACGTGTAGAAATCATCAATAAACCTGATGTAGACTTTTTTGCAAGTATTCATTTAAATGCTTTAACTAGTAGTGGATCGAAGGGCGCGCAAACGTTCTATTACCGCTCTTCAATTGAAAATGAACGTGCTGCAAAATTTATACAGGCTGAATTGAGAACAAGTTTAGAGAACACGAATCGTTCTGCTAAGACAATTTCGCATGTGTATTTATTAAAGTATTCTAAAACACCAGGTGCTTTAATTGAAGCCGGCTTTTTATCGAATGTGAACGAAAGGTATATGTTAAATTCGGAGAAATATCAGCAAAAGGTAGCAGCTGCAATATACCGAGGTATATTACGCTATTTCACGGAAAAAGGAAATCCTCCAGAATAAGGAGGATTTTTTTGAGTTTCTCTCGTTAACGAAGTTTTCGGAAAATATGTTATACTGGAAATGTAAACGCATTTATTTCAAGAATAAGCAGAGATAAATTCAATTAACATTACGTTATTTTTCATACAGGGGGCTGGGCTAATTATGGTAACGAAAGAACAAGTGGTTGAAGCGTTAGAAGGGATGGTAGATCCGTTTTTACATAAAACATTAAAAGAAACAAGTGCAATTAAAGAGGTAACAGTCAAGCCTGAGAAGGAACATGTGAGTGTCAAAATTGCAATCGTAAAAACTGGTACAGCGGAACAAATGCAGTTGCAGTCTGGAATTGTAAAGTTATTAAAAGAGCTTGGAGCGGCAACAGTTGGACTTCGTTTTGCAGAATTTACAGAAGAGGAATTAGCTCAGTTTGCACCAGAACAAGAAGCAGAGCAAAGTGAATCTTTATTGTCACCAAATTCAAAAACGACATTCTTAGCAGTAGCGAGTGGAAAAGGTGGCGTGGGAAAATCAACCGTTTCCGTTAACCTTGCAGTTGCTTTAGCTCGTTTAGGAAAAAAAGTTGGTATTATTGATGCGGACATTTACGGTTTTAGTGTGCCAGACATGATGGGGATAGAAAAACGTCCCATCGTAAGAGGTGATAAGATAATTCCGGTAGAACGTTTAGGTGTAAAGGTAATCTCAATGGGCTTCTTTGTAGAGGATAATGCACCAGTTATTTGGAGAGGACCTATGCTTGGGAAAATGTTAAACCACTTCTTCACAGAAGTAGAATGGGGCGATTTAGATTATTTAGTATTAGATTTGCCACCAGGCACAGGTGATATTGCGTTAGATGTGCACTCAATGTTGCCATCTTGCAAAGAGATTATTGTAACGACACCGCATCCAACAGCTGCGTTTGTAGCAGCGCGTGCTGGAGCGATGGCATTACGCACTGAACATAGTATTCTCGGTGTTGTTGAGAACATGGCATATTTTGAAAGTAAGGTAACTGGTGAGAAAGAATATGTATTTGGAAGAGGCGGGGGAGATAAGTTAGCTACCGAACTACAAACAAATGTTCTTGGTCGTATTCCACTGCAACAACCCGATTGGAATAAAGAAGACTTTGCTCCTTCAGTATATGAGGATACACATACAACCGGCATTATTTATAGTAAAATAGCTGAAACAGTAATTGATAAAACAGCTGTTACACAAAAATAAAGCGAAACTTTAATCAGTGGGGTTCATCTGTTACTGGAAACAACTAGTAAACCTTTCGCTTAACTAGAGGGCCATTTTGTCTGTTAATAGCAAGATAAAGTAATAACGAGTGGACAATTTATACATTGTCCACTCGTTATTATAGTTATTATTTTCACTGTTCTTCCTTCTTCTCGCCTTGAGAACCGCCATCACCGCCTGCTTCTTTCTTATCAGATCCACCTTTTTCAGCCTTTTGTACACCTTTACTAATGATATCAATCATCTTGGCTTGGAAGAGTGGACTTTCAGCAGTTTCTGTTAGTACTTGTTGTAGATATTGACGGTATTCTTTACTCTTCATTGTTTGTAACATCATTTTTTCTACTTCAGGATTTTTCATAATTTCTATAACGCCTGCTTGGTATTCAGGGTCTTTTAATAAGGTTTTCATTAATTGGGTTTGTTCTTTCCCCATACTTTTAGCAAACTTTGATGAGAACTCAGGATCTTTAAAGAGCTTTTCCCAGAATTGTTGCCCTTTATCGGATACCATGGCATCTTCAATCGTTTTCTTTACTACTGTTTCATCTAGTATGAGTGCTTGTTTCATTTTTTCATCAGTTAATACATCTTGAATAGCTTTCTTACCTTGATCTGTTTTTAAAATATCAACAATCATTTTCTTTGTTTGATCGTAATCTAGTTCGGATTTCGTTTCTTTTCCTTGTGCGCATGCTACAAGTGCGATAAGTAGAAAAGAAGAAACGAAAATGAATAGTATCCGTTTCATAAGTTGGAACTCCTTTCAGCACAGTTCTCTCTTTTTAATATAAATATCTTTAAGGAATTTATACATGAACATGGCTAGCTTTTTGAAATTGTCATTGATACAATTTAATTAGAAATATAAGGATAATGGGGGATGTGTTGTGAATAGCCGCAAGTGGGTACGACTATTTTTAACGACGTTGTTTCTTGGTGGGATTAGCACAGTTATTGTTGGTTTTGTTTTGGAGTGGGACAGGTATGATAAATTTTTTCAAAATTTCGACGTTAAGGAGATTTTAGCGGTATCTTTCTGGTTGATGGGTGTAGGATTTATTTTTAGCGTTATAAGTCAAATGGGATTCTTTGCATATTTAACAATCCATCGTTTTGGACTAGGGATGTTTCGCTCATCGTCTTTATGGAATGCAGTCCAGCTCTTCTTTATTGCATTCGTATTATTTGATTTTGTGTATTTAAGATCTGTACTTATTGCAAATGGGGAAATCTCATTGGGGAATAACATACTTGTTGCTGGAATTTTATTTGTGTTTGGAGCAATTGTTGCTTATGTAAAAAGTAAAGAAACAAATAAAAAAGCATTTGTGCCAGCTCTGTTCTTTATGGTTGTTGTAACGATTCTTGAATGGGTACCGGCGCTTCGGATTAATGATACAGATTGGTTATATTTAATGGTTATACCGCTATTGTTATGTAATGCATATCAATTACTTGTATTACATCGTTTAATCGGAAAAACGAGTAAATCTGCATAATAGAGAGAGGTTTTATATATCAGCAGTTATATTATTGGAAATGGTGTGATTAAAAAAGCTCTACCACCTTTTTGAAAGGTAGTAGAGCTTTTTATACGTGAAGAGTAGTAGGGACGAAGCTATTTCACATCTTCACTTTTCGTACTTGTGTTGGAAATAAGTTGTGATACGGATATTTGCTCATATCCATCACTTTTTAATTTTTGCAGAAGCAGCGGTAAAGCTCTATTTGTTTGAAGGGCAGAATCGGATGCGTGTAATAAGACAATATCTCCACCTTTCAAATTATTAGAGACGGTGGAAACGATGTGATTTACACCTGGGTTTTTCCAATCGTTGGAATTATTACTCCAATGCACGACGGTGTATCCAAGTGATTCTGCAATTTTAAGGGTTGCCTTGTTAAATTCACCACTAGGTGGACGTAACAGCTTGACTTGTTTTACCCCAAGTTTTGTAAAAACATCTTGTGCTCGTAAAAGGTCTCGTCTTATTTCATTCGTCTCTAGAGAAGTATAGGATGTGTAATTGTAACCCATACTACCGATTTCGTGTCCATCTTTCATGATGCGCTCTACAATATCGGGGTGTCTTTCGGCCCATGCAGCAGAAAGGAAGAAGGTTGCATTCTTAATTTGTCTTTCTTTAAGAGTATCAAGGATTGGAATTGCTTTTTTGTCTCCCCAACTAATATCAAACGTAAATGCAACTTGCTTTTTAGCGGTATCTCCTTTGTAAATTACTTTAGGACCTGTAGCAGTTGAAAAAGCAGATTCATGTGAATATGTTTTTAAAAAGAGTAGCCATGCTGTAAATAAGGAAAGTATCACTATTAAGCTAATGTGTTTAAAAGTTCTCTTACTCGTAATAAAAAAGAAAAACATAATATTACGCCCCTTTGTCCAATCCTTTTCAGTTACATATATGCTGTAAATATAAAAAAGAGAACAAAGGATTAATATCGTAAGTAATGGATATAATGAATGATAGGATTGTAATAAGTGAAAATGAGCGAAACGTTTATTGTTACGTAAGGAATTATTGAGGTGATCATTTGCTTGGGCTGATGTTGACAAAAGAAGAGAGAAAAGAGATGGAATACATATTAAAGAGAGAGTTAGAGGAACTTTTATTTGATTTTGAAGATGAGCGTATTCATGAAGTTGTAAAAAAGGCGATGGAAGAAAGATATAAAATCATTTTTTGTTTATTTCGGAGAGTTGCTAACGCAGAGGAATGTATTCGTTATGTAAGAAAAAGAACTTTTTATTAAAAAGTGTTGACGTTAATAGTTTGTATATGGTAAATTAATAAACGTCGCTGATGCGGAAACGCAGAAAACGACAAAAAAGAAATT
>NZ_JACVUW010000017.1:0-61535 GCF_016625265.1 Bacillus sp. S71 | reverse complement strand
TTCAAAGACACTGGGGAATGTCTTATAAATTAGGGAGGAACAGCTTCGATACATATACTATAAAAGGTGAATGTGACCTCTATGTGAACATAGAGTGAAAGATATGGGGATTTGAAAAATAGTACATATGAAATTGTTATTGCTAGCAATATTGAGTTAGGATATATAGTTTTCCAGCATAAAAGAAAAAAGAAGTCTGAATATAAATAAAAGTTGTAATCTATGAAAAAAAGGATTATGCTCAACTATATTATAAGAATATAAGGTTTGTCCCAATTCTTTAAGGGCTTTTAAAAAGCTTTTTATTTATGAAGGGAAAGCTTCACTTTAATAAGGGAGTTAGTGATATGGAAGTAACAAAAAAACAAGGGCTGTATAATCGTCTTATACGATTAAACCCACCACAAATATTAGCGTTAGGTTTTTTCTGCTTAATTGTGGTTGGCGGTTTGTTATTAAAGTTACCATTCGCAACGAAAGCACATATTAGTTGGGTAGATGCTTTCTTTACAGCAACGTCAGCAGCGACCGTAACTGGTTTGGGAGTAGTGGATACAGCAAGTACATTTACGATGTTTGGCGAAATTGTTATTATGTTTTTAATTCAAACAGGTGGTCTAGGTCTTATGACAATTGCCATTTTAATTGTTTGGGTATTAGGCAAAAAAATCGGATTACGCCATCGTTTATTAATTGGAGAAGCGTTTAATCAAACAAATATAGGTGGTCTTGTAAAATTAGTAAAGCGTGTCTTTATATTTTCGATTTGTATTGAGCTTATTGGGGTCATCTTTTTATCGTTTCGCTTTATTCCAGAGTTTGGTTTTGGAAAAGGTTTATACTATAGTATTTTTCATGTAATTGCATCTTATAATAATGCAGGCTTTGCTTTATGGCCAGATAATTTAACAAGATATGTAGGAGATCCCATTATTAATATTGGGATTTGCTCTTTAATTGTAATAGGTGGACTCGGTTTTACCGTATTAATTGATATATGGTATAGTCGCAGTTTTCGAAAATTATCACTTCACTCAAAAATAATGATTATTGGAACAGTAGTGCTAAATGTTATAGCAATGATTGTAATTTTTGTATTGGAATATAATAATGTGAAGACGTTAGGGAATTTATCTTTAAATGAAAAACTATGGGCTTCCTTCTTTCAAGGTATTACCCCGCGGACAGCTGGATTTAATACGGTTGACTATGGAGGTATGGAAGAATCATCTATATTATTTACGATGATTTTAATGTTTATTGGTGCAGGAAGTGTATCAACAGGTGGAGGAATTAAATTAACAACGTTTGTTATCTTAATTACATCTGTCCTTTCTTTCTTTAGAAAAAAGGAGGAAATTGTTTTATTTCAGCGTACAATTAAAATGTCGACAGTAACGAGGGCCTTAGCGATTGCTGTTGCCAGTCAAATACTTATTTTTGCAGCGGTATTTATATTAATGCTTACAGAAAACTTCAGCTTTATTCAATTATTATTTGAGACAATATCAGCGTTTGGTACAGTCGGATTAACGATGGGAATTACTGCAAAGCTATCGGCATTCGGAAAATGTATTATTATGTTTGTTATGTTCTGCGGATTAATTGGACCATTAACACTTGTGTTCTCTTTAGCGCGACCAGCAAAACAAAAAATAAAATATCCATCGGAAGATGTGTTTACAGGATAAGGTATCCCGCGTTAAGCGAGATACCTTTTTCTTTTTTAGAAAAGGGAGAACAATAAACCAATAAGTGCTACTCGGAATAAAATTGCGATAAGTGCAGCAATCCCACCGACAACTGCAGCGATACCGCCAGTTACAGTAGCTCCGCGATTATAAGCGTAAATACCGAGTAAAACAGAAACAAGACCAAATAGTGTTGGGAATGTAAATAGCGATAAGATAGATAGCGCAAGAGCGATAAAACCAGCAGTTGATCCAGCAGCGGACGATTTTACAACATCTTTATCGTCTTTATCATCGTAATCATAATCAATGCGTTGTGGTGCAACCTCAGCGGCATACTCTTCTTTATAGTCACTATAATCACTATCTATTCTATCTCTTCTTTTATAATCATCAAATTTCTCAGTCAAAGTCATGGCTCCTTTCATAACAAGGTTCAATAGTAGTATGTATCTCTTTTTCTTTTTTATCCCGCATTAACGGGCAGTAATATCTATTAAAAGGAGGAAAATGTTTTCTTGAAATAGGAAAAGTTAGTATGACTTCCTCTATTTTGGAAAGTATAAAAAGGAATAATGAGGAAAGGGTGCAATACATAATGGAACATCCAATTGAAAATTTAATGAAAACGGCAATGACAAATTTAAAAGAGATGGTAGATGTAAATACAATTGTTGGGAGCCCGGTTTCAACAGCTGACGGAAATGTTGTATTAACAGTATCTCAAGTGGCTTTTGGTTTTGGAGCTGGTGGAAGTGATTTTAAAGGGGGTTTCATTACTGAAAAACATAACGGTGGGCAAAATCAGCATAAAGAGAACAAGCAAGGGCATCCATTTGGAGGAGGAAGCGGGGCTGGGGTTTCTATTAGTCCAGTAGCTTTTTTAGTAGTTGGTTCTAATGGGGTGCAAGTATTACATCTCAACAGCAGTACACATTTAATTGAAAAGGCTTTAAGTACTGTACCAAGCACTGTAGATAAATTTGTGAATGGTCGTCAAAAGTGAACTTGCATTTTTTAGGAATTATGATATATTAGAAAAAGTGCGCTTTAGGATGATCGGAATAATTGAAATGTAAATATATATGATGTGTGGAATAAGGGAGAGGAATTTATGATTAATATCAAAAACTTAGTAGTTGGCTTATTTATGTTAGTAAGCGGCTTTGTTGTATATGTAATAAAAGAAAAAGCTCCATTCTAAAACAGACAAACCGTTAATGTCTGTTTTTAATTTGCGGAAAAATATTGACAAGCTATTGTATTGGTGTTAGAATTTTAATTCGTGTCTCGGTTACAGCTAGTGTAAAGTAAATATCTCTTATGAATGCAATACGAAAAGTTTGCGAAAGATCGGGTAATTTTATCAACAACTTTTGTGAACAAACCCTATAAATTGTATTTGTAAGCTATATATGTATACTAGTGAATCAAGGAGCGGTCAGTGGAACCGTAATGATGAGAGAGAGGTAGGGCTTTCATCCAGTATATGTTACTTTCCCGTTAGGTGAATATAAAAAAGAGGACTCCTTTTAAAAGGAGTCCTCTTTCATTTTTTAAGTGCGACTTTCAACTTGTTGACAAATTTCATCCGTTGTTAAACCGTGAGCTGTAATGACTGATCCTTTAATTGATGCATCTGCAATGCCCATTACATTAGAATCTTGCCCAGTTACAACGCAACAATCACACCCTTGTGTATCCTGTTCTGAGTTAAGTGTAACAACTTCATGACCTTGTTGCTGAAGAGCTTGTTGAACGTCTGTTAATGAGTTTTCAACGCCAATTCTAGCCATAATTCTCACCTCCTACCATCTAATTGCTAGTATGCTCAAGTTCACTGCATTTATGAAAAGACGGTAGGAAGTAAATCTTTGTTTAGTCGTTATATACGCCAGTAAGCATTTGACTAACGAATTGATCGTTTAATGTATCTTGGGCAGAAGAAGTATTTGAATGGATGTCGATTGAAGCAATAAAATGATTATGTTCTTGCGTATTTGGTTCTACCTCTACGTAATTATCGAATTTACAAAAACCTTTCGTATCCATTAGATCAAATAATTGCAGCATTTCTACTACCTCTTGTCTCGTTCCTTTAATTTGTACACACGCCATATTTATTTCCTCCTTCATTTTGACAAATTGTTTTTTAAAAATAGGATTATGATTACGAAATGAAAAATATGAATGTTATTTTTAGACAGCGCTATTTTTGTTATTTCCCCCCTTTTTCAGCAAAAGTCGTTATATATTCCCGGATTTATAAAATCGGACGTCCGTTTATTGAATACAATAGATTCGTATCAATTGATGAAAATCCTTCTTTTAAACAAATATTTTTTTAGTGGAAATTGGCGAAAAAAATTTTTTGACTTTTTGTAAACGTTAACAATGTTGTTAAATCAATATAAGTAAAGAAGTACGTACGATTAAAAATTATAAATTTTCTAAAAATTCACTTGATTTATTTAGAAAGGAGAGTAAACTAGGAAACAATAAAAAATTCATAGAACATAGGAGGCGCTTCTAGTGAATGAGCAATGGATTTTCTTAAATGGAGAATTTGTTCCAAAAGATGAGGCAAAAGTTTCAGTATATGATCATGGCTATTTATATGGCGATGGAGTGTTTGAAGGAATTAGAGTTTATAGCGGTAATGTTTTCCGTTTGAGAGAGCATCTTGTCCGGTTGTATGAATCAGCAAAATCAATCCTTTTAGAAATTCCATATTCATTAGATGAAGTAACAAATATTGTTGTTGAGACGATTCGACAAAATAAATTATCTAATGGATACATTCGCCTTGTTGTATCAAGAGGAGCAGGAAATCTTGGATTGGATCCCGATTCATGTAAGAAGCCGAATGTAGTAGTAATTGCAGAACAATTATCTTTATTCCCACAAGAATATTATGAGAAAGGGATTCCAGTTGTAACAGTTGCAACGCGCCGAAATCGTCCCGATGTTTTATCCCCTCAAGTAAAATCTTTAAATTACTTAAACAATATTTTAGTTCGTATTGAAGCGAAATTAGCTGGAGTACAAGAAGCACTTATGTTAAATGATCAAGGATATGTAGCTGAAGGCTCAGGAGATAACGTGTTTATTGTTAAAGGAAATAAATTAATTACACCACCAAGTTCTGCTGGAGCGTTAGAAGGTATTACACGAAACGCCATTTTAGAAATCGGCGAAAAACTTGGATATGACGTAAGAGAAGAGTTATTTACAAGACATGATGTATATGTAGCTGATGAAGTGTTTTTAACAGGAACAGCTGCTGAAGTTATTGCTGTTACGACAGTAGATGGTAGAACGATTGGCTTAGGGCAAACAGGTCCACATACGAACCGTTTATTAGAAGAGTTTCGTAAGTTAGTTGTAGAAGATGGAGAGAAAATTTACGAAGAAAATAAAGTTGGATAACAACTTTTTTAACATAAGAAAGCGTTGATAGGGAGGAGTAGTTGATTGTGAAGCCTCACAGAGAGTCGGTGGTTGCTGAAAACCGATGGTTCACGTCGACGAACATCGCCCTTGAGTGCTAAGCTAAAGCATTTGTCTAGGCTTAGACGGTAGCTCCGTTATTAGCTAGATCCATTTATGGATCACTGAGGCAAGAGTATTCTTGCAAAGAAGGGTGGTACCGCGAAATCTTTCGTCCCTTCAGCACATAGCTGGAGTGTGGACGTAGGATTTTTTTATTGTATAAAAGTTTGAAAAAGGGGGCTTATAAGAACAATGTCTTCAAAAACGGAAGAGAAACTGGCAACTGGTGCACAGCTATTGTTAGAAGCGCTAGAAAAGGAAGGCGTAAAAGTGATTTTCGGTTATCCGGGTGGTGCCGTTTTACCTCTCTATGATGCACTGTATGATTGTGAAATTCCGCATATTTTAACAAGGCATGAGCAAGGAGCAATTCACGCTGCTGAAGGGTATGCCAGAATTACAGGGAACCCAGGGGTTGTAATTGCAACGAGTGGACCAGGTGCTACAAATGTAATTACGGGTCTAGCGGATGCGATGATTGATTCATTGCCACTTGTTGTATTTACAGGCCAAGTAGCAACAACGTTAATTGGGAGCGATGCTTTTCAAGAGGCGGATATTATGGGACTTACGATGCCAGTGACAAAACATAACTATCAAGTGCGAAAGGCCTCAGATTTACCTCGAATTATTAAAGAAGCATTTCATATTGCTAAAACAGGAAGACCAGGACCAGTCGTTATTGACCTTCCGAAAGATATGGTAGTCGAGAAAGGTGAGCGATGTAGCAATGTACAAATGGATTTACCAGGATATAACCCTAATTATGAACCGAATCTACTTCAAATAAACAAATTACTACAAGCAATTGAAACCGCAAAAAAACCGTTAATTTTAGCTGGAGCAGGTATACTGCATGCGAAAGCTTCGAAAGAATTGACAAGTTTTGCCCGTAAATATGAAATCCCTGTTGTGCATACGTTACTTGGACTTGGTGGTTTTCCGCCAGATGATGGGCTATTTCTAGGGATGGGGGGAATGCACGGTTCTTACACAGCCAATATGGCGTTATATGAATGCGACTTACTCATTAATATAGGTGCGAGATTTGACGATCGTCTTACTGGGAATTTAGCTTTTTTTGCTAAAGGGGCGACTGTTGCACATATCGATATTGATCCAGCAGAAATCGGGAAAAATGTGCCAACAGAGATTCCTATTGTTGCAAGTGCTAAGCGGGCGTTAGAAGTATTGCTTCAATCAGAAGGAAAGAAAGAAAATCATCATGAATGGCTCTCTTTATTAAAGAGTAGAAAAGAAAAGTACCCATTCTCTTATAAACGAAATTCTGAAAGTATTAAACCTCAATACGCGATTGATATGCTATATGAGATCACGAAAGGAGAAGCGATTGTAACAACAGACGTTGGGCAACATCAAATGTGGGCAGCACAATACTATCCGTTGAAAAATCCAGATAAATGGGTAACTTCTGGCGGATTAGGAACGATGGGGTTCGGATTTCCAGCAGCAATCGGTGCGCAAATTGCAAAGCCTGAAGAATTAGTTATTGCAATTGTTGGTGATGCTGGGTTTCAAATGACTCTGCAAGAATTAAGTGTATTAAAAGAACACGCTTTACCCGTTAAAGTATTTATTTTAAATAATGAAGCTTTAGGAATGGTAAGACAATGGCAAGATGAATTTTACAATCAAAGATATTCACATTCTTTATTGCCATGCCAACCAGATTTCGTCGCTCTTGCGAATGCGTATGGTATAAAAGGTGTTCGTATTGACGATCCACTTCTTGCAAAGAAGCAAATCCAGCATGCGATCGAATTACAAGAGCCAGTCGTAATCGATTGTCGTGTACTTCAATCAGAGAAGGTTATGCCGATGGTTGCACCAGGAAAAGGTGTTCACCAAATGGAGGGAGTGGAAAAAGGGTGAAGAGAATTGTTACAGCGACAGTTCGAAATCAAAGTGGTGTGTTAAACAGAATTACAGGGGTTATGACACGAAGACATTTTAATATTGAAAGTATTTCAGTAGGTCATACAGAATCATCAGATATATCGCGAATGACGATTGTTGTACACGTTGAAAGTGAACAGCAAGTTGAGCAGTTAATTAAACAACTTCATAAGCAAATCGATGTTCTGAAAGTATCAGATATTACAGAAGAAGCAATGATTGCTAGAGAGCTTGCTCTTATTAAAGTAGCAACTTCTGTAGCGAGGGCAGAATTATATAGTTTAATTGAACCATTTCGAGCCGCTGTAATAGATGTTGGGAAGGATTCCATAGTTGTGCAAGTAACAGGTACGCAAGATAAAGTAGAAGCGTTAATTGAATTACTTCGTCCATACGGTTTAAAAGAAATTGCTAGAACAGGTGTAACAGCATTTACACGTAGTATGAAAAAACAAGATAAGCAAGTTATGTTAATTCAATAATCATTTAAATATAGGGGGAAATGAAAATGGCAAAAGTTTATTATGAGAAAGATGTAACAGTAAATGTATTAAAGGAAAAGAAAGTAGCAATCATCGGATATGGCTCGCAAGGTCATGCGCATGCGCAAAATTTACGTGATAACGGATTTGATGTAGTAGTAGGTTTAAGAAAAGGTAAGTCTTGGGATAAAGCGAATGAAGATGGGTTTTCTGTATATACAGTAGCAGAAGCAGCGGAAAAAGCTGATGTAGTAATGATTCTATTACCTGATGAATTACAACCAGAAGTATATGAAGCTGAAATTGCACCAAATTTACAGGCTGGAAACTCTCTCGTGTTCGCACATGGATTTAATGTTCACTTTGATCAAGTAAAACCACCAGCTAATGTAGATGTATTTCTAGTAGCGCCAAAAGGACCGGGGCATCTCGTACGCCGTACGTTCGCCGAGGGAGGGGCTGTTCCTGCATTATTTGCAGTATATCAAGATGCAACAGGAGTTGCGACTGAAAAAGCACTTTCTTATGCTGACGGAATTGGAGCAACGAGAGCTGGTGTATTAGAAACGACGTTTAAAGAAGAAACAGAAACAGATTTATTTGGAGAGCAAGCTGTACTCTGCGGCGGAGTAACTGCACTTGTAAAAGCAGGATTTGAAACGTTAGTTGATGCGGGATACCAGCCTGAACTTGCATATTTTGAATGTTTACATGAACTGAAGCTAATCGTTGACCTTATGTATGAAGGTGGACTTGAAAATATGAGATATTCAGTTTCAGATACAGCGCAGTGGGGAGACTTTGTATCAGGACCACGCGTTGTTACTGAAGATACGAAGAAAGCGATGGGGGCAGTATTAGCAGAAATTCAAGATGGTACATTTGCAAGAGGCTGGATTGCAGAGCATAAAGCAGGAAGACCAAATTTCCACGCGACAAATGAGAAAGAGAATGAACATGAAATCGAAGTAGTAGGACGTAAATTACGTGAAATGATGCCTTTCGTACAGCCGCGAGTAAAGGTAGGGATTAAATAATATGAAGCAGATTTTGTTCATGGATACAACGCTTCGTGATGGCGAACAATCACCAGGAGTAAATTTAAATGAACAAGAGAAGTTACAAATTGCTAGGCAATTAGAGAGGCTTGGTATTCATGTAATGGAAGCTGGATTCGCGGCAGCTTCCGAAGGTGACTTCCAATCGGTAAAACGCATCGCGAATACAATTCAAAATGCTACGGTTATGAGTTTAGCTAGAGCGAAAGAAAGTGACATTCGAAGAGCATATGAAGCTGTGAAAGGTGCTGTATCTCCTCGTCTACACGTATTTCTAGCTACGAGTGATATTCATATGAAATATAAACTTTGTATGTCAAAAGAAGATGTGTTAAATAGTATTCATCGTTCGGTTACGCTTGGAAAATCATTATTTCCGACAGTACAATTTTCTGCAGAAGATGCGACAAGAACATCGAGAGCATTTTTAGCTGAAGCAGTAGAAACTGCGATTCGCGCAGGAGCGAATGTAATTAATATTCCGGATACAGTTGGATATACGAATCCGGAAGAATATTATTCTCTTTTTAGATACTTACAAGAATCCGTTCCATCATATGAAAAAGCGATTTTTTCTTGTCATTGTCACGACGATCTTGGTATGGCAGTAGCAAATTCGTTAGCTGCGGTTGAAGGCGGAGCAGTGCAAGTAGAAGGAACGATTAATGGCATTGGAGAAAGAGCAGGGAATGCAGCGTTAGAAGAAGTTGCGGTTGCTCTTCATATTAGAAAAGATTTTTATAAAGCAGAACCTTCGATGACTTTAAAAGAGATTAAGGCAACGAGTACATTAGTAAGCAGGTTAACGGGTATGGTTGTACCGAAAAATAAAGCAATCGTTGGAGCGAATGCATTTGCTCATGAATCAGGCATCCACCAAGATGGGGTTCTAAAAGAAGTAACAACTTATGAAATTATCGAACCAGCGCTTATAGGAGAATCTCAAAATCTCTTTGTACTTGGGAAACATTCTGGCCGTCATGCGTTTACGGAAAAAATGAAAGAGCTTGGTTATGAATTTACAAATGAAGAGCGAGATGCGGCATTCGAAGCATTTAAAAAATTGGCGGATCGTAAAAAGGAAATTACTGAGGAAGATTTACGCGCAATTATGCTTGGTGAAGCAGCATTTGCAGCCCAGCAATATAACATTACGCAATTACAAGTGCATTTCGTATCAAATAGTACACAATGCGCAACAGTTGTGCTGAAGGATGAGGAAGGAAATGTATATGAAGATGCAGCCACTGGTTCTGGTAGTATTGAAGCGATATACAATGCGATTCAAAGAATTTTAGGATTAGAATGTGAATTGGCAGATTATCGCATACAATCTATTACACAAGGTCAAGATGCACTTGCTCACGTTCATGTTGAATTAAAAGAAGGTAGTCACCAAATATCAGGTTTTGGAGTTGCGCAAGACGTATTGGAAGCGTCGGCGAGAGCTTATGTCCATGCAGCAGGGAAATTAAAATCTCTTATAGCGCTTGTGAAATAAATATTTGATAGGTGAGAGAAGCTTTCCTCACCTATCAAATCAAAGTTCTGAAAATTCAGTTAAAAGGAGTGTTAAAAATGGAAAAACGTATCGTTTGTTTAGCTGGTGATGGTGTTGGTCCAGAAGTTATGGAAAGTGCGAAGGAAGTATTGCATATGGTAGAAAGGCTATATGGACATCATTTTCATTTGCAAGATGAGTACTTTGGTGGTGTTGCTATCGATTTAACTGGGCAACCATTACCACAGCGAACACTTGCCGCCTGTTTAGCGAGTGATGCGGTTTTACTTGGAGCAGTAGGTGGACCAAGGTGGGATAGTGCGAAAGAAAGGCCTGAGAAAGGATTATTAGCATTAAGAAAAGGACTCGGTGTATTTGCGAATGTTCGCCCTGTAACGGTAGAAAGTGCAACTGCACATTTATCACCATTAAAAAATGCTGATGAAATTGATTTCGTTGTCGTTCGTGAATTAACAGGCGGAATTTATTTTTCTTATCCGAAAGAGCGAACGGAAGAAGTGGCGACAGATACACTTACGTATCATCGACATGAAATTGAACGTATCGTTTCGTATGCCTTTCAATTAGCAAATAAGCGGAAGAAAAAAGTAACATCTATTGATAAAGCGAATGTTTTAGAGTCTAGTAAACTATGGAGAAATGTGACAGAAGAAGTAGCACTTCGCTACCCAAATGTGGAAGTAGAACACATTTTAGTAGATGCAGCGGCTATGGAATTAATTCGGAATCCAGGAAGATTTGACGTTATTGTAACGGAAAATTTATTTGGTGATATTTTAAGTGATGAGGCTTCAGTATTAGCTGGATCATTAGGAATGCTTCCATCAGCAAGTCACGCTGAAAAGGGGCCTTCATTATACGAGCCTATTCACGGATCAGCACCGGATATTGCGGGGAAAAATAAGGCGAATCCAATTGCGATGATGCGTTCTGTTGCAATGATGCTTGGGCAATCGTTCGGATTAACGAGAGAAGGATGTGCAATTGAAGAAGCAATTTCTGCAGTCCTTAAATCTGGAAAATGTACAGCAGATATCGGGGGGACTGAAACGACAACTTCATTTACAAAGGCAGTTATTCAAGAAATGGAAGAGCAAGCGTTAGTAGGGAGAGGAAGATAATGGGGAAAAGGTTACTAGATAAGCTTTGGGAAAGACATGTAGTTGCGACAAATGAAAATGGATTGGATTTATTATATATCGATCTACATCTTGTTCATGAAGTAACGTCACCGCAAGCCTTTGAAGGCTTGCGGCTTACAAATCGAACAGTCCGCAGACCAGATTTAACATTTGCAACGATGGATCATAATATTCCAACGAAAGATGTTTGGAATATTACCGACCGCATTGCGAAGCAGCAACTAGATACACTTCGGGAAAACTGTAAACAATTTCAGGTGCCATTAGCGGATATCGGAGATGAAGAGCAAGGGATCGTTCATGTTATAGGACCAGAACTTGGACTCACACAGCCAGGAAAAACGATTGTTTGTGGTGATAGTCATACAGCAACACACGGTGCTTTTGGCGCACTAGCGTTTGGTATTGGTACGAGTGAAGTGGAACATGTATTGGCAACGCAAACGTTATGGCAACGAAAGCCGAAAGCGATGGGCATTGAGTTAAAAGGAAAGTTACCGCAAGGTGTTTATGCGAAAGATATTATTTTACACCTTCTTTCAAAGTACGGAGTAGCAGTTGGAACAGGTTACGTAATGGAATTTTACGGAGAGACCATTCATGCTATGGATATGGAAGAGAGGATGACGCTTTGCAATATGGCAATTGAAGGGGGAGCAAAGGCTGGCATTATTGCGCCAGATGAAAAAACGGTTGCTTACGTAAAAGGGCGTAAATATGCGCCGAAAGACTATGAATCTATTAAGGAAAAATGGTCAGAACTTTATACAGATTTAGATGCAGCTTATGATTTACATATTCTAGTAGATGTTACGGATTTAGCGCCGTACGTTACGTGGGGAACAAATCCTAGTATGGGTGTTCGGATTGATGAGAAATTGCCAGAAAAGCATGATGAAAATGACGAAAGAGCGTTTTCTTATATGGGGTTGAGTCCTGGACAAAGTACGTATGACATTCCAGTTCAACATGTTTTCATTGGATCTTGTACAAATTCTAGGCTTTCTGATTTAGAAATTGCTGCATCTGTCGTGAAAGGTAAAAAAGTAAAAGAAGGTGTGCGAGCACTTGTTGTACCTGGATCTCAAAGGGTAAGAGAAGCAGCGATGCATAAAGGATTACATCGCATATTTGAAGAAGCTGGATTTGAATGGAGAGAGCCCGGATGCTCAATGTGTCTAGGTATGAATCCAGATCAAGTGCCTGAAGGAGAACATTGTGCCTCTACGTCAAATCGCAATTTTGAAGGAAGACAAGGAAAGGGAGCACGAACGCATTTAGTTAGCCCGGCAATGGCGGCAGCGGCTGCGTTACATGGTCATTTTGTTGATATTAGAAAGGAGAGTTATGATGGAGCCATTTCGTATTCATAAAGGTACTGCCGCAGTACTGATGAATGATAACATTGATACAGATCAAATTATTCCGAAGCAATATTTAAAGAGAATTGAAAGAACTGGGTTTGGGAAGTTTTTATTTGATGAGTGGCGATATGATAATAATCGCCAAGAAAACCTTAATTTCCCGCTTAATGCGCAAGAAAGAAAAGGAGCCAGCATATTAATCACAGGTGATAATTTTGGATGTGGCTCTTCTAGAGAACATGCTCCATGGGCGCTTGCTGATTATGGTTTCCGCGTTATTATCGCTGGAGGATTTGCCGATATCTTTTATATGAATTGTATGAAGAATGGCATGTTACCGATTGTAATGGACAAAGATATGCGTGAACAACTTGCAAAAACAGATGCGAGGGAACAAATCACAGTTGATTTAGAAAATGAAATAATTATAACGAATATGCACAGATTCCATTTTACAATCGAGAAAATGTGGAAAGAGAAGTTATTGAATGGTTTAGATGAAATTAGTATTACAATGCAATATGAACAAGAAATAAAAGAGTATGAAAGAAAAGTGGCTTTACATTAAAAAAAGTGACGGAATATTAAAAATGTATTTACATTCAAAATTAACTGTTATATACTATGTGAAAATCAGAGGAGAAAGGGAGTAAGTATTATGAATACAATAAAATCTATTACAATGCTTACACAACTACATCATCATACATGAAACCCTTGAACCTAGCGTGAAAACGTGTAGGTACAAGGGTTATTCCCGTTGTACCTACACTCTACTGAAGAGCCTTGTAGGTATTTTGTCTACAAGGCTCTTTTTATTTTCGGCTTAGGTGAATGAAATAGGCATACATTAGAAGGGGAAAGGTGTGAAAATTTAGATGACAAAATGGAAACGGGCGAACCCGAATGGAACGAGAGATTATTTATTCGAAGAATGTACGTTAATTGAAGAAGTGGAGCAAAAATTAAGGCTTACTTTTTTAGAGAGAGGTTATGAGGAAATAAGAACACCTACAATTGAATTTTATGATGTTTTTGCATTTCAAAATAGA
Organism: Bacillus sp. S71; assembly: GCF_016625265.1. Lineage (NCBI taxonomy): Bacteria > Bacillati > Bacillota > Bacilli > Caryophanales > Bacillaceae > Bacillus > Bacillus sp. S71. The sequence continues at coordinate 47,755 of NZ_JACVUW010000017.1, read as the reverse complement.
CCGATAGATGAAGAGAAGATGTATAAATTTTTTGATGAAAAGGGAAGGATTATCGTTTTACGTCCAGATATGACAATTCCTTTAGCAAGAGTGATTGGAACACAGAGATGGGATACGCCACTTAAAGTGACGTATAGCGGGAATGTATTTCGAGCGAATGAATCCCATTCTGGAAAATATAATGAAATCGTACAAAGTGGTATTGAAGTTATCGGGATTGATAATGTAAGAGCTGAAATTGAATGTGTAATAAGTGTCATTCAAGCACTTCAAAAGTTGAAGGTGCAATCTTTTACAATTGAGATTGGGCAAGTACAGTTATATAAATGTATTGTAAAAAAGCTCTCCATCCATGATGAAGAAGAAAGGGTACTTAGAACGTATATAGAAAGTAAAAATTATGCTGCCCTCTCAAATTTTATCGGAGAAAAGAAATTAGATCGATGCGATGAGACAGTAAGATTACTTGAGAAATTACCAAGGCTATTTGGAAATTTAGAAGTTATTGAGGAGGCAGAAAAGCTTGCTTCAAGTAATGAAATGAAAATGGCAATTGCAAGAGTAAAAGAAATGTATGAAACAATTGAAACGTTAGGATATGGTTCTTACATATCAATTGATTTGGGCATGATTCAACACTTAGATTACTATACGGGTGTTATTTTCAAAGGATATATATATGAAATTGGAGAAGAAATCGTTAGTGGCGGAAGATACGATGAGCTAATTGGGAATTTTGGAGAAATGCTGCCAGCTGTTGGACTCGCGGTACAAGTAAATCAAATTGTGAAGGCGCTGCAAGAGCAGCAAGAACCATATGAACGAAATCAAATTGATATTGTGATTCATTATGAGTTAAATAGATTAGCGGAAGCAGAAAGGTTACGAAATTTACTTCGAAAGGATGGGAAAAATGCTTGGTTATCTCTATTCTCTAATTTAAGCGATACCTTTCAATTTGCAAGAAAAAATAAAATAGGAACGGTCGTTGAGGCAAAGAATGAATATTTAGTGGAATATGTATGGAATGAGAAATGGGTAGTCCAGAAAGAAGGAGAGGCTTCATGCGTAACATTCAAATTGCGTTAACGAAAGGAAGGTTAGAAAAACATGTCATTCCACTTTTTGAGCAGATTGGAATTGATTGTTCCGATCTCAAAAATAAAGGTCGGAAGCTTGTATTTCAAAGTAAAAATACAAATGTTTCATTTATTTTAGTAAAAGCGGTTGATGTTGCTACTTATGTAGAACATGGGGTAGCTGATATTGGGATCGTTGGAAAAGATATTTTAATGGAAAACGAGAAAGATATTTATGAAATGCTGGATTTAGGAGTGGGGATTTGTAAGTTTTGTGTTGCTTCTATTCCTACGTATAATCCGAAGAGTTACCGGAAGAAAAGAATTGCTACGAAATACCCGCATATTACTTCTACTTATTTTCATGATAAGGGAGAGGATGTAGAAATAATTAAAATAGAAGGTTCTGTAGAAATCGCTCCTCTTCTTGGATTGGCAGATGCGATTGTAGATATTGTTGAAACAGGAAAAACATTACAAGAGAATGGACTTATTGTATTTGAGGAAATGCACTCTATATCGGCTCGGATGATTGTAAATAAGGCAGCCTTAAAAACTAAAAAAGACGAAATATTCAGTATTATAAATATGATGGAGCAAGAAATCTTATCAGGGAAATAGGAGGACTTAAAATGAAAATCATTTATGAAGACTTTAAGGAGGCATTATCTAAAGTAAAAGTGCTAAGAGAAAACGCTAATATAATAGAAGAAACTGTTCAAAGAAGTGTAAGAGAAATCATTAGAAATGTAAGGGAAGGGAAAGATGAAGCTTTATCTTTCTATACCAAAAAGTTTGATGGTGTAGAGATGAAAGATTTTCGTGTAAGTGAAGAAGAAATACAGCAAGCGAGTATGTTTGTAACGAATTCATTTTTAGAAGCTTTAAAAGAGGCGAAGAAAAACATTGTTTCGTATCACGAAAAGCAAAAGAAGCACTCAATATTCGATTGTGAAAGTAAAGGCATAATTAGAGGGCAACTCATTCGGCCGTTAGAAAATGTAGGTGTATATGTACCGGGTGGGACAGCCTCATATCCTTCTTCAGTATTAATGAATGTATTGCCGGCGAAACTCGCAGGTGTGAAAAAGATTGTAATGGTAACACCGCCGAGGAAAGGAGGAATTGATCCGCATATATTAGCTGCTGCAAATCTTGCGGGAGTAGATGAAATTTATACGATAGGTGGCGCGCAAGCAATTGCTGCTTTAGCATACGGGACGGAATCGATTCCGAAAGTGGATAAAATAGTTGGACCGGGAAATTTGTATGTCGCTCTAGCGAAGCGAGAAGTATACGGAATAGTAAATATTGATATGATTGCTGGTCCATCAGAAATTGTAGTTGTCGCGGATGAAACAGGTAATGCAAAATATATCGCAGCGGATTTATTATCGCAAGCAGAGCATGATGAGAGAGCAACGGCGGTTTGTATTACAACGAATATGGAACTAGCTAAAGAAGTAGAAAAAGAGATAGAAAGACAGTTAGAAATGTTACCAAGAAGTGAAATTGCACGTGAATCAATAAATAGAAATGGAGCCATCTTTATCGTTCCTTCTTTAGAGGAGGCACTAAAGTTATCAAATGAAATTGCTCCAGAACATTTAGAGTTACATATAAAAGAACCGATGAATGCTCTAGATTATGTGAAACATGCAGGTTCTATTTTCCTTGGGTCATATGCACCTGAACCGCTCGGGGATTATTTAGCGGGACCGAATCATGTATTACCAACGAGCGGAACGGCAAGATTTTTTTCTCCGTTATCAGTCGATGATTTCGTGAAAAAATCAAGTTTTATTTCTTATACGGAGGAAGCATTAAAAAATGTACAGCATCACATTGTAGAGCTTGCAAATAAAGAAGGGTTACATGCACATGCGAGAGCAATCCAAATAAGGTTTGAGGAGGAAAAATAATGCGTCAGTCCAGTCAAGTACGTGAGACGACAGAAACAAAAATTAAATTAAATTTGCAGCTTGATGAAAGTACAAATGTATCTATTCAAACAGGGGTTGGTTTTTTCGATCATATGCTTACTTTATTTGCTAGACATGGAAGATTTGGATTGCAAGTTGAAGCAGAAGGGGATGCATTTGTCGATGCACATCACACCGTTGAAGATGTTGGAATTGTACTCGGAAATTGCTTGAAAGAAGCATTGCAAAACAAAGAGGGAATTAATCGTTACGGTTCTGCGTATGTACCGATGGATGAATCTTTAGGATTTGTCGCAATTGATATAAGTGGACGCTCATATTGTGTATTTCAAGGGGAATTAACAAATCCGAAGCTTGGGGATTTTGATACAGAATTGACGGAAGAATTTTTTAGAGCAGTTGCACATGCTGCCAATATTACATTACATGCGCGCGTTCTATACGGAAGTAATACGCATCACAAAATTGAAGCAGTATTTAAAGCTTTTGGTAGAGCGCTTAGAGAAGCGGTCGAAAAAAATGCCAACATTACTGGTGTAAATTCAACGAAAGGGATGTTGTAATTGATTGCCATTATAGATTATGGAATGGGGAATATTCGCAGTGTAGAGCAAGCATTAAAATATATTGGGGCAGAGTACATTGTAACGAGTGATAAAGAAGAGATATTGAGAAGCGATGGCGTGATTTTACCGGGAGTAGGTGCATTTCCGAAAGCGATGGACGTATTAGAAGAAAGAGATTTAGTGTGTGTACTAAAAGAGGTTTGTGATATAGGAAAACCTCTCCTCGGTATATGTTTGGGCATGCAGCTTTTATTTGAACGAAGTGAGGAACTAAAAGATTGTAGCGGATTAGGTTTACTACCAGGGGAAATTCGTAAGTTAAAAGTTTCGTATAAAATTCCTCATATGGGATGGAATGAATTAAGGAAGGAAAGAGAATTTCCGCTTTGGAATGGATTAGTGGATGGTTCTTTCGTTTATTATGTTCACTCATATTACGCGGATTGTCCAGATGAAATTGTATGCGGAGTAAGTGATTATGGAATGCAAGTACCAGGGTTTGTAGCGAAAGGAAATGTATTTGGTGCACAGTTTCATCCAGAAAAAAGTGGTGAAATTGGCATGCAAATATTAAAAAATTTTCAAGGGGTGGTAGAAGCATGGAAATCTTCCCAGCTATCGATTTAAAAGAAGGACGATGCGTTAGACTTTATCAAGGAGAGTTTAGTAAAGAAACGGTGATGAATGAAGATCCGGTAGCGCAGGCAATCATATTTGAAAAGCTTGGAGCGGAAATACTACACATTGTTGATTTAGACGGTGCAATTGCTGGCGAGTCGTTAAATTTGCCCGTCATTGAAAAAATCTGTAAGGCGGTACGTATTCCTGTGCAAGTGGGAGGAGGAATTCGTTCACTTGTAGCGGTGGAGAAGTTATTGTCAGTAGGTGTAGAAAAAGTGATTTTAGGAACAGCAGCTCTTTATGATAAGTCATTTTTAGAGGAAGCAGTTCGTCTATATAAAGAGAAAATCATTGTTGGAATTGATGCGAAAAATGGTTTCGTAGCAACGAGAGGTTGGCTTGATCTGTCTGAAATTTCTTATATTAGTTTAGCGAAACAAATGGAAAGTTTAGGTGTTCAAACGATTGTGTTTACAGACATTTCGAAAGACGGGACGCTTGCAGGGCCAAATTTTGAACAATTGGCGTTACTTCAAAAAAGTGTGGGCATTCGTCTCATTGCCTCTGGAGGAGTGGCATCTATTCAAGATGTGAAAAAGTTAAATGATATGAATATCTATGGTGTCATAATTGGAAAGGCGCTTTACGAGAAAACGATTGATTTAGAAGAAGTGTTACAGGTAACGAAGTTATGTTAGCGAAACGAATTATTCCATGTCTAGATGTGAAAGAAGGGCGAGTCGTAAAGGGTGTAAATTTTATAGGATTACAAGATGTCGGTGATCCGGTTGAAATAGCTGAAGCATATAACGTGGCAGGGGCAGATGAAATCGTATTTTTAGATATTACAGCGACTCATGAAGGAAGAAAAACGATTATAGATGTTGTAGAAAAAACAGCAGCTAAAGTATTTATTCCTCTTACGGTTGGCGGGGGGATTTCAAGTGTGAAAGATATGTACAATTTACTAAGAGCTGGAGCAGACAAAGTTTCAATAAACTCAGCGGCAGTGCGAAACCCGAAGCTAATAGAAGAGGGCGCAGAACACTTTGGATCACAATGTATTGTCGTGGCAATTGACGCTAGAAAAGTAGCAGAAGATAAATGGAACGTATACGTCAACGGCGGAAGAGTTGACACAGGAATGGATGCCATAGAATGGGCGAATCGTGTTGTTAAGCTCGGGGCGGGTGAAATTTTGTTAACGAGTATGGATGCAGATGGAACGAAAAGTGGATATGATCTTCGTTTAACAGAAGAAATTTCAAAAAGTGTTTCCATTCCAGTCATCGCATCAGGAGGCTGTGGTCATACGGATCACATTATAGAAGTTTTTCAAAAGACAACAGTTGATGCAGCATTAGCGGCATCCATCTTTCATTATGGTGAGGCGACAGTGCAGAGTGTAAAGCGAAAATTAAGAGATGCAAATGTTGAGGTGCGGTTATGAAACCTAATTTTTCAAAAGGATTAATACCGGCAATTGTCATCGAAGAAGGTACGAAAGAAGTTTTAATGCTAGCTTATATGAATGAAGAAGCATATGAAAAAACGTTAGAGACGAAAAGAACATGGTTTTACTCTCGTTCGAGGCAGTCGTTATGGAATAAGGGAGAAACATCAGGGAATGTTCAATATGTGCAATCTCTATACTTAGATTGTGATCAAGATTCAATTGTTGTGAATGTGAAACAAGTAGGACCTGCTTGTCATACGGGGGAGAAGACATGTTTTCACTATCAAATTATATAGGGGGATACATATGGAAAATGCCTTTAAGTTGCTGTATAAAACAATTGAAGAACGAAAGGAAAGCCCACTTCCTGAATCGTATACAAATTATTTATTTTCAAAAGGAGAAGATAAAATTTTAAAGAAAATTGGTGAAGAGTGTGCTGAAGTAATTATCGCATGTAAAAATAATGATAAAGAAGAAGTAGTGAAAGAAATGGTTGATGTATTTTATCACTGTTTCGTTTTATTAGCTGAAAAAAATATCGCATTGGAAGATGTCATGCGAGAGGTGAAAGAACGAAATGGAAAGCTTTCGAGAGTTGGGGATAGAAGGGAAATAGATACATTATAAGGGGGAATGTATATGAAAGTAGATTATCATCTTCACTTAGAAGAAGGACCGTATTCAATAGGATGGCTTGCTAAAATAAATGAAGCGTTGGAATGTTATGAACCGCTTCAAGAAAGGCATTCTATGGATTGGCTTATGAAAACACAAGAGCGTTTGCAAAAACGTGTGAAGGAAGGGCCATTTACAACAGAATGGATAGATCTATATTTAGAAGAAGCTGTGCGAAAAGGAATAAAAGAAGTGGGAATTGTTGATCATCTATATCGTTTTCATGAAGCGAAAGGATATTATGAAAAATATGTAGATATTAGTGATTCTAAGCTCGGTCGTATACAGAAAGAATGGTTAGATCAAGTAAGGGTAGTTTCACTGTATGATTTTACAAAGGCAATTGAAGAGGCGAAAGAACGATGGAGTAAAAGAGGTGTCACACTTAAACTTGGAATTGAAGCGGATTATTTTATTGGTTGTGAAGGAGAGTTAAAAGAATTATTAGCGCTAGGAGACTTTGATTATGTAATTGGCTCCGTTCATTTTCTAAATGGCTGGGGATTTGATAATCCAGATACGAAAGAATATTTTGAGGTGCATGACCTACGCGCATTATACGATACGTTTTTTAAAACAGTTGAGAGTGCGATTCGTACCGAGTTATTTGATATTATCGCTCATCTAGATAATATAAAGGTATTTAATTATCGATTGGATGAGAATGAACAGCTTTCTTATTATGAGGAAATTGCCTGTGCGTTAGTAGAAACGAATACGGCAACAGAAATAAATGCAGGATTGTACTATCGTTATCCTGTTCGTGAAATGTGTCCAAGTCCACTATATTTACAAGTATTAGCTAAGTATGGTGTTCCAATTACGATTTCTTCGGATGCCCATTATCCAAATGATTTAGGGAACTATGTACAAGAGAATGTACAAACATTACGAGCGCACGGTGTTACTCAGGTTGCAACATTTACGAAGCGAGCAAGAGTAATGAGGTCGCTTGAAGAAGAAGTAACAAATTCAAAATGAAACGCAATTTTTTGATGAAAACCACCCTTTTTGTTCAAAATAAGAAAGAATGAAAAGGAGGGTAAGAAATGGCGAAACAACAAAATAAACAAAATGTACAAGTTGCACAGCAACAAGCTTATACTTCTGAAACGAATGCTGCATCTCAATCGGTTATTGAGGAGCAAATTAGCGATACGGTTGCAGAAGGAACTATTGATGTGAAGCTCGGAAAAGAATCGCAGGAAAAAGCGTAAGAAGAGGGGAGAGTTGCATCTCCTCTTTTTTCATGGAAAAGTGTCGATTTTCAAAACTATAATCAAATTCCTTGGTTTTTATATGTGGATTTCTTACAATGAAATATAAGAGATATCTTATTTTCTATAGAAGAGGTGTTAGTAGTGGCAAAAATATTAGTAGCGGGAAAAATTCCGGAAATTGGATTAGAACTATTAAAAGATCATGATGTAGAAATGTACGATAAAGAGGAATTAATTTCTATAGATGAATTAACAGAGCGTGTAAAAGATAAAGATGCATTGTTAAGTTTACTTTCGACAAAGGTGCCAAAAGAAGTTATTGATGCAGCGTCTCATTTAAAGATTGTTGCAAACTATGGTGCTGGTTACGACAATATTGATTACACGTATGCGGGTGAAAAAGGAATTGCAGTTACGAATACACCGAAAGTATCAACGGAAGCGACTGCAGAATTAACATTTGCACTTCTTTTAGCAGCGGCGCGTAGAATTCCTGAAGGGGATACGTTATGTCGTACGACTGGATTTAACGGATGGGCACCGTTATTTTTCTTAGGACGAGAAGTCCACGGTAAGACAATCGGAATTATTGGTCTTGGAGAAATCGGGAAGGCTGTTGCAAAACGTGCGAAAGCATTTGGAATGGATGTTTTATATACAGGGCCAAATCGTAAGTTTGAAGCTGAAAGTGAACTGGGAGCAACGTATGTGACGTTGGAAAAATTATTACAAACAGCAGATTTTATTACAATTAACTGTGCTTATAATCCGAAATTACATCATATGATTGATGAAGAGCAGTTTAAAATGATGAAGAAAACAGCGTATATTGTAAATGCTTCACGTGGACCAATTATGAATGAAGCAGCACTTGCTTATGCATTAAAAACGAATGAAATTGAAGGGGCAGCTCTTGATGTGTTTGAATTTGAACCGAAAATTACAGAAGAGCTAAAAGAGTTAAAGAATGTAGTACTTGCTCCACACGTAGGGAATGCAACGTTTGAAACTCGTGATGCGATGGCTGAAATGGCTGTCAGAAATATTTTAGCTGTATTAAACGGCGAAGAGCCAGTAACACCTGTAAATCAAAAGGTATTAGTCACAAAATAAAAAGAAACCTTCCGGACTCGGAAGGTTTTCTTATTTTTCTTTATTCGCTTTTTTAGACGGTCTTTGTCTAATGAATTGAGATAACATGTACAAAATATATAGTGGAATGGCAATGAATAAGAAAACAGAAAAATTGCCAAATCCTGTTTGATACATTGTAATAATGATTCCAACTAAAAATAGTGTAATAATGATGCTATATCGTGGAATTGGTACATCTTTTAAACTTGGGATACGAATGCGGCTCACCATTAAAAATGCGAACGTTACAAATACGGTAATAAGAACGATTTTTGGAATGGTATGTGAAAATAATGTTAAGAAAGCAACAAGCCCTCCCGCTGCTGTAATCGGTACTCCAGTGAAATATTTCATTGAAGTAGAAGATGGTGTTACATTAAATCGTGCTAAACGATATGCTCCGAAAAGAGGGAATAATCCCGCTATGTATAATCCGATGATTCCGTAGTTTGAGAAAGATGTGTAATACATTAAAACAGCAGGTGCTGCACCAAATGTTACGACATCTGCAAGCGAGTCGAGCTCTTTTCCCATTTGTGAATCAACACGTAATAAACGAGCAACACGACCATCAAGACTATCTAACATCATCCCGATAAGTACTAAAATAGCAGCTGATTTATAATATCCTAAAGATGCATAGCCGATTGATAAAAATCCGCTATATAAATTTCCGAGCGTAAATAAGTTTGGAATAGCTGCTCTATACAAAATCTGATCCCTTGCTTTCTGTAATAAATTCTTAATTAGTGTATGAAAGTTTACTTATTTTATCATACCATAAATTTATTCCTCATACGAAAGAAATTACCAATTTGTGAAAGATTTCATAGAAGGATGATTTAAAAATTCAGTGAAAATAAAAAGAGGAAGCAACTTGTATAAAGTTGCTTCCTTTACTATTCAAATTTCGTTGTCATCGTTCCAGTTTTATATTGATTATTAGGATCGAAACGTAATAAATCTCCATAAATTAATTTATCGGAGAGTTTTAATTCTGTTTTTGCTTTTTCAATATACGGCTGACATAGCGTCATATCAGCTTCTTCACCCGTACTTCTTTTGTAGCACATATTTTTTGTATAAACATACTCTTCAGAAACAAAGCTACCATCACGCATTACCATAAGCGGGTCTTTTTCTTTAATAAATAAGTCAGTTCCAAATTCAACGGATTTATTTGTTTTAATACCAAGTAAATGAAGGAGCGTTGGTTTAATATCAATTTGACCAGATACTTTAGAAACAACTTTTCCTTCTTGACCAGGCACATGAATAATAAGAGGAACTCGTTGTAATTGCATAGAATCGAATGGTGTAATAGTATCTTTTCCTAGGAACTGTGCCATAGCTGCATTATGGTTTTCGGAAATACCATAATGATCACCATAAATGACAATAACGGAATTATCATACAGTCCTTCTTCTTTTAATTGTTTAATAAATAATTTAAGAGCTTCATCTGTGTAACGAACAGTTGGGAAGTAGCGGTTTACAACACCACTTTCTGAGTTGAATTCATCAACATATTGGTCTTCCGGATTTAGAAGAAACGGAAAATGATTTGTTAATGTAATAAATTTTGTATAGAACGGTTGCGGTAAAGATTTTAACTTTGGAATAGATTGTTCAAAGAACTGTTTATCTTTTAATCCCCAACCGACAGACATTTGTTCCGTTCCTGCGTAATCATTTAAATTAAAGTAACGATCATATCCAAGCGCAGGATACATTACATCCCGATTCCAAAACGTTTTATCATTTGAATGGAAGACGGCAGAAGAATATCCGTATTTCTTTAATTGTTCTGGTGTCGCTGTGTATTCGTTTGTTGCATGAGTAAAGAATACAGAACCACGATCTAGCGGATAAAGTGAGTTTTCAACGATAAATTCAGCATCAGAAGTTTTGCCTTGTCCAGTTTGATGATAGAAGTTATCGAAATAGAAACTATCCTTAATAAATTCATTTAAAAATGGGGTAATTTCTTTTCCATTTATTTTTTTATTAATAACAAAGCTTTGTGTAGATTCCATTGAAATTAAAATTACATTTTTACCTTTTGCAGCTCCAAATAAGTTTTTATCAACTTGTTTGTCTTTTGAGTCTGTATAGTTTTTGATTTCAGAAAATCCATCCCCACTTGCAAATACACGCTCAGCTGAAGACTTGGATTGAAGTGTAATATCAAATAGATGATATGTGTATAAACCTAAATTCTTTACGACAGTTTGACGGTCAAATGAGCGCGAGAACATTTGTGGTTTATAAATAACTGATACAACAATTTGTAGTGCTAATAAAGCTGTTACACCGCTAAAGAAAGTTCGCTTCTCTGAGCGGGAAAGTGGTGTTTTGTCGCCAAATGATGGGAATTTACGCGAAATAAACATTAAAATAATTGCATCTGCAAATAAAAGTAATGTTTTGTACGTAAAGAGTTCTTTTATACTTGTCCCTAAATCAGCCATATTGTTTGTTTGGAATAAAACCGGGAAAGTAACGAAATCGTTATAGAACCCATAAAACATTGCGTTTCCAAATAAAATAAATGACAGTATAAAACTGATTCCAATTATAATTCGGTTTCGGTGCTTAGATGCAAGTAAAGCTAAGCCGAAAAATAAAAGTAACGCAGCTAGTGGATTAATAAAAAGCATGAATTCTTCAAAGAAATTATCAATTTTAATATCAAATGCTAGCTTGTACACAATATATGTTTTAATCCATAGTAAAACGACTGCAACGAGTGCAAATCGCAGTTTTGGAAACAGATGTTGTAGCATAATATACTCCTCTCCTAAAAAGCATGACAGTTCTTGTGAGTCAGTTTGCTTAACGACTCATTTTATATATACGAACAGTCCTTTGTTATTATGATTATTATACTATGAGTATCATTATACGAAAATAAAAGAGAGTTGTGGGCTTTTTTATAATAATCGAGTAGAAAAAGAGTGGTGGGAGACAATAAAACAGAATTTCTATGTATGATAATTATCGTACGCAGAAAGAATCGCGTGATAATACGGAGGTTATAATGCGAAAATTATTATATTTTATAGCATGTAGTAGTGTTATACTTTTTACCTCACCGAGTGTGTCAATAGCTCAATATGATGCACCTCTTATGGAAGATGCACTTTATTCTGTTTTATTTCCAAAAATAAATAAAGCAATTGAAAAACAATATGGAAGTTTGAAACCGTATCAATGTCCTAAAATTATTAGTTTAAAAAAAGTGTATAGCGGTACATATTTATTTCAAGCAAGTATTGAAGTGACAAAGTATGAACGTGTTGCTGGGAAAATTGCTCCCCCATTTGAGAAGGTAACGATTACATTTAATAACGAAGAAGGCGAATGGGAAGTGAAAAAGATTTCAGTAAAGCGCTTACCAAATGATACAAAATTAAACTGTAAAAAAACAATATAAAAAATTGTTTGACAAATAAAATGGTCCTTTGGTATTGTTAATAGCAACAATTAGATGTTTGAAAATTAAATAGACTTACCTCATCTACTCTCAAAGGTAGAGGCCGCGATAGGAAAGAGTAAGCTATGGGAGATTTCATGGAATCTGTGATCATAGGCTGAAAGGGACTATTGCCGAAATATAAGAATAACCATCTTATTCATATATTGGGACTACATTGAATAAATGTAGTACTGTCATAAGATTTATTTTATGGAGAGCTATTTGGAGATGTTGATGCGGTTTCTTATTTTGAGGAGATAACAACTCGTTTATTTTTTCAATATATATTTTTCCTAATAAGAAACGCGTGTGAACATTGTTCCGCGCGTTTTTTGTCTATCTAAAAGCGTGCTGCAATGAATAGAAGATTGGGGTTATGAGTTTTAGAGGAAATAAGGGAGGAATTTAAATGTATTTACACGGCACAAGCCGAATTAATGGGCAAGGACACTTAGAAATTGGAGGGTGCGATACGACGCAGCTAGCAAAGCAATACGGAACACCACTTTATGTATACGATGAAGAGTCTATTCGAGGAAAATGCCGAGCATTTCATCGTGCTTTTAAAGAAAGTGGTTTCTCTTATCAAGTAGCATATGCAAGCAAGGCGTTCTTGTGCATGGAGATGTGCCGAGTAGCTCGTGAAGAGAATATGTCATTAGACGTTGTTTCTGGAGGAGAATTATATACTGCGCTCCAAGCAGGATTTCCAGCATCACGTATTCATTTTCATGGAAATAATAAAACAGAAGAAGAGATAGTGATGGCTCTTCAGGCGAATATCGGTTGTTTTGTCGTAGATAATTTCTTTGAATTAGAAGTTTTACACGATTTAGCGATGCAACATGGAAAGTTTGTGAACATATTAATTCGTGTAACGCCTGGAGTAGAGGCGCACACACATGAATATATTACAACAGGCCAAGATGATTCGAAATTTGGATTTGGCGTTTCAAACGGTCAAGCGATGCAGGCAATTGGATTTGCTTTACAAAAATCCAATTATAATGTGCTAGGGATTCATTCACATATCGGATCGCAAATATTTGAAACAGCTGGCTTTGTTCGAGCGATTGAAGTTCTTCGCCAATTTTTAGAAGAAGTGAGAGAGCAAACAAACTATGTAGTAAAAGTGTTAAATGTAGGCGGGGGATTTGGAATACGCTACACAGAGTCGGATACACCGTTAACTCTTGAGACATATGTGCGAGCTGTAACAAGTGCAGTGAGAGAACAATTTACTGTATGTGAATATCCATTGCCAGAAATATGGATTGAACCAGGCCGTAGCATTGTAGGTGATGCTGGGACAACAATTTATACAGTTGGATCTGTGAAAGATATTCCTGGTATTCGGAAATATGTATCAGTCGATGGTGGAATGACAGATAATTTAAGACCTGCTTTATATAGTGCGCGTTATGAAGCAATGTTAGCGAATCGAGGGAATGATGAGAATGCGGAACTCGTTTCGATTGCGGGGAAATGTTGTGAGAGCGGAGATATGTTGATTTGGGATATTCATTTACCGAAAGTCGCTTCTGCTGATTTACTAGCAGTTTCCTGTACAGGAGCCTACGGGTACTCGATGGCGAATAATTACAATCGGATTCGAAGACCAGCCGTTGTCTTTGCAAAAGGCGGAACATCGCAAGTAGTTGTGGAACGCGAAACATATGAAAATATTATTGGGAACGATCGCATACGTATTAAAGAGCTTGTTTAAATAGAAAAAGGGGTTGTTCGGATGGGCAATTCCTTTTTTGTAAAATAAAATAATTAAAATATATCGGAAAACTAGGATTGAAAAAAATCAGAATTGTGATAAAATACAAATACAAAGCTTATCAAGAGAAGCGGAGGGAACTGGCCCGAAGAAGCTCGGCAACCTGCTTATAGAAAGCAAGGTGCTAAATCCAGCAAAATGGAATCCATTTTGAAAGATAAGGTAAAATATATTACCGAACAGTCTTTTCGAAATGGGAAAGATTTTTTTTATGAATAAAAAGGGGGGCTGTTCGCGTGGGTGTACGGGAACATTTTGATGAAGTATCCGAGAAGATTGAAGCGATGCTTGCTGATATGAAATATGGCTCAATTACAATTGTTGTGCAAGATGGAAAAGTAATTCAGTTAGAGAAAAGTGAAAAAGTACGTTTAAAGTGAAAAGCGCTGACTAGAAAAACTAGAGGCGGTTTTAACCTATTTTCATTAGGTTAAAACCGTCTTTTTGCTTTTACAGGGGGAAAAAACATGTTGACGTATGAAACGTGGGAAGAAAATGTTGTTTCGTTTTCGGAAGAAGATGAAACAAAAGGCGCGTTATCAGTATTAAATTGGGCTTATGAAGAGTATAAAGATGAAATCGTCTACGCATGTAGCTTTGGGGTGGAAGGTATGGTATTGCTGCACTTTATAAACCAAGTAAATCCATCTGCTAAAGTTGTATTTTTGGATACAAATGTTCATTTTCAAGAAACGTATGAATTAATTCAAAGAGTGAGGGAACGATTTCCTTCATTGAATATTATAGAAAAGCAGCCAGAACTTACACTTGATGAACAGGCGAAGTTGCATGGTGAAAAACTGTGGGAGAGCAATCCGAATCTTTGTTGTAAGATTAGAAAAATTTTACCTTTAGAAAAATCATTAGTCGTGGAAAAAGCATGGATATCGGGCTTAAGAAGGGAACAATCAGAAACACGTAAGCATACAAAGTTTATAAATCAAGATCATCGTTTTCAATCTATTAAAGTTTGTCCACTCATTCATTGGACGTGGAAAGAAGTTTGGCGATATGTATACAAACATAGCTTGCCGTATAACCCGTTGCATGATGTTGGCTATCCAAGTATTGGGTGTGAGAAATGTACTTTACCTGTAGGGGATGGTGGCGATTCAAGAGATGGTAGATGGGCTGGGAAAGTGAAAACCGAATGTGGTCTTCATTATCAATAAGATGAATCTTGAAATAAAGCTAAGAGGGGATATAGAAAATGAGCACAGTAAACGAATTAGTAAACCGTATAGATGAGACATATGATATATCACAAATTGAAAAAGAAATTAAATTAGACAACATTGCTTTAAGTGATTTAGAACTATTGGCGACAGGTGGATATAGCCCGCTTACTGGTTTTTTGGGGAAGGAAGATTATGATTCAGTCGTAGAAACGCTTCGTTTAGCAAATGGTAGTGTGTGGAGTATACCAATTACATTACCGGTAACAGAAGAAGTCGCAGAAAGCCTGAAGACCGGAGAGGAAGTAAAGCTTGTCAACAATGGAAATATATATGGTGCTATTAAAATAGAAGATATTTTCGTACCAGATAAAGAAAAAGAAGCGTTACTTGTATATAAAACAACGGATGAGGCTCATCCAGGAGTGAAAAAATTATATGAACGACCAAACGTTTACGTTGGAGGAACTATTATTCTAACAAAACGCTTTGAAAATAATCAATTTCCTTCTTATCATTTAGACCCAATTGAAACGAGAGAAGAATTTAAAAAACGTGGGTGGAAAACAGTAGTCGGATTTCAAACGAGAAACCCGGTACATCGTGCCCATGAGTATATTCAAAAATCTGCTCTTGAAATTGTAGATGGTCTCTTTTTAAATCCACTCGTTGGAGAAACGAAATCGGATGATATTCCTGCTGATGTAAGAATGGAAAGCTATGAAGTACTCCTTCAAAACTATTATCCGAAAAATCGTGTCTTTTTAAGTGTATTTCCTGCTGCAATGCGTTACGCAGGACCAAGAGAAGCGATATTTCATGCGTTAGTAAGAAAGAATTTTGGATGTACCCACTTTATTGTAGGACGTGATCATGCCGGAGTAGGAGATTATTACGGAACATACGAAGCGCAAGAAATCTTCACGAATTTTACGATAGAAGAGTTAGGCATTACACCACTATTCTTTGAACATAGTTTTTACTGCACGAAATGTGAAGCGATGGCTTCAACAAAAACATGTCCGCACGGAAAAGAAGATCATGTTATTTTATCAGGTACGAAAGTAAGAGAATTATTAAGAAACGGTGAGATTCCGCCAAGTACATTTAGTCGTAAAGAAGTAGTAGAAGTGCTAATTAAAGGTTTAAAAAAAGAAGTAGTAACAGAATAGGGAGAGAACGAGATGGATACGAATATTACTTGGCATACAGCTTCGGTTTCAAAAGATGAGAGAAGAGTGAAGAATGGACATCACAGTTTTGTAATTTGGTTTACTGGTTTATCAGCTTCGGGTAAATCTACAGTAGCGAATGCGGTCGCTCGTAAACTGTTTGAAAAGAATATTGGAAATTATGTGCTGGATGGGGATAACATTCGCCACGGTTTAAATAAAGACTTAGGATTTTCTGAAAGTGATCGCATGGAAAATATAAGACGTATTGGCGAAGTGGCAAAGTTATTTGTAGATCAAGGAACAGTTGTCCTTACAGCATTTATTTCACCATTTCGAGTAGACCGCAAACAAGTAAGAGATTTATTAGCGGCAGATGAATTTATTGAAATTTTTGTGAAGTGTCCGATTGAAGAGTGTGAGAAACGTGATCCGAAAGGGCTTTATAAAAAGGCAAGAAAAGGTGATATTAAGGATTTCACAGGTATTGATTCGCCTTATGAAGAGCCAGAGCAAGCAGAATTAATTGTAGAAACGCACAAATATTCTATTGAAGAATGTGCAGAACAAATCGTGAAGTACTTACAAGAGCGTAGTTTTATCCCGCTATTTGCCGGGAAGTAAAATTCCTACCTCAAAGTTCGATTGGGGCAAGGAAGTTAGGTGGGGGGCGGGCTGCCCGTAAATACCCGATTGGTTAAGGCTAATAATCAGCGTGGGATGAACAAAACTCTACTGATTAAAGTTTCACTTTATATAGGGGGATTTAAAAATGAGTTATGAAAAAGTATGGGCTAACAATGAAAAACTAAATCAAACGGAGAAAAATAAATTAGAAAAAGATGGATTAGAAATTTTTAATGATATTCCTTACTATGCGGAAAATGGATTTGAATCTATTCCGAAAGAAGAGTGGGATGCCTTTAAATGGGCGGGATTGTATTTACAACGTCCAAAAGAAGCTGGTTATTTTATGATGCGGGTAAATATTCCGTCAGGGATTATTACAAATGCGCAGGCAGAAGTACTTGCTTCTATCGCTGAGGATTATGGACGTGATGTAATAGATATTACTACGAGACAGGCGATTCAGTTTCACTGGTTAGAAATTCAGCAAATACCAGATATTTTTAAAAGATTAGCAAGAGTTGGATTATCTTCAGCGGGGGCTTGTGGTGATATAACGCGGAATATTACAGGTAATCCGCTTGCTGGAATTGATGCAAATGAACTATTTGATACGACACATATTGTGAAAGAGGTATATGACTATTTCCAACATAATGAAGAGTTTTCTAATTTGCCACGTAAATTTAAAATGTCTATTAGTTCTAATATTTATAACTCAGCAAACGCAGAGATTAACTGTGTTGCATTTACACCTGCTACGAAAGAAATAGATGGTGAGAAAAAAGTTGGTTTTCATATAAAAGTAGGCGGAGGATTATCAGCCCGTCCATATTTAGCTGATGAATTAGATGTGTTCGTTTTACCAGAAGAAGTGAAGGCAGTGGCAATTGCGATTGCTACTATATTCCGTGATTTTGGATATCGTGAGAAACGTCATTTAGCCCGTTTGAAATTTCTTGTTGCGGACTGGGGAGCAGAGAAATTTAAAGAGAAACTAATAGAGTATACAGGGCCTTTACAAAGTAAAGGGGAAAGTGCACTCAAAGGATGGAATGCAGGCTATTTTTATGGTGTTCAAGACCAAAAACAAGAGGGATTAAAATATGTAGGTTTTAATGTACCGGTAGGTCGTTTACATGCAGAAGAAATGTTTGAGATTGCAAGAATCGCAAAGCAATATGGAAATGGACAAATTCGTACATGTAACTCGCAAAACTTCATTATTCCGAACGTTCCTCCGGAAAATGTAAAAGGATTACTTAGTGAACCGTTGTTTGAAGCGATATCTGCAAGCCCAAAATCATTTATTGGTCATGCGGTTTCATGTACCGGTATTGAATATTGTAATCTTGCATTAGTAGAAACGAAAGAAAGATTACGAAAAATTGCAGAATACTTAGATACACAAATTGCACTCGATGTTCCAGTTCGAATTCATATGGTAGGCTGCCCCAATTCATGTGGTCAACGTCAAATTGCTGACATTGGGTTACAAGGGGTGAAAATGAAAACGAAGGAAAAGGGAATTGTTGAAGCATTTGAGATATATGTAGGTGGAACGTTGTTAAATGGCGGTGCCTACAATCAAAAGTTAAAAGGAAAAATAGATGGCGAGGATTTACCTGATGTACTCGCATCATTTATAAGTTATTTCAAAGAGAATAAATTACCAGCCGAAACATTTTATGATTTTGTAGGTCGTGTTGGTGTAGACACATTACAAATAGCGTTAAATAACGTGTTAGAAGAAGTCATAGCGTCTTAGGGGGGACAATATGGATTTATATCGATTTGAAGCTGTATTAGTGAGTGATATTGTTCCGATTGTTGTTGTTGCTCAAAGTGAAGAACAGGCATTTAAGCTTGCGGAGATTGAGCTTGAAAAACATTTTTTACCGTTGCCAGAGGTAAAAGAGATTTCTTTGTTTGAAAAAAAGAAGATTCGAAAAGGTGCAGCATTTGTTATTCATGAGTAGAGATTAGTAATACGAAAAAATAAAAACTTCCATTCTTATATACGAATGGAAGTTTCATTTTAATAGTAGAAATGAGGAGAGATGATGGGGAAGGTTTATATTGTTGGAGCGGGTCCTGGCGATCCAGATTTAATTACTGTTAAAGGGTTGAAATGTATTGAGAAGGCAGATGTTATTTTATACGATCGCCTTGTGAATAAAGAGCTGCTTTCACACGCAAAGCCTGACGCGGATTTAATTTATTGCGGGAAACTCCCGAATTATCACACGATGAAGCAAGAAACAATTAATACATTTCTTATTAAGTATGCGAAAAAAGGGAAAGTAGTAACGAGGCTTAAGGGCGGCGATCCATTTGTATTTGGTAGAGGGGGAGAAGAAGCGGAAGCATTAGCAAAGCAAGGTGTACCATTTGAAATCGTCCCAGGTATTTCATCTGGAATAGCTGCACCTGCTTATGCTGGTATTCCAGTGACGCACCGTGATGCAAGTGCAAGTTTTGCTATTGTGACTGGGCATAGGAAAGAAGGTGCTGAAGAAGAAGTGAAATGGGAAAGTTTAGCGAAAGGTGTAGAGACTTTAGCGGTATATATGGGGGTTAGTAATTTGCCCTACATATGTGAGCAACTTATGAAGCATGGAAAAGATAAAAGTACGCCAGCTGCTATTATTGAGCAGGGGACGACGTCTATGCAACGTACAGTTGTTGGGACATTAGGAACAATTGTAGATGTTGCGAAAAAAGAGCAAATTCAAAATCCGAGCATGATTGTAATTGGAGAAGTTGTCCGTTTTAGAGAAAAAATCCATTGGTTTGAGAAGCAAACGGAAAATGCTTATCAAGTAAGTGGAGTGTTGTAAAATGAAAGCCGTCTTATATATATGTCATGGAAGTCGTTTGAAGACAGCGAAAGAAGAGGCGATTCAATTTATTACATCGTGTATGAGTCGTATAGAAGCGAATATTCAAGAAGTTTGTTTTTTAGAGTTAGCGAATCCTTCTATTGAAGATGGTTTTCGTACATGTGTGAAGCGTGGGGCCACGGAGATTATTGCCATCCCTGTTTTTTTATTAGCGGCAGGTCATGTGAAGAAAGATATTCCATTTGAATTGGTAAAGCTCAAGAATCAATATCCGAATGTTAAAGTGACTTATGGTAATCCGTTTGGTGTATCAGAAACACTTATCAAATCAGTATATAACGGAAGTGGTATTGAAAAGGAAGGGAAGGCTGAAGTGACCCTTCTGCTCGTTGCAAGAGGAAGTAGTGATCCTGAAGTATTACAAGATATAAAATGGATCGCCTCTTTATTTCAAGCTGAGGAGAAAATTAAAAAAGTTGAGGTTTGTTATTTAGCGGCTGCGGAGCCGAAATTTGAGAGGAAATTGAAGGAAGTTGTAGAACGGGAAGTGGAGAACATCGTTGTGCTACCTTATTTGTTATTTACAGGTTTACTTATGAAACATATTGAGAAAGAAGTGCGCCAATATGCATTGGAAGAGATTAAAATCAGTCCATATTTAGGGAAGAATGAAGCGTTACAAGATATGTTAATTCAGAAAACGACGGAGTTATTGAAAGGAGATCAGTATGTATCCACTTACAGTGCGAGTTAATGAGAAACGCGTTGTTGTTATTGGTGGGGGAAAAGTTGCAGGATTTAAAATTATTCCTTTACTCAAACAAGGTGCGGATATAGTTGTGATCAGTCCAGAATTAGATGCGAATTTAGTAAAACTTGTGGAAGAAAAGAAAATTCGTTGGTATCAAAGAGAATATGAAAAAAGTGATATTAAAAATGCTTTTTTAGTTGTTGCAGCGAGTAGTGATTCAATATTAAATGAACAAGTTGCTGAAGATGCCGCAGAGAATCAATTAGTAAATGTTATTACAAATCCGGAAAGTGGTAATGTTCACTTTCCAGCAGCGATTCATCGTGGTTTGCTTAATATAGCAGTTTCTACTGGGGGAGCGAGCCCAAAGCTCGCAAAAAAAATTCGAGATGAGATTGCAAATAAATATGATGAGACATATGAATCGTATTTAGATTTTTTATATGAAGTAAGGGTGAAGTTAAAAGATTTACAGTTAGAAAAGAGAGAACGAAATATATTACTCCAAGAAGTGTTGAAATCAGTATATGTGCAAAACGAGAGAGAAAGAGAAAGTTTTTTGCGAGAATTAGAGGGAAAGGTTTTAAAATAATAAAAGATAAAGTGCGCTTTACAAATATAAAAATATAATTTATAATCACAAGTAACTTCAATAGATGAAATCGATGAGCAAGAAGAGTACGTATATTTGATGCGTTCAGAGAGCTGGGGTTAGGTGGGAGCCCGGTACGATAAATTATACAGAATGGGCTTGCGAGAGGTATGTTGAACATTGTAGTAGGCAACCCGGGTTCCGCCGTTAAAAGGATAGAGTATCGGAATTATTCCTGTACTTGAACAAGTGGGATTTATCAATCCAATTGAGGTGGTACCACGGTATTTACATTACATATATCGTCCTCTACATGCATATTTGCGTGTAGGGGACTTTTTTATTTTCTAAAGGAGGTGTGCGAGTATGAAATGAAAGTGTATAATTAACAAAAGTTTAAATATTCAGAAAAGGAGAATTTATGATGAAAGAAACACAGCAATGGACGTCGAAAATAGGCTTTGTACTCGCAGCAGCCGGAGCCGCAGTAGGTCTTGGTGCGATATGGAAATTTCCATATGTTGCAGGTAATGGCGGGGGAGGTGCATTCTTCCTTGTATTTTTACTTCTAACTTTATTTATAGGTATGCCTCTTCTAATAGCGGAGTTTGTTATTGGACGTAGCACGCAAAAAGAGGCGGTTACAGCTTATAAAGTACTAGTGCCAAATAGCAAATTATATCCTTGGATTGGTCGTATGGGAGTTGTTACTTGTTTTAGTGTACTATCTTTTTATAGTGTTGTAGGTGGATGGATTTTACTTTATTTATATTATAGTGTGACAGGAAGTTTCTGGAATGGAGTAGCTGATTATGGACAATTGTTCGGTGAAACGATTTCAAATCCGTTAAGTGCGATTGGAGCGCAATTTATCTTTATGCTTTGTACGATTTTTGTTGTAAGTAAAGGTGTAGAGAAAGGTATAGAAAAGGCAAGTAAGTACATGATGCCGCTATTATTTATTTTATTTATTGCGATTATTGTTCGTGCGTTAACACTCGATGGTGCTTTTGCTGGAGTAGAGTTCTTCTTAAAACCAGATTTTTCAAAGCTTACAGCAGATACAATTTTATATGCGATGGGACAATCTTTCTTCTCGCTAACTGTAGGTGCCTCGGTAATGGTAACGTATAGTTCGTATTTGAAGAAAGAGGAACATTTAGCGAAATCGGCAACATCTATTGTAAGTTTAACTGTTTTTGTTACAGTACTTGCAGGATTAGCAATTTTCCCAGCGATTTTCGCATTAGGAGTTAAACCGACTGAAGGACCGGGATTACTGTTTATCGTCCTTCCAGCAGTATTTGCAAAAATACCATTTGGTCAATTTTTCTTTATTATGTTTTTAATTTTATTCTTCTTTGCGACTTTAACATCAGCAATTTCAATGCTTGAAATTGTAGTAGCATCTGTTGCGAAAGGTAATGAGAAGAAGCGTCCGTCAGCATCATTATTAATTGGTATTCTTATTTTTGCAGTCGGTATTCCATCAGCGTTATCATTTGGGATTATGAGTGACGTGAAAATATTTGGGAAAACATTCTTTGATTTAGTCGACTTTTCGGTAAGTAACGTATTGCTGCCGTTAGGAGTACTAGCTATTTCATTATTTGTACCAAATAAAATGAGTAAAGAGTTGTTGATGAAAGAATTAGAAGTGACGGAAACGAAGGGGAAAACGTTATTTAACATTTGGTTCTTCTTACTTCGTTATGTCATTCCGGTAACTGTAATAATTGTATTTTTAAATGTGATAGGTGTATTTAAAATGTTTGCATAAAAAAAGGCGGGGATCTCCCGTCTTTTTTTATGTTGTTGAATGTAATAGACGATTATACGCTTTATAGGCTGTGGTGACTGCGAGGAATGAACCGATTAAAAATAAAACTGATCCGCCAAATGTAAATATCCGGCCGATAAATGTCGCTCTAGCTTCTTCTATTTTTTGTTGTAATTGCGTATTCATATTGATCACCTCGTAAACTATAGGCATTTAGTTATAGTCTATGTAGAATGCCTATATTGTGTGAAGTGTAAATAAAAAACCTCGGTAGGTACCGAGGTTTTTTATAATCCGATATAAGGAGATGGGTCGACTGCGTTTGTCTTGCCGACATTCCATTCTCCAAGATGAAGTTCGAAGTGTAAATGTTGTCCGTATGATTGGCCCGTGTTCCCCATAAATCCAAGCTGATCGCCTTGTTTTACAGTTTGTCCATTCGATACAGAACGGCTATTCATATGAGCATATACTGTCGTATATGTTTTTCCGTTTATACGGTGAGATAAATACACTACGTTTCCGTAACTAGATGATAATTCTGAGCGAATAACAACGCCATCTGCAGCAGCGATAATTGGAACCGTTCCCGAAGCGGCGATGTCAATTCCTTTATGGTTATCTAAAGAACGTACACCAAATCCGGAAGTTTTTGATCCAGCTGCTGGTTTGATAAAGCCACCGATGTTTGTATCATGTGGTGTTGGAGCTGCTTGAGTTGCTTGAGCAGATTTAGTAGCTTGTTGTTTGCGAGCCTCTTCTGCCTGGCGAGCTTCTTCCGCTTTACGAGCTTCTTCGGCCCGTTTTTCTTCTTCAATTGCTTTTTGCACAGCTTGACGTTGATTTTCTAAAATGCCTTTGGATTCTTCTAATCCTTCAATCTCTGAATCTACTTTTGCTACTTTCGTATGTAGATCGTTAATAAGAGTCTGTTGCTGCTGTTGGTTATTTTGTAATTCTTGTTGTTTTTGTTCTAGTTTTTGCTCAGATTCTTTCAGTTGTTGTTCTTTTTTCTCAACAGCTTCTTTTTCTGTAGTTACAGCATTTTGATCAGATGTTTGTTTTTTTACAATATCTGTATCGTTGTTTAATATTAAACTTACGGAGTACATATTATCAACAAGATCAGCAATGTTTGTAGAGTTTGTTAATACTTCTGTAATGATATTTGTACGCGGTTTTTCTTGCATAGATTGTAATCGTTGTTTAATAACTTCCTGACGTGTATCTATGTTTGTTTGTAATTGTTCTATATGTTTCTTTTTGTCAGTAATTACTTGTTGTGTTTTGCTAATTTCTTTTTTTGTATCGTTTAATTCAGCCTCGTTTTTATTAATAGAAGTAGTTAATTCATCGATTTTCTTCTGTAATTCTTGAATTTCTTTTTCTATTTGTTCTTTCTCGACTGATTTATTTTGTAAGTCACTTTGTTTGCCTTCTAATTCAGATTGAATGTTAGATAATTTATCTTGATTTGTTTCAGCGTATACGGGTGAAAGTAACGGGGAAGCAAAAATCGTTCCTGCTGCTAAAACACTAAACGCTGCAAATTTCTTTTTCATAGTTGTCTGACTCCTTTCCCTATGAATGTTATATATCATAAGAAGAAGAGTGTCTATCGTTGTAATCATAATGTAAAGAAAACTTTATAAAATTGCTAAGTTTTGTCGGAATTTATCATTTTTCAACTTTAATTGTCATAGTACTTACATTTTATTTATGGCTGTAATAAAGGTATATTTTGGGATTTATCTGTAAAATACAGGAGGAAAGTAATAGTTTTTATGGGGTGAAATAGTACTTAGAAAGCTAATAAAACACTAGTAAGGAATCGTTCTCATGTGAGGTTTTCTAACATGGGTTTATTTTTTGTCAAGAAAATTATTTGCATTCGGGCAAAGTTATTTTGTTGTCAGATTTTAAATTTTGATTTATGATTTTTAACAGGGACAAAATGTAGTGAATTGTCGAATAATATGTAATACTCTTAATTTCTTAGTTTTATAGAGATAGAATGAGAGATAGAGTGACACATCGAAGAGGGGGTTACAACAAATATGAAAAGAATAGGACTTGCATGGCAAATATTAATAGGGCTTGCGCTTGGTATTGCGGTTGGGGCGATTTTCTTTGATAATCCAGCTGTTGTGAAGTACTTACAACCAATTGGTGATATTTTCATCCGATTAATTAAAATGATCGTTGTACCGATTGTTGTAGCAAGTATTGTTGTTGGGGTTGCTGGTGTTGGCGATGTTAAAAAACTAGGTCGACTAGGCGGAAAAACAATTATTTACTTTGAAATTATTACAACAATTGCAATTATTGTTGGTCTATTAATAGCGAATATTTTCCAACCAGGAAAAGGCGTAAATATGGAGCAGTTAACAAAGACAGATATTTCGAAATATACACATACGACAGAGCAAGTACAAAGTCATTCATTTGCAGATACGTTTGTAAATATTGTTCCAACAAACATTATGAAGTCATTGGCTGACGGAGATATGCTTGCTATTATCTTCTTCTCTGTACTATTTGGTTTAGGTGTAGCAGCAATTGGTGAAAGAGGAAGACCAGTTCTTCAATTTTTCCAAGGTGTAGCTGACGCAATGTTTTATGTAACAAACCAAGTTATGAAATTTGCACCATTTGGTGTGTTTGCACTAATTGGTGTTACAGTTTCTACATTTGGTCTTGCTTCATTAATTCCATTAGGGAAATTGCTAATTGTCGTATATGGGGCAATGATCTTCTTCGTCGTAGTTGTCTTAGGACTTACAGCGAAAATATTTGGAATTAACATTTTCCAATTCTTTAAGATTTTAAAAGACGAGCTGATCTTAGCGTATTCTACAGCAAGCTCAGAAACAGTTTTACCAAAAATCATGGAGAAAATGGAGAAATTCGGTTGTCCGAAAGCAATTACATCTTTCGTTATTCCGACAGGTTATTCATTTAACTTAGATGGATCAACTTTATATCAAGCAATTGCGGCTATTTTCTTGGCGCAAATGTACGGTATTGATTTATCTATTACACAACAAATTACATTATTACTTGTATTAATGGTTACATCAAAAGGTATCGCAGGTGTACCGGGCGTATCATTCGTTGTATTATTAGCGACACTTGGTACAGTAGGTATTCCACCTGAAGGTTTAGCGTTCATTGCTGGTATTGACCGTATTTTAGATATGGCTCGTACAGCAGTTAACGTTGTAGGAAACTCTTTAGCAGCTGTAGTTATGTCTAAGTGGGAAGGTCAATATGACGCTGAAAAAGGACAAGCTTATTTAAAAGAGATTTCTGAAAAGGGTCAAGCTGCTTAATTATAATATGAACAAGCTCTCACATAATATGTGGGAGCTTTTCTGTATATAGAAGAGGAGTATACATAATGAAACGTAAATATGGTGACGGTTCTTCGTGGAAAAGACTAATAGAAAAGAGTTATAGGCTTAAGCAAGTGGAAGAGGGAATGCTCGGAATACTGGATATAAAAAAGGTGAGAGAGCCTAGTTGTAAAGAATATGATGGTAAAGAAATTTGTATTGCAAGTGATGGGTATACGTGGGTTCAATATTTCATTAATGGAAAGAACTTTGCGATTACAGCTATGTTAGATGATAGGCACAATTTAGTGCAATATTATATTGATGTGACGAAAGAATATGAAATAGACGATCGTGGTTTACCGTATTTTGATGATTTATATTTAGATGTAGTATTATTACCTAGCGGTAAGGTGTATGTATTAGATGAAGAGGAGCTAGAGGATGCTTATAAAAGTGGCGATGTCACAAAGGAAGAGTATGAGTTAGCTTGGTACACTACGAAATGGATATTAGCAGCAATAAAAAATAGTGAATTTTATTGGATTTCAATATTGGAAGAAGAAATCGAAAAGTTAAAATGATTATTGTATTCAAATTTTTGTATAATTACCAAAAAAATCTATACAAAAAATAATTGACTTTTGTTTTGTAAGCGAGTAAAGTTAGGGAAGAAATTATTATTAAAAAATAAATATGAAACCTTCTTATAAAGAGAGGCGGAGGGACTGGCCCTACGATGCCTCGGCAGCGGACTCGATTTCAGAGTGCTGTGCCAAATCCAGCAAGCATGTGCTTGAAAGATGAGAAGAGCGTTTCTTATAGATGTATAAGACCTCTTCTCATCGGAAGAGGTCTTTTGTTATTCATTAGAAAAAGGTTGAAACTAGGGAGAGATGGTACTTTGAAAGAAACGAGAGGAAATGGTTTAGCTTTATTACCACTTGGGATATTTTTGGCGCTATTTATTGGTTCTGGAATTATTACAGGTGATTTCTATAAATTGCCGATACTTGTAGCAATTTCAATTGCTGTAGGAGTCGCTTTAGTGATGAATCGTAAAGAAAGTTTTAATGTGAAAGTCGAGCGGTTCGCTAAAGGTGCAGGAAATCCGGATATTATGATTATGGTATTAATTTTTGTGCTTGCAGGTGCATTTTCTGAAACGGCTAAAGGAATGGGCGGAGTAGACTCAACTGTTAATTTAGCGTTAACTATTTTACCGCCAGGATTTATCGTAGCTGGAATCTTTGTTATTGGTGCATTTATTTCATTAGCAATGGGAACTTCAATGGGAACAATTGCAGCATTAGCGCCGATTGCTGTAGGTATTAGTGGTCAAACTGATATCTCAATTGCGCTTGCAATGGCTACTGTTGTTGGGGGAGCGATGTTTGGTGATAATTTATCATTTATTTCAGATACAACAATCGCAGCTGTTCGTTCACAAGGAACAGAAATGAAAGATAAGTTTAAAACGAATTTTTTAATTGTGTTACCAGCGGCTATTATTACAATTGTACTATTAGTAATAGTTACTTCAGGAAGTGACACGCAAATTAAAGCACATAGCTTTGATTGGATAAAGATTTTACCGTACGCAGGAGTACTTATTACAGCGCTACTTGGCTGGAATGTACTTATTGTATTAACTGGTGGAACTGTATTATCTGGTGTTATCGGTCTTATAGATGGAAGTTACACGTTAGAAAGTTTCTTTAAAAGTGTAACGACTGGAATGGGCGGTATGATGGAGTTAGTATTACTTGCTATATTAATTGGCGGTATGGTTGAATTAATCCAATATAATGGTGGTATTCAATATTTAATGAATGTATTAACACGTAATATTCGTTCGAAAAAAGGTGCAGAATTTGGTATTGCTGGTTTAGTAAGTATGACGAATATGTGTACAGCGAATAATACGATTTCGATTATCTTTACAGGCCCGCTTGCAAAAAATATTGCAGATCAATATGAAATAGACCCTCGTAAATCAGCGAGTGTATTAGATCTTTTCTCATGTTGTGTACAAGGATTAATTCCGTACGGTGCCCAAATGTTAACGGCAGCAGGATTTGCAGCGTTATCTCCGGTTGAATTGTTGCCATATGCATTTTATCCAATCTTAGTTGGAGTATGTGGGATTGTTTCTATTTTAATTGGATTTCCAAGATTTTCGAAAGTAGCTGAGAAAAAAGAGTATCATAAAACAGCTTAATTTAATATGAATGTTAGTAATTAAAAAAACGTGCAGAGAATAAACTCTGCACGTTTTTTTGCGTAAAGGGCTGAATATGACTCGGTCTTAAGTCTGAGTTAAAAACGGTTCTTAAGCTCGTTATGGAAAGATGAAAAAATAGTTAAGATAAGAGTATCAAATCGAAGGGAGGCAAGCACAAGATGAAACAATTTCTAGCGTTTATCGCAGCCGGTATTTTGGCTTTAATTGCTCTTGGTAGTCTTGCTGGTATTGTAGGATTCGCAATCGGAGCAGGAGTTGTATATTGGAGCTATAAATCATTTGTGCGAGCTAAGTCATTTTTTGGAAAGTTAGCTTGGGGTATTGTTGGTTTAATCGGTTTATCCATTGCGCTTTCTCATTCACCAGCATTAATCGGTATCGCTGCTTTAGTGGTTTTATACTACGGATACCGTGAGTGGAAAAAAGAAAAAGATGTAGTTGTTGAATCTGCTCCAGAAAGTTCTAAACCATATAGCAACTTTGAAGATGAGTGGAACAAATTAATGAAAAACTAAAACAATAAATCAAATTATAAATAAAGTAGAAGAGAGGAAGATTTATAATGAAACAATCTTTATTCGGACGTGTACGCGATGCAATTTTAGCTGATTTTCATAACGTGTTAGATGAGAAGGAAAGAAAAAATCCAATTGCGATGTTAAACCAATATTTACGTGATAGTGAGCGTGAAATAACAAAAATTGAGAAGTTAATTGAACGTCATAAAACATTAAAATCTAACTTTGCTCGTGAGCTTGAGCAAGCACGTTATTTCGTTAACAAAAGATCAAAGCAAGCTATCATTGCTCAAGAAGCAGGCGAATTACAATTGCACGAACGTGCGTTAGAAGAGGTAGCTTATTATGAAGGGCAAGTAACTCGATTAGAAGAAATGTATGCAGGTGTTGTAGAGCAAATTGATGAGTTAGAGCGTCGTCTTTCTGAAATGAAAAATAAATTAAAAGAAATGCACGCAAAGCGTATGGAACTAATGGCACGTGAAAATATGGCACATGCAAATCGTCGTATGAATACAGCGATGCATAAAATGGATGAAAATAATCCGTTCTTACGATTTGAAGAAATTGAAGATCACATTCGTGACTTAGAAACTCGTATGAATGAAGAACATGAGCGTGACACATTTGATATGAAAATTGCAAAACTTGAGCGTGAAATGAAAGAAAAGAATGATGTATCGTTAACGAAAGAGTTAACAAAATAATAGTAGTATATTATAAAACAGGCTTATGATATAGTGATAGGAGAAAAGGTGTTGGAAAGCAATGCCTTTTCTTCTATGTATATGTGACAAGAAGGGGGGAGCTGAAATGAAGAAACATTTTTCAAAGACACAATTAATGGGGATGCTCCTCATCATATTTGGATTCGGTCTTTTTCTTGATATGATACTTGGACATTTTGAACCAGGTGGTCTCATTTTTGCATTTATTATGCTTATGTTTGGAAGGCATTATCGTAAAAAGAATCGTTATGTACGGGGAAATGTATTTTTATTTGTTGGTGGTATCGTATTTTTATTCTTCTTATTTTCATCAGCAGCATTTGTTCTTGTCGTATTTGCTTGTTTAGCTTTAATTGGTTATCAATTGATTCAACAAGGGCATCAGCAAAAAGCAATGAAGGTTGAAATTAAAGAAAAAGGGATTATAGACGAAGAGAAGCAAATATATCGTACAGAACCATATTTGAAAAATATGTTTGTAGGCAATGTACGAATGATGGATCATATTTATGAACTTGAGGATATTAATGTTCAATACGGTGCTTGTGATGTGGAAATAGATTTAACTACTGCTATGATTCCAGAAGGGGAAACGGTAATTGTTATTCGGGGTGTCGTTGGTAATATTCGTTTATATGTGCCATATGATATTGAACTTTCTTTAAATCATTCTGTTATTGTCGGACGTGTGCTCTTGCCAGGTCATGAAGAGACAGGGTTTAACCGCAATGTTACATTTAGAACAGAGCAGTATAAAGAGGCTCCTCGTCGTATTAAAATTATTTCTTCGCTTGTCGTAGGCGACACGGAAGTGAGGAAAGTATAATGAAGAAACAAAAAAATATTTCGTGGATGTATATTCGTTATTCTATGTTGTCCTCAGTTAGTATCGCACTCATTTGTACAATTGTATATGTATGGAAAAGCGAGCAACAAGTGTATGATTTATTATGGAAGGAATCCATCGCTTCTGTTCCAATTGGCTTGTTTATTATGACTACAAGTTTACTTATCGGGGGAATTGTAGGATATGCAATCGGTTACTATATAGAGCAGCGTATACAAGGATTAAATACGTTTCTATTTGAAGTAGAGCGAGGGAATTTTCCGAGCGATGTTTCGTTTACTGCAGATGATGAATTTCATGAAGTGGAACGAAAAGTAATCGTTTTGGCTCGTCGATTAGAGGAGCAAGCTGGACTCTTTCAAAAAGTAACGAATGAACGAGCTCATTGGAATGAAGAGATGAGACAAGAAGCGATTTCTCAAGAAAGGCATCGTTTAGCAAGGGAGTTGCATGATTCAGTAAGTCAGCAGCTTTTCGCAATGTCGATGATGATGTCAGCGATTAATGAACAAATAACTGAATTTCCAGATGTGACAAAAAAACAATTACAACTTGTTGAAAATATGGTTGTAAATGCTCAATCAGAAATGAGAGCATTGCTCCTTCATTTACGTCCTGTACAATTGGAAGGTAAGAAACTGACAGAAGGTATAGAGGAATTATTAACGGAATTATCGCGAAAACAACATATGAAAATTGAATGGCTTATTGAGCCAATAGAATTAAAAAAAGGTGTAGAAGATCATTTATTCCGTATTGTGCAAGAAGCGTTATCAAACACGTTGCGACACGCGAAGGCAAAGAAAACAGAAGTGCGCCTTCGAAAAATTGATCAATATGCGATTTTAAAAATTATTGATGACGGCGTTGGGTTTGAAGTAGGCGTTAATAAGGCAGGTTCATATGGCCTAAGATCGATGCAAGAGCGTGTTCATGAAATTGGTGGGACACTCAAGGTGCTTAGTTTCCCGGCCAAAGGTACACAAATAGAAGTAAAAGTACCGATTATGATTGAGAGAGGGGGAGAAGTATGATAAAAGTATTGCTTGTCGATGATCATGAAATGGTTCGTATGGGTGTATCGGCATATTTATCTACACAGCCAGATATTGAAGTAGTAGGGGAAGCTGAGAATGGACGAAAAGGATCAGAATTAGCATTGCAATTAAGACCGGATATTATTTTAATGGACCTTGTTATGGATGAGATGGATGGTGTCGAAGCAACACGTGCTATTATTCAAGAATGGCCAGAAGCAAAAATTGTAGTTGTAACAAGCTTTTTAGATGACGAAAAATTATACCCTGTTATTGAGGCTGGTGCGACCAGTTACTTATTAAAAACATCAAGAGCAAGTGATATTGCTGATGCTGTACGAGCTACTTATGATGGAGAAACAGTATTAGAGCCGAAAGTTACCGGGAAAATGATGTCCCGTATGCGTCAAAAGAAAGAGCAACCTTTGCATGATGACTTAACGGAAAGAGAGTTTGAGATTTTGTTATTAATTGCAGAGGGAAAAAGTAATCAAGAGATTGCGGACGAGTTATTTATTGCACTGAAAACGGTAAAGACACATGTGAGTAACATATTAAATAAATTGAATGTAAGTGATCGTACTCAGGCAGTTATTTATGCATTTAGGCATCAATTAACGAAGTGATAAAGTGAAGCTTTAATTGGCGGGGAATTCCTCGCTGATTATTGGCTCGCTACAATATAGATTTGGCGTTAAAACCATCGAATGTTTTTATTGACGATAAATAATGTAAGCGTTACCATTAAGGTGTTAACAGTACATATAAAGGGGAGAATGTATATGTTAGTTCAAACTATATTCGGAATGGATAAGTCTAAAAAATTAGGGGAGTATGTGAACGCATTACAAGCACTTTGTGAACAATATAATGTTGAAACAGATAAAATTGCGATTATTGAGGCAACAGAGGAATACTATTTATTTTTAGTAAAGCAAGAAGAGCGCTATGATGTTGTCAAGGTAGAAACAGTTGATACAAATATTGAATATTATACGAAAGCTTATAAAATAAGCAGTTTTAATCATACTGCTTATCAAATGTAAAAAAACTCCCTTTTGGGAGTTTTTTTAGGAGGCTTTTACTTCGTTAGATTCGATTAGTAATGGAACTTTTTTCGTACCGCTTAACTTAGCGATTGTAAGGCCAAGAAGAGCTCCTGCTAATGCTGGTATTAGCCAACCGATTCCTTCATTATATAAAGGGATAAATTCAAAATATGGTGTGATGAATGAAACTGAAATACCACCTTGTTTTAATCCATCAAATACGCTCACTACAGCTGATCCGATTAAAGCACATACATAAACAGAGCGATATCCACCGAAGTATTTATGAAGTAACGATAGTAGTACGAGTACAATCGCAATTGGATACACAACAAGTAGAATTGGAACAGAGATTGCGATAATTTTCGTTAAACCTAAGTTGGCAACTAATAATCCTAATGCGCAAATGATACTCGCGAATGTTTTGTATGAAAATGTAGTCAATAATGTTGAAAAATATTGGCTGCACGCAGATACGAGTCCAACGCATGTCGTTAAACAAGCGAGTGTAACGATAAGAGATAATAGGAGCAAACCATACGGACCGAATAATTGTTGTACGATAACAGTAAGTAGCTGTCCACCATTTTTTGCATATCCGAGAGAGACACTAGTTGCCCCCAGCCAGCCGAGTGCACCATATACAAGTACGAGTCCTGTAGCGGCAATAAGCCCTGCTTTTGCTGTGGCGATGGCAATGGACTTACGATCATTCACACCTTTAGAGCGAATTGCATTTACAACGATAATTCCAAATGCAAGTGCTGAAATGGTGTCCATTGTTAAGTACCCTTCCATAAAGCCTTTGAAGATTGGAGAAGTTTGATACTCTTGCATAGCTGGTCCTGATTGCCCAAGTGGTGTAAAGACACTTTTAACAAACAATAAGAAAATTGAGATTAATAAAATAGGTGTTAATATATTTCCAATACGATCGACAAGTTTAGATGGATTTAAGCTCAGCCAAAATACGAAAGTAAAGAATATGATTGTATATACAAATAGCACTAGGCTGCTAGAGCGGATTGTTTCTGGTAAGAAAGAACTAACACCCATTTCATAAGCAACATTTGCAACACGTGGGATGCCCATGGATGGACCGATGGCAATGTATACAACTACTGTAAAGAAAATTCCGAATAATGGATGGACATGACTTGCAAGTTGCTGCATCCCATTTCCTGATAGAGAAATTGCGATAACAGTTAGTAGTGGTAAGCCAACTCCTGTTAGTAAAAATCCAATCATTGCTGGCCAAAAATTTTCACCTGCGTTTTGTCCAAGCATGGGAGGGAAAATTAAATTACCTGCCCCAAAAAATAAAGAAAATAGCATAAGACCCGTGAAAAAAATATGTTTTTTTGATACAGTGTTCATTGTTTTTCCTCCTTTTTTAAATTCATTTGTAAGAACACAAAAAACTCGTCCCTAAAGAAAGGGACGAGTTATATTTACCCGCGATACCACCCTAATTTACACATGTAGAAATAAATCTATATGTATACGGCTTTGCAACGTACAACATGATACGTGTTCCTTGTAACGGGGGACGGCCGGTAAGAACTTACTGTAACATTCGGTTCTACTTCTCGGAGATGATTTTCGGTTACGCACTGAACGTTGGCTTTCAGCAAATCGCCAACTCTCTGGGGAACAGTTCTATAACGTACTCGTTCTCGTCAATGAATTTTTATTCAAGTATTCTGACAGTATTGTTGCATGTTTTTTTTAGAAAGTCAATATGTTTTTTGAAAGATATATTTATATACGGAAATATCGAAAGTAATATTCGTTGTTGCAAAAGGAATAATGAATTGTAAAATGGGAGTAAAAATTTGTGGAGAATTGTAAAATTTATAGAGAAAGTTGATATTTATAGGAGTAAAGAAGGGATTATTTGAATTTACAGAGAATATTACAACAATCCACTTGCTGGAAAGAACAAACCAAAAGAGGTGACTGAAATGCTTGCGATGGGAGTATTATTTGGCATTATTGCTATAATTGGTTTTATGTGGTTATATTATTCGCGTTCGTTTAAACAAGCAGAAGTTTTACTCTTTCAAAAAGGTAGTTTGTTGACAAATCAGTCTAGATATTTAGTATGTCCGAAGTGTGGAAGTGCACAGGCCAGAAGTGGAGGATATCAAGAGTGTTGCAAAATTAGATTATGAAAGAAAGGAAGCCTCACATTATTTTGTGAGGCTTCCTTCCTTACAACTTCATGGCGCTCCAAATTGTCCATCGATCTCTTTCAATAATAGGAGAGACGTTTTGTAATGCGGTCTGTATATGTTGTAGAAGTTGAGAAAGTTCATCATCTGTTAACTCATATAGAATGGATCGACCTGTTCGAGGAGATAAATCTTGTAGCAATGCTTCTACAGAATCATGTATTTTTCGTACTTCCCATTGTGTTTGTGTGGGAAGCACGTGAAGAGAATGTTTTTGTAATTCTTTCTGTATCGTGTTGGTTTTTGGACGTCTTTTTGACTCTATTTCAATGAGTTTTGGAAATATAGAGAAAAAATATCCACGAATGTGTTCGGGACTTCCTGGAACTGTACAATCTTCAATCGTTCGATCTTGTAAAATAAGTACACCGTTTTTATTTAATATACGAGAAGCTTCACATAAAAATGTAGGAATGTCTTGTAAATGATGAATAACTGCACGAGAAATAACTATGTCGAATGTTTCATTAGGGTATGGGATATTATGTGCATCACCGTGGATGAAAGAAATATTTGGAATGTTGCCGCAATTTTCTTTTGCAGCTTGTAATATTTCTTTTGAAAAATCAAGTCCCACAACATTTTTGGCTCCCATAAGAGCAAGTTCTTTCGTATAAATCCCGCCACCGCAGCCAATATCAATTATTTGCTTGTTTTGTATGTCTGTAATGTTTTTTACCATTTCAGCCCAAGAAATATGAGCGTTTCTTGTTGCGTATGTGTATTTATTATTTGGATCATGAAAATTAATGGACATGATAAAGACCTCCTTTCAATGATTAGTATAACTTATTTAATAGGATGTCACGTTTTTGTTTTATGTATGAAGATTATAAGAATTTCTTATCGTAAAAGGAGGATTAATTTGAAAGGGAAATATGTATTGTTGTTATTTGTTATGTTACTAGCAGCTTGTGGTCAAGCTGAGCAAAAAAAAGAAACAAAAAAAGTAGAAGAGACGGTGAATGAAGTGAAAGAAACAATTGGGGTAACCGTTATACAAAAAAAACATAAAGAGAAAAAGTTGCAGGAATCAGAAGCGAAGTTAGTAATAGACATTTTGGATAAAGCTGAGAAACAAGAAATAACCGGAAGCTTCGGTGAACCTGAATATGAAATACAAATTAGTAGAGATGGGAAAAAAGAAACTTATTATGCATGGTTAAGGGGAGAAGATAGACGAGGATGGGTGCAATATAAGAAAGCTATGTATATGTTGAATGAAAAAGATACGGAAAAGCTTTTGGCTATATTTCCAAATGTTTCAGAACAAAAAGAAGATGAGATGCAGGTAGGTCCTTTAACGGAAGTAACAAAAAAAGATTTGCAGATTACTGCGTTTCATATTAAAGCGGGCGATCAAAACGTGAATTATATGGTACGGTATACGATTTCACAATCACTATATAACAAGTTAGTGAAGGAACGAGAGTATTATTTGCAACTCACTTTCCCAGAAAAAGTTCAAAAATTAATTGGAGCAAAAGAGAGTGAAATGATTTTAGGTGAAAAAGTAAAGGAAGGGTATAAGCAATATGAATTGCATGCTACTGTTCCGATAAAAGGTGCTTCAGAATCACAATTAAAATCATTAGAAACATATTACGAAAAGTATGATTTGAAAATATTAAACAGTGAAAAAGAAAAAATAGGCGTGTTTCAAAATATAATTCAAATCGTTAAAGAGTATGGTGAAAAAATGAATTTTCAAAGATAAAGTGAGACTTTAATCGGCAGAGGATGCTCATTTTTCGTTGATTAATAGTCTTTGCCAATTCGGCGTTGATTCCCGCTTAACTTCTTTGTTCCAACTGAATTTTGAGATAAGATCCTTATTGGCTGTAGCTGAATTGAAATTGTATGTAGCCTTTCCTAGGAAATGATAATAGAGAGGGGGGAAGAACACCCTCTCTATTATTTTGCTTTTGCAGATGGCTCATTCATTGATTTTCGTGTAATAAGAAATGAAATCATAAGAGCGGAAAGAATGATAAGAGTGATAAGTAAGTGATTTGGCAACCAATCTAATAATAATACATAGCTCACTGTATAAAAAATAAGAGTTGAAGCTAAAAATGATAAAACACTTATTATGAGAGATTGTAAATTCATTCGTATATACCTCCTTTATTTATATTTTTGGCTAAAAATGGATTAAATAAACATTATTTCTAACAATAGAAAAAAATATGTCATAATAGAGAAAAGAACAAGCTTTGATGAATGAATATGATTCATTAATGAGAGATAAAGGAGAGGAATATGAAAAATAATAAAAAAGGATTATGGGGAATTATTGTTGCGATAGGTCTATTTTTACTGTCTAAGTTAAAGTGGGTATTTGCAATTTTTAAATTAGCAAAGTTTTCAACGGTATTTAGTATGTTTCTATCGCTTGGCGCATACGCAGTTCTATATGGTTGGAAATTTGGAGTGGCGCTCATTTATTTGTTGTTTGTTCATGAAATGGGCCATTTATGGGCTGCGAAAAGAAAGGGGATCCCAACATCGCCAGCAATCTTTATTCCGTTTATGGGGGCCCTTATTGGAATGAAAGAGATGCCGAAAAATGCGAAAGATGAAGCTTACATCGCCTATATGGGGCCGCTTTTCGGACTTCTTTCATTTTTACCAGCGATCCCACTTTATATAATGACGCAAGAGCCGTTTTGGGCGCTTGTTATTTTGCTTGGAAGTATGATTAATTTCTTTAATTTAATTCCTGTTTCGCCGCTAGATGGTGGGCGAATTATTTCAGTTGTCAGTACTAAAATTTGGGGAGCAGGCCTTATTTTATTACTTGGCTATTCAATTTACTTTAAAAGTATTTTGGGAGGATTTATTGTTATTATCGGTTGTATGGAATTATACAGAGTGATAAAGAGAGATGAGCCGATTAAGGAATTAGGGCATAAAATTGATGGAATGAAAGAATATGTTGCTAGGCTTGAAGAGGAATTAAAAGAAACTGGAGCTGTACATCGGACTATATACATGATGCATCATGAGATGAGTGCATTAAGACAAAGTGAACGGGAAAAAGAGTTACAAATAGGTGAACTTCAAAAAATGGAAGTGTTAGAGTATCTTTTACCGAAGTTTGAACCGTTAGATTATGTTCCATATGAAGATGAAATAGATGAGTATACTATTCACATAAGAGAAGCATTTGAAGCGTCAGAAAGAAAATTAAATGAATGGAAAACAGAAAAGGAACAACAAGAAAACTATTATAAAGTGGATACGAAAACGAAATGGACAGTATTTGCTTGTTATATCGGATTAATAGCTATACTTGGTTATACAGCTTATGAAGGTTATATTGTTTTACAGGAGCATTTGCCAAGACGAAATGTGTAGAAAAATATTGTCGAAATGATAGGAAGAATTAATACAGGAATTATATTTCTACGAGAGAATGTTACAAGTATAGTCATACATTGTAATATCTTTAGTAGAGAAGGAGTTCTGTATATGAAGAAATTGTTAAGTGTATTCGGGATTATTATCGTAATGATCATTGCGAGTTATAGTCTTATGAAAGTGCTGTTACATTATGCGAATAAGCCTGCTGAGGTAAATACAATAGCTCAAGTAGAAGATGTGCAAGAAGAGACAAAAGTGCTAGATTTTATTCGAATGACACATGAAAGCTATAATAATTTCTTAAATTACGGTAAAGCAGAGAATTATACAGACGGGGATTGGAAGCAATTTAAGCAATGGTTTCAACAACAAGAACCATCTTTAAAAAATATACATACGGAAATAAAGAATGAAAAAATAAAACGCGATGTAAATAGAAGCTATGAAATTGTAAAAAAAGGTGTGGAACTTCAAAATATTGAGTATGTAGTGTATGCCCACCGTGTATATCATGATTTGGATATTATCGTAAATAAATATAGAGGTGAAACGAATATCTGGGGGTATACGGAGTTTGGTGATGGGAAAGATAGAAAGGTAATTGAACAAGCTATACAAACAAAATAATAAGCTAGCTAGAATTCTAGTTAGCTTATTTTCTTTTGTAAATGCAATGTTCATATATTATTCACAAAAACAACGTGTTAATAGTGATTAAAATCACAATCTGCATTATAAGATTCAGTTAAACTAAAAACAGTTAAGGAAATAGAGGAGTGGGATACAATGTTAAGTGCAAAAACAATTGAAATCGTAAAGTCAACAGTACCATTATTACAAGAAAAAGGCGTTGAAATTACAACGAGATTTTATCAAATTTTATTTTCAGAACATCCGGAGTTATTGAATATTTTTAACCATACGAATCAGAAAAAGGGAAGACAACAACAAGCGTTAGCGAATGCTGTTTATGCAGCTGCAACGTACATTGATAATTTAGAAGCAATTATTCCAGTTGTAAAACAAATTGGTCATAAGCATAGAAGTTTAGGTATTAAAGCTGAGCATTATCCGATTGTAGGTACATGTTTACTACGTGCCATTAAAGAAGTCGCAGGTGCACCTGATGAAGTTTTAAATGCATGGGGAGAAGCATATGGTGTCATTGCGGATGCATTTATTAGCATTGAAGCAGAGATGTATGAAGAAGCTGCACATAAAGAAGGTGGATGGAAAGACTTCCGCAACTTTATGATTGTTAAAAAAGTGAAGGAAAGCGATGTTATTACGTCATTTTATTTGAAACCTGAAGATGGAGGGAAAGTTTCTTCATTCATCCCAGGTCAATATGTAACGGTTCAAATCAATATTGAAGGTGAGACATATACACATAATCGTCAATATAGTTTATCTGATGCACCTGGGAAAGAATATTATCGTATTAGTGTAAAGAAAGAAAAAGGTGTAGATACACCAGACGGTAAAGTGTCTAATTACTTACATGAACATGTAAAAGAAGGAGATGTTTTACCAGTAAGTGCACCAGCGGGAGATTTCGTGTTAAATATGGATTCAACATTACCAGTTGTACTAATTAGTGGTGGAGTAGGGATTACACCGATGATGAGTATGTTAAATACGTTAATTGAACAAGATTCAAAACGTAATGTATATTTTGTTCATGCAGCAATAAATAGTAATACACATGCAATGAAAGAACACGTTAAGGCAGTAGAAAATGAATATGAACAAGTTAAAGCATATACTTGTTATTCTGCACCGACTGAAAAAGATTTAGAAATGAAGAACTTTGATAAAGAAGGTTTCGTTGAAAGTGAATGGTTAAAAACTATTATTCCGACAACTGAAGCAGAATTTTATTTTTGTGGTCCAGTAGCATTTATGAAGCATATAAATGCTGCACTAACTGATTTAGGTGTGAAACAAGAGCATATTCATTATGAATTTTTCGGCCCAGCAACAAGCTTACAATAAGACGAATGAGAATAAACAAAAAAACGAGGTATTTATTTTACCTCGTTTTTTATTTGTTCTCGTAATAAACGGTTAACTGTTTCACGGCGTATGCCTATCAGTTGACCAATTTCAGTTTGTGTTAATATTTCATATATAGGAATGTCACCTAAATATAATGTGAACCATTCTTGTAAACGATGAAGACGTTCTTTCGGAGAGACGGTTGTCAATTGATCAATTCGTTGTTGCATCATTCTTAATTTAGATTGCAATTGCATAGCGATGTTGGCATATGATTCGGGATTTGCTTGAAGTCTCTCATACCATTCACTACTAGTGATCGGTTCAACTTCTGTTTTTATTAAAGCGATAGCTGTACCGTGATATTCTTTCGGTGAAATTAAAGAATGATGAGGTATCGTTTCACCTGGAACGATAATGTTGAATAAAAATGGTGTTCCGTCTTCCTCTAGCCGAACTACTTTTAATAAGCCTGTTTTTATAAAGTATAAAGGACCGTCCTCGCCTTGACGGAATAGTACATCTCCTTTGTGTAGAATCAATGTTAGCCCCCCATTAATATGTTTCTATTTCTTCTATTTTAGCGTATATGTATATAGACAATATGCTATTTCAACAGCAATTTCATTGACGAAATGTATGCTATTACAGTAGTATACTATTTAGTGTGTAATAGTACTAGCAATGAATACGCTGTAGGGGGTTTAGTATATTGTTAGATGCGATGAGAATGACGGATATGAGAATTCCGGCGAATGCTATCATTCATGTAGAAGAGATGAAAGGTGGAGTCGTTTTATCCGTTGAAGTAGACGGCCAAATTATTTATACGATGGCTTATGATGAAGAAACAGATAGTTATGCTGAATTATATGATCGAAATGATAAGAGGGCGTGCCAAGTACATGAAGACTTTATGGGATGGTCACTTCTTCACTAAAAAAGATGTCAATATGACATCTTTTTTTATTAAATCGATAGAATATACAAAGAAATGAAATATAAGGATAAAATTTGTAATAATTGATTTTGCATTGTTAGCACTCTGTAACTGCAAGTGAACTAATTTTTCGCTATCATAAAGATAACAGTCGCAGTTATAGGAGTGGTCAACTTGAAGAAAGTACATATTTCAAATTATATGTTATTATGTGTTTGTTTAATTTTATTTGTTCTCCTCGGAGGATTTTTATATTCATGTGTATAAGAAAAACGCATTCTAAAAAGAATACGTTATAAAAGGGAAATAATGATTAATCTAGTTCCAAGAATAATTAACGTAATACGTAATAAATTAATTACGGCGTTACCACTTAGTTTTGTATTAATGTAAGCCCCGATTTTTCCGCCGATCCATGCACCAGGAATAAGGATTAATGCATAAATCCAGCTGACATTTCCAAGTGAGATGTGAGTTGCAGAACTTACAATTGCTGATAGAAATACGATGAACATTGAAGTTGCTACTGCAATATGTGCTGGGAATGCAAAAAGAAGCATCATTGCTGGAACAAGTAAGGCACCGCCACCAATTCCAAATAACCCAGATATAAACCCAACTATAAAGGCAATAAAGATAGCAAGAAACGGTGGGAATTGGTAGTGTACAGTATTTCCATCATTATCTGTAAAAGAACGCTTAATTACAGACGTATTTGAGAGGGAAAGAGGTTTTAATTTGTCTCGAAGCATAAGTAGAATTGAGACGAATATAAGGAAAACCCCAAAGTATAAAGAAAATGTGTCTTGGTTTAAAAATTTATTTGCCCATGATCCGATAATACCACCAGGGCCGCTTCCGATAAATAAAATAAGTCCACTTTTATAATCTACGCGTTTATGCTTCATATAAGTAAGGGTGGAGGATAGCCCTGTAAAAACGACTGTTACCATAGAAGTCCCTACTGCAAGTTGTGGTGATAAACTGTGTAATCCAATTAATAACGGAACAATAATAATTCCGCCTCCAAGCCCAACTAGGCTGCCGACTGTCCCGGCGATTAGTCCGATGAAAAGTAACATGATGTATTCCAAAATTGCCAACTCCTCTAAATAACTTATCCACCAATTATTATACACGCTTTTTAATGAGAAATAGGCTTGTTCACAAAAAAGTCGTCTTCCTAGAAAAATAAGGAAGACGACTTTTGATTAGAAAACAAAATGTAATAGGTAGTAAAATAGAGCAGCTAAAGAAGCTGAAATAGGAAGTGTAATAACCCATGTAATTAACATACGTTTTGCAGTTCCCCATTTTACCCCTTTCACACGGTGAGAAGCACCAACCCCTAAAATAGAAGAAGAGATAACGTGCGTCGTACTAACCGGTAAGTGAATGAATGTTGCACCGAAAATAACAAGTGATGATGATAAATCGGCAGCTACACCATTTACAGGACGAATTTTCATAATTTGTCCACCGACAGTTTTAATAATTTTCCATCCACCGACAGAAGTACCAAGCCCCATTGCGATAGCACAAGATAATTGTACCCAGAACGGAATATCGCTAGAAGTATGATAGTTATTAGCCATAAGAGCCATCGTAATGATACCCATTGCTTTTTGTGCATCATTCGTACCGTGTGTATAGGCTTGTAATGCTGCAGTGAAAATCTGGAATATACGGAAGTTTTTGTTCGTTTTCGTTAAGTTAAAGTTTTTAAAGACCACTTTAAAAATACTGTATACGATATAACCAATAACGAAAGCGATAATTGGTGAAATGATTAAAGCTTCAAGAATTTTAATGAATCCTTTAAGGTTTAATGAGCTAATACCAGCAGCAGCAATGGCTGCACCTGCGATTGAGCCAATAATTGCATGCGAAGAACTACTTGGGATACCGTAGTACCAAGTAATTAAGTTCCATGCTATCGCCGCAAGTAAAGCAGCTAAAATTACAAGAGAACCATTTTGTAAAGCAAATGGGTCAACGATATCTTTTGTAATCGTT
This sequence comes from Bacillus sp. S71, assembly GCF_016625265.1. Taxonomy (NCBI): domain Bacteria; kingdom Bacillati; phylum Bacillota; class Bacilli; order Caryophanales; family Bacillaceae; genus Bacillus; species Bacillus sp. S71. The sequence continues at coordinate 4,541 of NZ_JACVUW010000017.1, read as the reverse complement.
TTTGCTACACCTGTAAATGTCATTGCACCTAAAAAGTTCATAATAGCTGCCATAATAATTGCATGTCTAGGCTTTAGAGCTTTCGTTGAAACAGCCGTTGCAATAGCGTTTGCTGTATCGTGAAATCCATTGATAAAGTCAAAAGCTAAAGCGCAAATGACTACTAAAACGGTCAGTATCAAGAGTGTATCCATGATCAAACTCCTTACGCGTTCTTCATAATAATTGTTTCTAATACGTTTGCAACGCTTTGACAGCTATCAGCTACTTCTTCAAGCTCTTCGTAAATCTCTTTAAATTGAATAATCTTAATCGGATCTTTCTCACGAGAGAATAAGTGCTTAATCGCATGACGACGAATATCATCGCATTGTGATTCGTAATCCTTAATCTTGATTGCGTTCGTACGAATGTCGACTAACTTCTTTTTAGACAGTAGTTCAACAGAATTTGCAATTTCAATTGCACATTGATTAATTGCTTCTACGAATTTAATCATGTATTCATCAGCTTCTGTAATAGAATACATTTCGAACAGACCAGCACTGTGATCTAATCCGTCTAATACATCATCCATACTCATTGCAAGTTGTAGGATGTCCTCACGTTCAATCGGAGTAATAAACGCTTTGTTTAGCTCCATAATGATTTCGTGAATAAATGAGTCACCTTTTGACTCATACTCTTTCATGCGCATAGAAAACTCTTTTAAATCGCTAGCATTTTTAATTTTATACTCCACGAAAAATTGCGCGCCTTCTTTTAAATTTTCGGAAACATTCATTAACATTTCAGAAAATTTATCTTTTTTTGATTTAAAGACCATTATTGTTACCCCCACAAAAGTAATATATGTAAAATATATTGGCTAATCAATTCTAACAAAAAACTGTCGTTTTTTAAAACATTTTATCGAAAAGTTTACAAAAACTTAACATAACTCTCGTTGTTCTATTAATAATATTAATATCCAATAGTGAATATCTTACTTGTAGAATGTCCTTTTCTTGCAAAAAGTATGAATGTAAAAGAAAAGCTTTACACTATAGGAATGACTACGTTATTATAATAAATTTAAAAGGCGGTATATTCTTCCTTTTAAAAAGAAGAGTGTAAATAAATGAAGGAAGTGAACGAATGAAATTGAAGAACACTCATTTTAAAAAAATGCTTGAGTGGTTCAATAAGAGGAAGAAACTTCGTAATTCATTAATTGTATTGGGAAGTGTACTCGTTACTATATTTATTGCTGTAAATATAATAATTTCCATTCAAGACATATCTGAATTAAAACAAGCTGTTCCACAACCGACTTTAATTTATGATGCAAATAATGAGGTCGCAACTAAATTAGCTTCTTCGAAAACAGAAGGCGTTAAAAGAAAAGATATTCCTGATATTATGGTTCAGGCAATTGTTGCAGTAGAAGATAAGGAATTTTTTAACCATCATGGTATTTATTATAGTGGAATTATAAGTGCAGTTTTTAAAAATATTACAGCAGGAGAAGTTGTAGCAGGAGGAAGTACAATTACACAGCAGCTTGCGAAGAATGTATTTCTGACACAAGATCGTACATTTTCTCGTAAAATAAAGGAATACTTTTTAACGAAAAAAATAGAACGTACTTATACAAAAGATGAAATTATTGAAATGTATATGAATCAAATTTATTTTGGGGAAGGTGCTTGGGGGATAAAGAGGGCAGCTAAATCTTATTTTGATAAAGAGGTAAAAGATTTATCAATTTCAGAAGCTGCAACGATCGCGGGCTTAATTAAAGCGCCGTCTGCGTATTCGCCTTATAAAAACTTTAATAAATCAATTGAACGACGTAATGTCGTATTAAGTTTAATGAAGGAACAAGGATATATTTCTGAAGAGCAATACAATAAAGAAAAAGAGTCAGGACTTGTATTAAAACGTGGGGTTGATGATAAATATAAAGGTAAATACTCCCAATATGTAGATTATATAGTTAGGGAAGCGATGGATAAGTATGAATTAACACAAAATGAAATTTTAGCAGGTGGTTATCGTATTTATACTGAGCTGGATCCGAAAAAACAACAAGCTGTAGAAGATGTTGTGAATAATGATAGTTATTTCAAAGATAGTGGCTCAGATCAACTTATGCAAACGGGTGTAGTCCTTATAAATCCCAAAACAGGCGGTGTTCCAGCTTTAGTTGGGGGGAGAGGACCATATCAGTTTTTACAATTTAATCATGCTACGCAATTAAAAAGACAGCCAGGTTCAACATTAAAGCCTCTAGCTGTATATGTACCCGCTTTAGAACAAGGGTATGAGGTATACGATATATTAAAGGATGAACCATTTCATATTAAAGAATATGAACCTAAAAATAGTGATCAGGCTTTTCATGGTAATGTGACAATGTATGAAGCGGTAGCAAAATCGTATAATGTTTCTGCTGTGTGGCTATTAGAACAAATAGGATTAGATAAAGGATTGAAATCTTTAGAGCGATTTGGTATTCCATTAGTACCAGAAGACCGTACGTATCCAATTGCTTTAGGTGGGATGCATGTAGGGACATCACCATTTGTAATGGCCCAAGCATATAGTACATTTGCTAATGATGGGGTTCAAGTAGAGGCTCATGCAATTAGAGAAGTTCAAAATGCTGAAGGGGAAATAATAGGGAAATGGTATAAGAAAGAGACACGAGTGACGAGTGAGAAAATCGCTCAAAAGATGACGTATTTATTAAAAGGTGTTGTAGAAAAGGGAACAGGTGAAAAAGCGAAAGTTAATAATGTTGATACAGCAGGGAAGACAGGGACTACTCAACTTGTAAATGGTCCGAGCGTAGGGGCAAAGGACTCGTGGTTTGTAGGATACACACCAGATTTAGTAGGTGCGATTTGGGTAGGATATGACAAAACAGATAGCGAGCATTATGTTCCGGGTGGTAGCCAAATTACAACGACGATGTTCCGGGATATCATGAAAAAAGCAAATGCAAACCCAGCCCAAAAAGCGTTCCAATTGTCGTTAATATCTGAGGCGGACTATAAAAAACAATTGCAAACAATTGAAGAAGAAAAGCGAAGAAAAGAAGAAGAAAAGAAAAGGCAAGAAGAAGAGCAACAAAGGAAAAAAGAACAGCAAGAGTGGTTTGATAAAGTGAAAGAGTGGATTCCATCATTATGGTAAAAAAAGAGGCGAATTTCATTATTCGCCTCTTTCTCGTGTGAAAAATAAAGTGAGCTCATAATGAGTGAGATAAATGCTACTATTCATTAAGAGTAATGTTCGTACTGCCAAAGGATTGAGAATCGTATGTGACGATTATTGTTCCTTTACTAATCGGTTCGTAAGGTAATTCTTCTTCATAACTACCATTATTTTCATTATGGATAGACAGCGTGATTTCATCAATTCCTTTATTTGTATACTGATCTTTAATCGTTTCAGCAATTTGAAGTAGAGTTTCGTAATTAGAAGCTTTCGTAATAAGCATTCCCTTTATAACTTTTTTTTCATTATTTGTGGAATTGGAATAAGGGATGTCGTTTTGTTTCGTATACAAAAGTTTGTATGGAACTGTTTTTCTCTCTGCTTTTGAAATAGTGGAGTATTTTAGAGTTAAAAAAAATCCTACACATAAAATAATGCATACCATAAGAGCAATCCAAATGCGTATCAGTGACATAACTCTCATTTTTCATCCCTCTTTCATATCTTTGACTTCATTATTTATCATACAAAATGAGGATTAAGATAGAGTAAATTTGAGGTAAAGAAACGTAAAGAAGGAGCACTTATCCTCCCAAATAAGTGCTCCTTTTTATTAAAAGAGAGATTTAATAGACAATCAAAGCAAACCTATTACTTATAAATGTGCTTAGTCCTCCCAAAATATTATCGGAAATTGTGGTTAGTAAATTCGGAAGACAGATAGTGTCGCAGTTGTATCGCCCGTATTAGGAATAGAAATAGTATTTGCTGTAGGTTGTACAGAAATCGTTGTACCCGCTTGTAAAGTAACGATTGTAGAGAAAGAAACAGCACTACCGATAACATTAGTTGAAAAATTACGAGTAGGTGGTTGGCCATTGAATGAAATACCGAATCCAAACGGTGAAGAGCCTGGGAAAGTTGTAGATGCCGAGAAACTAATATCATATACGCCTGTTTCTAAAACTGTTAAAGTATCTGTAGTATCATTAAAATTAATATTATTTATTTCAAAAACTTGATTGAATTGGATATTCATTCCAGGTGATATTGTTTGAGCATTGGAGTTTCCTATTGCAGCTATAGTTACAGGAATCGGAGTACCCGCTGGTCCAGTAGCCCCCGTAGCACCTTGAGCGCCAGTAGCACCAGTAGCGCCTGCTGGCCCTTGAGCACCTTGAGCCCCAGTAGCGCCTGCTGGCCCTTGAACGCCTTGAGCACCTTGAGCCCCAGTAGCGCCTGCTGGCCCTTGAATACCTTGAGCACCTTGAGGTCCAGTAGCCCCAGTAGCGCCTGCTGGCCCTTGAATACCTTGAGCACCTTGAGGTCCAGTAGCA
>NZ_JACVUW010000016.1:0-65833 GCF_016625265.1 Bacillus sp. S71 | reverse complement strand
TGATCCTACGAAGTCACCTTTTGTTACTTGTAATACTTGCTCTTTCATATCATTTATCCTCCCTTTTTATAAGTTATCTATATGTAATTTCTAAGAAATGTTTATTTCATAGTTTTTATGTTAACGTTACATTAAATTTGATAACGTAACGTTTGTAACATTAATGTAACATAACTATTGTTACGTTGCAATATAATAACGTGAAATTTATTACACTTTTTTTACGTTTTTTTATAAAACTCCCCAAAAACCCTTATTTAATGCACTTTTCACTAAGCTCACGTTTGTAACATTCGTGTAATATTAAAGTCATAAAGTGAAATATAGCCATCCTTCTCTCTATTTTTGTTACAAACAGTTTATTTAGTGACACTAAACCTATCTAATCTTTACTTACTTTTAATATGAGATAAAATACCGTCTTTCCAAGATAAGTTTATATGTTTCCTCTATATAACTATGTATAATAAAAACAAAGAGGTGGTCATTTTGAAATTAATCGCATTAGATATGGATGGTACACTACTATCATCTAATCTTGAAATCTCCAAAGAAAACCTACAAGCAATCCAAACTGCACAAGAAGCTGGTCATATTGTAATGATTTGTTCTGGTCGTGCGAAAGAGGATGCTTTAAAGCTATTGGAAGAATATAAATTATCTCTTCCAGTTGGAGCAAGCAATGGGGCTATTGTTTATGTGGATGGAAAAGTAATTAACTCTCGTTGTATACAAAACGACAAAGTGTACAAACTTGCAAAATTACTAGAATCTGAAGGTTTCCCATATAAGCTATATACGAATAAAGGCGTTTATTCTCCATATACATGGCAAGATCAAGTGATGCAAGCGTTCGAAGAAAATAAGCATGCGCTCGATGTTACATTAGAGGAGCTTGAACGAATTACAGAAAAGCAAAAAAAATCAAACCTAATTACTGATTTCAAAAAAATAGAAGATGTTGTAAATAACCAAGAACTAGAAATATCTAAATTCTTCATTTCAACATTTAATGCAGCGCATCGCGCACAGCTATTAAGCGTGTTACAAGAAGACGCTGATATTATGGTTACAGCATCAGCTCCTACTAACTTAGAAATTATGGATAAGAATGGACATAAAGGAAACGGGCTACAGCAGATGGCAGCTCATTTTAATATCCCTATTGAAGATACAGTTGCTATTGGTGATAATTTTAATGATGTACCAATGCTAGAAGTAGCAGGCTTATCTGTTGCAATGGGCAACGCTGAAGAAGATGTAAAAAAACTATGTGATGTTGTAACACTAACAAACAATGAACATGGTGTTGCTCACGCAATTGAGCAATTTGTATTGAAACAAACTTCATCTAGTAAATAAAAAAAGGACTCTTTCAATTTGAAAGAGTCCTTTTTTTATACATGATGACAAGAAACAAAATGATTATCACCAACATTACGAAATTCTGGTATTGTTTTTTTACAAACATCTGTTGCAAACGGGCAACGTGTATGAAAACGACAACCCGAAGGTGGACTTGCTGGACTTGGAATATCCCCTTCTAGTATAATTCGCTCTCGCTTCACTGTTGGATCTGGTATTGGAACAGCTGATAACAATGCTTTTGTATACGGATGTAGCGGATTGGTAAATAACTCATCACGCGGCGCCGTCTCCACAATTGTACCTAAATACATAATTCCGATTTTCGTACATAAATGTTCTACTACACTCAAATCATGTGAAATGAATAAATAAGATAATCCCTTTTTCTCCTGTAACTCACTAAATAAATTAATAATTTGTGCTTGGATAGATACATCTAGTGCCGCCACAGGTTCATCAGCTACAATGAATTCTGGATTTAATACCATAGCCCTTGCTATTACGATACGCTGACGTTGTCCACCAGAAAACTCATGGGGATACCGGTCAATATGATAAGGAGCTAAGCCACATAACTCCAATACTTCAATTACCTTTTCACGAACATTTTCTTTCGTCGCTAATCCGTGGGCCAACATCGGCTCTCCAAGCGCTTCACCAATTCTCATTCTCGGATTTAATGAGCTAAATGGATCTTGGAAAACGAGCTGCATATTAGGGCGATGTTTTCTCAATTCATCCTTGGATAAAGAATGAACATCTTTCCCTTTAAACTTCACTTCCCCCTCCGTTTTTTGAACGAGGCGTAAAATTGTTTTTCCTATCGTTGTTTTTCCGCTCCCTGATTCGCCAACGAGACCAAACACTTCACCTTTATTAATAGTAAAACTTACTCCATCAACTGCTTTTACATGCCCGATTGTTCTACTAAATATGCCACCTTTAATTGGAAAATATGTCTTTAGGTTTTTCACCTCTAATAATGGTTCACTCATTGTTCCGCACGCTCCTCATATAACCAGCAAGCTACTTTATGATTTTCATCATTTCCATTTAGATTTGGGGCTTCTTTTTCACATATTTCCATACAATGCTCACAACGCCCACTAAAGTAGCAAAACTCACCTAAACCAACTAAATTCGGAACTTGCCCTGGAATAGAATATAGTTTATCTATTCGTTTTCCCATTACTGGTTTTGATTTCAACAATCCTTTCGTATAAGGGTGTTTTGGATTTTGGAATATCTCTAGTACTGGAGCTTCTTCAATAACTTTCCCGCCATACATAACGACAACGTAATCAGCCATTTCTGCTACGACACCTAAATCATGTGTAATTAATAAGATCGACGTTTTAAATTCTTCTTTCACTTGTCTTAGTAAATCCAATATTTGAGCTTGAATCGTAACATCAAGAGCTGTTGTTGGTTCATCTGCAATTAATAACTTAGGATTACAACTAAGCGCAACAGCAATCATAATACGTTGTAACATCCCGCCGCTCAGTTCATGCGGATAAGAATGAACAATTTCATTAGCACGGGCTATGCCAACTTTACGAATTAACTCAATTGCTTTCTTATACGCTTCATTTTTACTAAGTAATTCATGCTCCCTTAGCGTTTCTACAATTTGCTCACCTACAGTGAAGACGGGATTTAGCGATGTCATCGGTTCTTGGAAAATCATCGCAATATCATTGCCTCGTAAACTACGAAGTTCTTTCTCTTTCATTCCTAAAAGACTTTTCCCTTCATATAAAATGTCTCCACCTACTACACTGCCAGATTCAGCAATAAGCCCCATAATAGATAAAGCCGTTACACTCTTCCCGCAACCTGATTCTCCTACTACACAAACCGTTTCACCTTCTCGAACAGCAAAGCTAACATGGTTTACAGCCTTCACTGTCCCTTCCTCCGTTTGAAAGTGTGTTTGTAAGTCTTTTAGCTCTACTACCGCTCTACTCATACCTTCTCACCTACCGTCTCATCTTTGGATCTAACGCATCACGAAGTGCATCACCAAGTAAATTAATTGATACAACTGTTATAAAGATTGCAAAACCAGGCGGAATCCATAACCACGGACGCTTTTGGAAATCAATTAATGAGTTAGCTGCGCTAATCATGTTCCCCCATGATGGCGTAGGTGGGACGACGCCGAGACCTAAGTAGCTTAGCGCGGATTCTCCCAAAATAGAACCCGCAACACCTAATGTAGATACGACAATTAAAATGGGTAAAACATTAGGTATTAAGTGATATATAATTTTCCGGTAATCTTTTATTCCTAACACATCCGCAGCTTGCATAAATGCTTGCTCCCTAAGTGATAAAATTTGCCCTCTTACAAGGCGAGCAAGCCCTGGCCAACCTACTAAACTTAAAATAATCATAATGACATATAAACGATAATCAGACGGTACTTTCCACTCTGATAAAATCGCACCCATTATAATAAGTAACGGTAATCCTGGCATCGACATTAAAATATCTGCAAGCCGCATAATAATATTGTCCACAATACCACGATAAAAACCTGCAATCGCTCCTAATACAGCTCCTAGTATCACTGATAAAACCATTGAAGCTATGCCGATAGTTAATGAAATCCGTCCCGCTTGCATTAGTCTCGTTAAAATATCTCTTCCTAATTGGTCTGTACCAAGCCAATGAGAAAAACTAGGTGGTTTGTTAATTAGTGCAACTTGTATTTTCCCTGATGCATATGGTGAAAAGAAAGGACCAATAAAACAAAATAAAAACATAAAAATTAATGCATACAATCCTACGAGTGCCATCTTATTTCTTTTTATCTTTTTAAGAGCCTGTCGCCACGGTGATGATTCATTTTTCCTTTTCTTCTTTTCTTTTTTCTCTGTAATCGCTGTAACAGTTTCCATCTCATTCCCCCCTTACTTCAACCGAATACGTGGATCAACAACTGCATATACAATATCTGCGAAAAAATTCGAAACAATTGTTAAACAAGAAAGAAACATCGTAAATGCCATTAACACTGTATAATCGCGGAAATTTAATGCCTCTAATTGAATACTACCAATCCCTGGCCAGTTAAAAATTTGTTCAATAATAATCGCTCCTGAAAACAAACCTGGTAATTCAAATGCTAATAACGTAATTGCCGGTAATATTGCATTTTTTAATGCATGCTTATAAATAACCGTCTTCTCCTTCAAACCTTTCGCTCTTGCTGTTCGTATGTAATCTTGTCTTACAACCTCTAACATACTTGTTCTAAAATAACGAGTTAGCGAGCCGACCCCAAGAAGTGTCAAAATAAATACTGGTAAAATCATATGTTTTGCAACTTCTATCACGTAAGCAAATCCTGTTGAATTACTGCCAACATCAATCATTCCACCTATCGGCAATAATTTAAGATCCACTGCGAACACCTTAATTAGAAACAAACCAATAAAAAATGAAGGAAATGACATTGCCGCAAAGATACCAATTGTTACAAGCTTATCGAATAAAGAATGTTGCTTCGTCGCCGAGAATACACCGATAATAAGTGCAATTAGCCAAATAAAAAATAACGCAATAACTGCTACACTAAAAGAATTCCAAATAAATTTATTTAATAATGATGTTACAGGTTCTTGATATTGAAGCGAGAAACCAAAATCTCCTTGCAATGCATTACCTAACCAATGAAAATAACGCTCAATAATTGGCTTATTTAATCCATACAATTCCCTAAGCTCTGCTGCTCTTTGTGGTGTAATCTTAGGATTTGAATCAATATAATCCCCCGGAAGAAGTGCAAACAGGAAGAAAATAACAATTGATGTTCCAAATAGTGTAGGAATCATTTGTAACAACCTACGAACGATATACGTCTTCACCCTTTTCCTCTCCAATCTTATGCTTAAAATAGAAGAACATTTTTTCGAATCAGCATATTACTAGCTGAATGAAAAAATGTCTTCTACTTATACATTCTTCTCGTTATTTTTCAATAGATAATACTGGCGAGTTCGAACTAATACTGTCATACTTCTCAGGATCAATTCCTTTAATGTTTCCATTGTAAGCTGTGATGACTCTACGATAATTCAATAAAATTACTGGCGGATCATCACTTAATTCTTTGTATAGTTCTTTATAAATCGGTTTACGTTTTTCAATATCTACAGTTTCAAGTCCCTTTTTAATTAATGCATCTACTTTTTCATTTTTATATCCTAGGGTATTATCATCACCATCCGAGGAGTAGCCACCTACAGTTTCACTTGGATCTGTTGTAATTGGTGTTGCAACAGAAGCTAAATCATAATCTCCTTTTTTTACTTTTGACAGCATCGTATTAAAGTCCATAAATTCAGGGTTAAATTCAACGCCTAATTCTTTATAGTTCTCTTTTGCAATCGGAATAAATAAATCACCGTCTTTTGCCGAGCTTGCACCATAATACGTTAATTTAAGCTTTTGACCATCTTTTTCACGAATTCCGTCTGAACCAGCTTTCCATCCAGCTTCATCTAATAATTTCTTCGCCTTATCTAAGTTATATTCGTACTTATTAATCCCCTCTTCTGTATAAGCCCAAGATGTTGGATGAATTGGAACATTAGCTACTGTACCGTATCCTTTAAAAGCTGTATCTACATACTTTTTACGATCCAAACCATAAATAAGAGCTTGACGAACTTTCTTATCTTTTAAATACGGTTTTTTACTATTCATTCTTATATAACTAAATGAAGAAGCCGTCTCTATTTCAACATTTGCAAACTGCAAACTCTTCACTTGTTCTAAAATTTCATCCCCATAACCTACTCCTGTATAATCTATCTCACCTGTTTGGAATAATTGGAACTTGGTATCCGGTGAAGTAATTTTATAAATAAAGTTTTGAATTTTTGGTTTACCTGCATAATAATTTTCATTTGCTATAAAACGAACTTCCTGTCCTGGTATATACTTTTCGAACTTATATGGCCCCGCAGCTATCGGTTTTCCATATAACTCTTTTAAATAATCTAAACTAGTATTTTGTTTATACTCTTTTCCATAATAAGCTTTCGATAATACTGGACCACCTAAAGCAATTAGCGCTTGTGAGTTAACTTTTTCAGTCGTAATTTTAATTGTTTGTGGATCAACAACTTGAATTCCTTCAATAGACGTCGCTTTTCCTTCTTTATATTCTTTTCCACCTTTAATTACATATTGTGAAATATCATCGCCGCCTTCATATGCTTTATCATGTAGAAGTGTTAATGTAAATGCTACATCGTCGGCAGTTAATGGCGATCCATCACTAAATTTCAAGTCTTTACGTAAATGAAATGTATATGTTAATTGGTCTGAAGAAACATCCCACTTCTCAGCAAGATCCGGTATCGGTTTTCCTTGTTTATCTGTTGTAACAAGAGAAGCAAATATAACCGATGTCACATTACCATCCCAACCATTCTCTTGAAAGTAAGGTAAGAAAACTCCCCCAGGCTTGGAGATACCTGAAATAAAAGTATCTTTTCTATTTTTTGCCTTATCAGGCACCTTTGTCTTATCTGTAGCAGCAATCTTTTCAACTTTTACATTTTTTAAATCCTGCTGTTTAACCGGCTCTGTAGAAGCCGAGTCCTCCTGTCCCCCACAAGCAGACAACAGAAGCGAACTACTCATTAATACTGAAAATACACCAGCCCATTTTTTTGTCTTTTTCTTCATTGTCCCCACCCTAACTGTTTAATAGTTATACCCTTTGAACTTATTAGCTTATGTATGCCTCCCACAGCACATTTATAGCCAATCGGAAAAGTCGGTTTTAATCAGAAAAAAATAGATGTTTTTGAGGGGTAACAATCTTATTCCGACCTTTCCGGTAGACTTTATGGTTATTAGCTTATATCGTTCATTATATTTTGTCAATTCTTTCTAAATAAATATTTTGAGAATTTTTCCAAAATTATCACTCTATCCTTATACTTTAAGAAAACTCAGCTATAATTCGTATTAAAAACTTAAAAATCTACTTCTATTTCTTCAGCATGAAACATAGAATACTAATAACCAATTACCAAAAAGGGGGCGAAAATATGGACAACCTATTCCAATACGTCCTGCACTACGTATTATTAACAATTATGATAGTCGGGGCGCTATTACTATTCCCGTTCTTCCCAAAGTTCGTCCTCTTTTTAGCTTTTTTTATCATGCTCGGGATCGCTATTATAATTTCAACAAGAGAAGATGCCACGCAAAAAGAGAACAGAGTTCAGCGCGTAAAGCTGTAACTTTGCTCTCTTTTCGTTTTCAATCACTAGTCTCTGTTACACATATTTATCCCGCTATTTGCCGGACAGTAACCCCCCACTGATTAAAGTTTCACTTTATCTCTCGGGAAATAATTAGCCTTTGTTTTTGTGATTACTCCTATTGAACAGCCACTAATGGCATTTATTTTTCACCTTATCATTTCATACGCTTCACAAGCTATGCAAATTGAGAAACACGGATTTATCTAAGTTACTGTTTCACGTGAAACACATCGCTTCATTTAATCTTTAAAGCAAAATATCATTATGAAAAAGCCACTTCCTCCAGCAAAACTGAAAGGAAGTGGCTTTCTACTCTTTACTCCACAATATTCTCTAACTCACTATATAACTTCACTCGTAACAACTCTTTCATCGTTTTTTCCTCATATAATTTTTCAAGTCTTTCAACATCAGCTACATGTTCCATTTCACATTCTATGGCATATATATCTTCTTCTACATGCATTAACTCATTTTCAATCTCTTCAAGATTCCTAGCTTTTTTCTCTTTTACTGGAACCATTTCAACACTCTTTCTCCCTTGGCGTTTTTGCTTTATTACTTGCTTCTCAAGCTTTTCTTCCCATTTTTGACGAGCCCATGCATAGTTTCCTGCAAACTCAAATAATTTACATTCATCAATCCAGTACGTCTTTTCAAATAATTTATTTAAAAAATAACGATCATGTGAAACAGCTAGGATTGTTCCATTATATTGCTCAAGGGCTTCCTCTAAAACTTCCCTTGATTCAATATCAAGATGGTTTGTCGGCTCATCTAGAATTAGAAAATTGATGTCTTGATACATAAGTTGCGCAAGTCTTAACCTCATTTTTTCTCCACCGCTCAGTTGCGTTACTTTCTTAAATACTGCTGGACCATAAAATAAAAACTTAGCCAATATATGTCTTGCTTCTCCTTCTGTTACAGCTACATACTCTCTAAACGCTTCCAATACATTACTCTTCACATTTCCATACGTATGCTGTGATAAATAACCAATTTTGACACTACTACCAATTCGAATTTCACCAACGTCTGGATTTATTTCTTTTAATAGTAGTTTTAATAATGTAGTCTTTCCTGTACCATTACGACCAACGATAGCCGCACGCTCTTGAAAACGAACATGTAAATTCGCTTGTTCAAATAAAGGTCGGCCAGCAAAACCTTTACTCACTTCTTTCATTACAACAACATCTTTCCCGCTTCTCTCTTGCCCTTCAAACTGAAGACCCATCTGTTTTCGTTCTAAAATTGGCCTCTTTAATTTCTCTATACGTTCTAACGCACGTTCCATATTTCTCGCTCTTTTATGCAATCCTTCATTCGGAGGGTTCGCTTGATTTGCCCATTCACGTAGACGCTTAATTGCTTCTTTCATTTTCTTTATTTTCTTTTGTTGCTCCTGATAAGCTTGAAACTCTTGAAGTAATCTTTCTTCCTTCTCCTCAACGAACTGAGAATAATTCGTATGGTACACGTGAATCTCTCCATCTTCCAAATCAAAAATTTTCGTTACAACTTCATCAAGGAAATAACGATCATGTGAAATAACCATAACTGTTCCAGTGTATTCTTTTAAAAATTGCTCTAACCATTCAACTGCAAATAAGTCTAAATGATTTGTTGGTTCATCTAATAGAAGTAAATCTGGTTTCTGCAATAGCATATATGCAAGGCTTACTTTCGTCTGTTCTCCTCCACTTAATTCCGTAAATACTCTTGAAAATAAGTCTGTCACTTGTAAGCCATTTGCTACCTTCATTATATTTGCCTCGATTTCATAACCACCGAGAAACGCAAATTTTTCTTGAATGACTCCGTACCTCTCCATTAGCTTTTCCAAAGCAGATTGTTCCTGTTCTACCGCCATATTTTTTTCTAAAGCATGCATTTCTTTTTCTAATTCCTTTTCTACTTTAAAAGCAGAACTCAATACATCATATACAGTCATAGCCTCATCAAACTTCGGAATTTGTGCGACATGACCAATACGTGTACCTTTCTTCATATGAATGGCTCCTGCATCCAAACTCTCCATTCCCGTTAGAAGCCCAAAGATTGTTGTCTTCCCACTACCGTTACGACCAACTAATCCAACACGTTCACCATTCTTTATTTCAAGCGATATATTTTCAAATATAGTGTTTCCACCAAAAGATTTCGTTACATTATTTACACTACAAATAGTCATTTTCCGTACTCCTTTCAATATAAAAAACCATGAGAAAGAAACATTCCCCATGGTTTTCGGCATAGAAAAAGGAAGCCAAATAGCTCCCTTTTCACACGTTTATTAAAAATGGGTGAAGAGATTTCTATCGTTCAATAGTCACTATGCAATTGTTAAAAAAGGGCATACGTATCCCGTTAACAACTACATCATGAAAAATCGCACGACAAAAATAGATAAAATCTAAAAATTTGGCACGTGCAGCTAAAGAACGTTTCATCTCATTCACCCCTTTCGTACGGAATTTAATACTTACTTCTTTATTATACTTTCCAATTTCATGTTTGAATAGTCATTTTTCTGAAAATAATGAAGATAGACTAAACATTTCAATAAGTGACATCAAATCTTACAAAACTGTTATGTTCACGTAATGGAAAGCGATAGTACGAAAAGATGCCTCCCTATACAATAAAGATGTAAACAAGAGAGACAAACAAAAGGAGGAAACAAACATGATGAAAGAAATCGTAAAAGCAATCTTTGAGGTATTAGTGAACGGACAAGCAGTTGTAAAAGAACTAAATGAACTATAAAAAGGAGTGAAGAAATATGATGAACATGGTGAAAATGATTTTACACGCTTTAGTCGATGCAAAAGCAGTTAGCCAAGAATTAAACCAACAATAAAAAGGGGTATATGAATATGAAGAAAGCCATTATTATCATTGCAAGCACAGCAATTACTTTATACACAATAAAAAATAGAAAAAAGAGAAATAATGAAAATGTTCTATATTATCCATACACACTATTAGAGAAAAAATAAAAGACAAGGTACCCTATCGTAATGAGGATATCTTGTCTTTTATTTTTTCTATATTGCCTTTAGAGGATTTCCTTCTCCTTTTCCCGAATGTATTAAGCGGGATTTTTACACATATTTTAAAGGGGCATATATATAAATGGATACACAACAACTATATTTTTTAAACGATATCGGTAAACAAAAACCAGAAAGTATTCGGAATAGAAGCGCTGCATGTCCATTTTGCGATAAAGAACATTTAACGGATATTTTAGCAACTGATGGTTCTATTATTTGGTTAAAAAATAAATTTCCTACATTACAAGATACATTTCAAACAGTGTTAATTGAAACCGATAATTGCGAAGATCATATCGCAACATATACAGAAGAACATATGCGGAAATTAATGCAATTTTCTATTCAACATTGGTTACACTTACAGAAGAAAGAAGAGTTCGCGTCTGTGATTTTATACAAAAATCACGGTCCATTTTCAGGTGGAAGTTTGCATCATGCACACATGCAAATTATCGGAATGAAACATGTAGATTATCTTGAAAATATTGAAGAAGAAAATTTCCAAGGGGTAATTGTTCAAAAAAACGAACGCATTGAGCTTAACATTTCAGAGCGTCCCATTATTGGCTTCACTGAATTCAATATAATCATTGATAATATTTCATATATAGATGATATGGCAAATTACATTCAGCAAACTGTACGTTACATACTGACAGATTTCCATAAAGGATGCAGTAGTTATAACTTATTCTTCTATTACTTAAATGGAAAAATTATTTGTAAAGTTGTTCCTAGGTTTGTCGTTTCACCGCTGTATGTAGGATATAAAATACCTCAAGTTTCTACAAAACTAGAAGACGTAAAAATACAACTAGCGGAGTATTTCACAAAATGACACGATTATCAAAAAAAATAGAGTAGGTTAAAACCTACTCTTTTATTACACCTTTATTTCGATAGTACACATCTTCTAATCCGATGTTATACTTCATGTTATTATCCGTCCACTCTGGCCCTAAATTCCCTGGCCATCCAGATGTATTCGCTATATATTTCAGTAATGCAAAATCAGTCAAACCTTTTTGCACCCCGCGCTTATATCCTTTCAGTAAATGCGGCATTGCAATTTGTGCATTTGTACGTGGATCTTTTAGCTCATCATCAGTTAAATGTTCTGGTGCAAGCCCGCCGCCGCGGTGCAGTTGAAACAATCCGAATGAAGTTCCATTATCTCCAACACTCCTTGGATTTAATCGACTTTCATGCTCAGCAATTGCAAGAGGTATCCATTCCGGAAGATTTACTTTCTTCGCTTCCTCTATAATGATTTGTTTCACCTGTTTTGCTTCTTCTGAATCAACATAGCTTGTTCCATTCACTAGCTTATCCATTCCTTCAGACTTTCCTTGGAAATATAAATATACTCCAAGAACAACTAAAAATCCTACAAAGAATTTCTTCACTACCTCTACCTCTTTCTCCGCTGAAATTTTTCCCCTTTCAGCCTTCCCTTTACAATTACCTACATTCTATTACTCTTTTATCATAGCAAATAACTATACATATTATCATCATGCTTTAGACCGATTTTGTGAAAAAACAGCTGGTAAATACGTGCAAAAATGTAACTTTCATAGACTATAACGCATTTATTGTATATAATTGTAAATTGAATTCTAAATATAAACTAGGAGAATAATAATATGAAAAAATGGCTGTTACTCTTATTTAGTTTACTACTATTAATTCCTGTCCCTATTTCCGCACAAAAAACTGAACAACCAAAAACCCTTATTTTATATAGTTCAAACGATGATCAAATTACAAGCGATATCCAAATACTTAATACACAAGTAGGGCATTTCACTAATAATATAACAATTAAAAACATAAAACAGTTAGCTGAAATAACTGATAAATCTTCGTATACACATGTTATTTACATGGGTGAAAAACAAGAAGAACTTTCTACTGAAGCAAAGGAATTTCTAGAAGGCTTCCCAGGACCATTACTAGTTTTAGGTCAAAATATAGAACAGTTATCTACTCGTTTTTCATTTATCACACTTAAAAATGAAGATATAAACTCTGATACAATTGAATATCCAACACGTAAACTAAAGAATATATTAGAAGAAGAAAGATCAATTAAACAACTTGATACAAACGGAACAATTCTCGCACATGCTTTAAGAGGAAATAATACTTATCCATTAATTGTACAGCAAAATAATTCTTATTATGTAGCTACTTCTAACCTCTTTGATTGGATATCTTATTATATTGGCGAAAGCCTATTTTCTTATTTTCAGCAAAAACCCGAAACCAATAAAAAATTAGCTTATTTACGTCTTGAGGATGTTCACCCAGCAGCAGATATAAATCAATTGAAAGAAATTGCTGAATTACTAAAAGAGAAGAAGATCCCTTACATGATCACTGTTATTCCTGTATATACAGATCCAGATACAGGTAAAACACTACATTTAAAAGATAAACCCGAACTAGTCGATCTTTTACGCTCTATGCAAGATGATGGCGCAGCGATTATTATGCATGGTTACACTCACCAATTTTATGATAGTGAAACTGGGGAAGGTTTTGAATTTTGGGACGTAAAGACGGATCAACCAATTCGCCAATCGAAACATGAAAAACCGAAGAGAAAAGATGAATTTCCAAATATAGAGTCATATAACCAATATGTAAAAAAAGGGGAAGAGTTTGAGGAAAAATATACGACAGATCATATCGAAAAGGGGATTCAAGAACTTGTAGATGCTAAACTATATCCTGTCGCCTTTGAAGCACCTCATTACACAATGTCTCAAAAAGGGTATGAAATATTATCAAGATACTTTTCAACTTATGTAGGACAACTACAGTTAAGTGATACAACTTGGAAATCCATGCACTCTCCAGCATATAGAAGTACACCATCATTTCTACATGGAATGAAATTAATGCCTGAAACAGTCGGTTTTATTGAAGAAGATAAGCCACAAGCTATTGCTAAAATGAAAGCAAATGCTTTATCTGTTGCTAAATTATCCGATGGGATTATTGGAGCATTCTATCATCCTTACTTAGGTGTGAAACCATTAAAAGAAGTGTTAAAGGATCTAGAGAGTATTCCAAATATAGAATGGATTGATTTACAAAAGGAAAAGAATGAAGTAAAAATGAAAGATATTCATATTACTACGAATAAAGACGGCATTCACGTTAAAAAACCAACAAGTGCAAATGACATAATTGATTATATAAAGCAATATGGCTTCTTCCTTATACTAGGATTCGTTATCATTGTCTTTCTTTTATTATTAAAACGTGCGAAAAAATTAGAATCCTAATACAAAACCACCGAGCGGAACGCTTGGTGGTTTTTTGTCATATATCAAACCGTGGCATTTTACTAAATAAATTCAACTTTTACTTTTTCCGTTACATGATTAAAACTATAATTCCCCTATCCTTTCAAATAAAATTGACTTGTATTTTCATATATTGTTTTTGCGACCTTATCAATGGATATGTTTTTTATAGAACTAATTTCCTTTAATACCTCTCGAATCATTCTTGGGTGCGTTATAACATCCTCTTGAAATTCCCACGGACCATCTGTTTCTACCATCATATATTCAAGCGGATAATACGAAACGATTTTTCTAATCTTCTCCTTATGTAAAACATCCGGTGTAATCGAAATATAATAACCATTTCTCATCATCCGTTTCATTGTTTCATCGCTTCCTTTAAACCAATGGAAGTGTGCACGTGAAACTTTATATTTCTCTAGCAAATCACATACAATGTCAGCATCTTCATAAACTGCGTGTAATACAATCGGCAAATTATACTTACTAGCTAGTTCTATAAATTTTTTCAATACAGCTATGTATGGATCTGCAGCAATTCTTTCATCTTCTTTTCTCAAATAATAGGGCAAACCTACTTCACCAATCGCAACAATTTCCTCTGCGTTCTGTTCAATAAGTTGATAAATCTGTTCACACTCTTCTTTATGAATCTGTTGCTCTGGATGAAACCCTATCGCTGGATATATAAAGGGATACTTCTTCGCTAAAGATAACGTTTCCTTACAAGATTGATAATTCATAGATACCGCAATAAGCCCCTTTATTTCTTTACTATTTTCCACCTCTTTTAGTAATCTGCTCTTCTCTTCATCCTTATATTGATCAACATGTATATGACTATCAATCCATTTCATCTTTATGCCCCCATAAAAAAAACAAGAAAGGACTTCCTTTCTTGTTTTAGCATCTATATTATTTAACAATTAAGTTTGTTATGATATCAAATAATCCAATACACACTACGGCAACAGTAAAGTAGCTACAGAAATCTTTAATTGGTAACTTCACTACTTCTTCTTTACGCATCCCATTTTTCTCCCTTCTTACTAGATCCCTAATTATTTTTCTATCTGTATCTATTATGCAAAAAATATGACAAATTTACTATCGAATTAACTTACGTAAACCTTACAATGTTGTAAGGTTTAAAAAAGATCCCCATCTTTATTCAGATGAGGATTATTAAAAATTAGTTGGTTTTTCATTCTTCATTACAAACAGAAAGTAATACATTGATACTTTCTAGTTACACTATATGAAAATTACTATCTTTTAACTATCGAATTACATTACAGAAGGCTTACATGTTTGTAAGTTATGTGTAATGTAATTCGATAGTTCTCCTTACTTATATTTCGTACAATAAAGTTAGAAAGTAAGCCAAATAAGAAGAACAATCACATAACCAAATTACATTGCTAGTAGCTACTCTTCTTATGCCTTTCACCCATGCTACTACAATGTACCCCCTTCCCCTTTATATAACAAAAAAGCCTTAGTCTATATGGACTAAGGCTTTTTTGTTAACCTTAAAAATACCCTTACCCAGTATTTTTATTTTCGACAAAAAATAGCTGGGGGTATATTTCGCTATCTCCCCGTTAAAAGTTTACTCTTCGCATTTATAGGAATATTTGCAACCTCAATCTCTTCAATGGACTCACCGTAACGCCCTTTTGCAAAAACCTTTAATGCTTCATCTCTCTTTAACATATGCTTAACCGTTTTCTTTATTTTCTGCTCTCTACCACGTTCATCGAATGCAATAAATTCATATTCATACCACTCATCACCGATATGCTGACCAATTGTATTCACAACCGTATAGTATTCTTTCGTCTTATAAAATGGATTATATTTATCGATAACCGGTCCAAGTTTCGTAGGCAGTAACATTACTACTATCACTATCATCGCTATTATAGTAGTGATCATTTTTTTCTTCATAATAAACATTCCTCCTCTGCAGGATATATATACATCCATTTTAAAAAGGGGGAATAAAATCTACTATTGAATCTCATTACATTACACTTACATTTTTGTAAGAATTAAAAAAGGTGAACGAATTTACTCGTTCACCTTTTAGCTTGCTTTAAAGCCACCGCCAAGTACATCACGTACATCATGTATAACAACGAAAGCATCTTCATCTACCCGGCTAATAACTTGTTTTAACTTAACAAGCTCTTGTTTATTAATAACAACATATAAAACTTCTTTATTTTTACCAGTATATCCGCCGCGCCCTTCTAATACAGTAACACCGCGTGTCATATTTTTCGTAATAGCTTCACGAATTAAATCTGGTTGATTCGAAATAATCGTAACAGCCGTTTTTGTGTCCATTCCTTCTACAATGAAATCAATCACCTTCGCTCCAATGAACACAGCCACAAGTGTATACATCGCCTTTTCTTGCCCTATTATAAATACAGAACCAGCAATTACAACAATATCAATAATTAGTACGCCTTTACCTACACTCCAACCTAAATATTGATTTGCTAACTGAGCTAAGATTGCTGATCCTCCCGATGTACCTCCGGCTTTGAACATACAGCCTAATCCAATGCCCACAAATAAACCAGCAAATAAAGCTGCTAATAATGTATCACTATTTACATGATACTCAATATGTTCTGTAACGTATAAAAACAAAGATGTTTCTACAATCCCTAAAATTGTATAAATCATTGTTTTCTTATCAAAAAATTTATAACCAACAGCTAGTAAAATTGCATTTATAGCAAAGTTCACAATTCCTGGTGACCAATCAAATAAGTAGTACGTAACAACCGTTAAACCAATAATTCCACCTTCCGATAAACGGTTTGGAATTGCAAAGTAATTAATACCAATTGCGAATAATAATGAACCAATTGTAATTAGTGTTATTTCCTTTATACGTTGATTAACCATAGTTCATACCCTCCCCCCATTTGACATTGTATCACTATCTCCTAGAGGTTTAGAAGTGGTTTTTATTCCGCATTTTCCCTCTTAAAAATTGAAATATTATGTTTAAACAGAGGGTTGATTAATTATTCATATTTGCTCTAACTGCACGGACAAATCGCTCCACATTCCCTTTCTGAATATACTTAGCGCGAATGGTTTCATGACTACAAGTAAATTCAAAATACGGATGAAAATCTATGCTATCTATATGCAAATATGAATACTCTTTAAATGTTGAAGAATAGTACGGAAATTTCCCGTAAAAAAGGAGACGTCTAGTAGTGGCAACAAAAACCCCATGTTGATACGATAATATAAAATTATCCTTCTCAAATATCCCTACCACAAAAGCCAGAATCTTTTCATCATCATCTACATACTTTTTCATACTCGATAAAAGTTCATTCATGCATATTCCTCCAAATTCTATTCACTGCATTAACACTTGAAAAGAATCCATGGATTATTACAGACCGGTTTAACTCCTTTATAAAGTATGAAACGCGTTTCCTGTCAAAGATATTTCAAAAAAATAATCCGTTATGCGATTATACACATAACGGATTACGATTAAACTGTAGAGCGTTCCACAAGTTCGTATGGAATTTCCAGCTTTTCTTGTTCAGAACTCTCGTCATTCACTTTTCTATGCAACATTTCAAAAGCAGTTTTCCCTATCTCCTTTAAATTTTGATCAATAGTTGTCAATTGTAACACTTGCGAGATAGGTTGATTATCAAAGCCAATAATCGCTAAATCCTCAGGAACTTGAATCCCTAATTTTTCAACCTCTGTCATAACCCCAATCGCAACTTCATCACCTGCTACTATTAATGCTTCAGGAAGATTCTGCATCTCTTTTAACTTATGAGCCACTTTTACACCATCTTCTAGTGTAAAACATTCTGTAAAAATCCATTCTTCATTAACCTCTTCGTCTATAGATTGCAATTGCTGTTTATAAACATCAAAACGTTTTTGGCTACTTGGCCCTAATTTCCTTCCCGTGCAATAACCAATTTTTTTATAACCTTTCTCAATCAAATAATCCATTCCTAATTGAAAGGCCGCTGAATGATTCGTATATACACTTGAGATGTTTGAAATATCATTGTCTTCACAAGCAATTATTGCGCCGTAAGAAGCATACGGTTCTATCGTTTCCCAATCATTTGCACGTGAACAAATAATAAGACCATCCAATTGTTTTGTTTTTAACATATGTAAACTTTTCATTTCTTCTTTTTTATTATAATTCGTTTGGCAAAGTAGCACCCTGTAATTATGCGCTAACGCAGTCTCCATCATTCCGCTCACCATCGCATCAAAACACGGATGATTAATATACGGTAAAATCACACCAACAATATTCGTTTTTCCTTTTGATAAATGAACAGCATTTGCGTTTTGCGAGTAATTCAATTTCTCAACTATCTCTATAACCGCTTTCCTTTTTTCTTCACTTACATATGGGTGATCATTCAACACTCTCGAAACAGTCGTAACTGAAACTCCCGCCATCTTTGCAATATCTTTAATATTAGCCATACACTCACCTCTACCTTTAACTTAATGAATCTCATGAACATATGTCAAATCTTCTTATCATTACACCTTCATTCGTTTCTCTTACAAAAGTGTAATTTTTCTGTAAGCTAATTCGATAGTTACTTTCCGCAACATTTCATACAATGGAGTCAGAAACAGGGTAACAACTATTCGAAAAGGAGCGGATTAATATGCTGAACAAAATGAAAACGAACAATTTCTTAAATACAATGGGCATGGTATTTTCCGCTCTTATCGACGCAAAAGCTGTTGCTTCTACATTAAACAAGTAAGGAGAATATATTATGAATAACATCACTTTTAACAAATTAGATTTTTTAGGACTAGCTAGTGGCTCGCTTCTTCTTACTGCTTTTATTTACGCCGCTACGCTTGTATAACTTTGTGTCCCCTTTCCCCTTTATTATAAATAGTAATAGAAAAGACGACCGTCTATGCCCGGTCGTCTTTTCTTATTTTTGATTTGATTGCAAAGCTTCCTTTAACTCCTCAAACTTCTCATTTAATTGATCTGTCATCATTTTCATAGCGGTTTTTCGATCTATTTGTTCTCCAGCCTCAATTTGAATTGGATCTCCAAAAATCAATTGTGCCTTTTTCCCCTTTATTAATTCTTTTACACTTGATGGACCAACATAAGCTGCTGGTACTAACGGAACATTAGAACGCATCGCAATTGTCACAGCACCCGCTTTTAATGAAACATCTTCCGCTGATCTTGTTCCACTCGGAAAAATCCCTACTACCTTTCCTTCTTTTAATAAACGTGATGGAATTTTAAGTGTACTTGGTCCTGGATTCGCACGATCTACAGGGAATGCATTTACATTTTTAAAGAACCAATTTTTGAATTTCCCTTCAAATAATTCTTTTTTGGCCATGTAATGAATTTGAGTTGGATACATCCCTGTAGCTAACATTAATACATCCATAAAACTTGTATGTGTACATGCAACAACATACGGTCCACCTTCTGGTAGCTTTTCTCTTCCTTGTACTTCTACTTTCCCAGCTGTTTTAAATATATATTTCAACAAAAATGTAATTGGTTTATACATTTATTTCGTTCCTTTCTAAACATCCGAAGTATAATCATATTCTTACAATAATTATAACACTAAGTTTTAGGAGTTGGTAATAAAATTAAGGATGAATTGTTAAATTTCAATTCTTACAAAAGTGTAATTTTCTTGTAAGCTAATTCGATAGTTACTTCTTACTATATTTCATACAATTAAGTCAGAAACAGGGCAACAATTATTCGAAAAGGAGTGGATCAATATGATGAACAAAATGAAAACGAACAATTTCTTAAATACAATGGGCATGGTATTATCGGCTCTTCTCGATGCAAAAGCTGTTGCTTCTGCATTAAACAAGTAAGGAGAATGTATTATGAATAACATTACTTTTAACAAATTAGATTTTTTAGGATTAGCTAGCGGCTCTCTTCTTCTTACTGCTTTCATTTACGCTGCTACGCTTGTATAACTTTGTGTCCCCTTTCCCCTTTATATAGAAAAAGACGACCGTCTATGCCCGGTCGTCTTTTTAATTTTTTCTTTCTTTCAATTCTTTTAAAAGCTGTATCAGCTCAGCTTGTTGTTTTATCTTTTTACGACCATTTCGATTAATTGCTGCAAGCTCACAGGCAACTCCGACGGCGAAGAAAAACAATAAACTTTCTAACATGTGAAATCCTCCATTTGCCTATTAAACAGCTTGACGTAATTGCTCTTCTTGTAAAACTCTCTTATTTATATTTTCTTCTTTTCTCTGACAAACGTTATTGCGAATAAGCGCTGCAATAACAAGTACAGTCCCTATAATATCAAACATTGTGATCTGATACCCTTGCATCATCATAATAACTAAAGTCGTAATTGGTACAAAATTAATAAATAAAATCCCATTAATGGATGATAAAATTTTCACACCATAGTTCCAAGCAAGTAGCGCTACAATACCTGGCAATGTCATCATAAATAACAAATCGTACTTCACAATAGAAATCGTTCCCATACTAGGAACTGAAACATATCCAAGCGACGTAATAATTACCGTTATAATTCCTGTAACAGTCGTACCGAATACACACGTCAACGTAGAATAACGTAATGTTGACCAATCACTACACGTTTGACCACCCATCGTATAAATAACCCAGCCTACAACACCAATAAATATAAATGCTAATGAGAACATATTATCTTTCAATGTTACAAAGAAACTCATGTCACCTTTTGTAATAACAAACACAGCTCCTACAAAAGCAATAACCATACTCGTTATCATATACTTCTTCGGTTTTATATGCTTATATCCCCATAAAATACAAATAGAAATCATCGGCATAAGTGATTCCATAATGGAAGCTACCATTACACCCGACTTACCCATTAACATTTGCCCTAAAAATATGAGGACATTATATACTGTAAATGCCATCGTTCCAAAAAAGACGAGTAACTTTCCTCTTCCCTCTAAACGAAATGCCTGTTTTCCTTCTTTCATTAACAACAATACAATCAGCATTATCGCCACTGCTCCATAACGAATAAGCGAAAAATAAAATGGATCTATGTATTCTAGCGCATGATCAGCAACTGGAAACATCGCTCCCCATGACATACTCGCAATTAAACACGCTAAAGCCCCTATTATCATTTGACCTCTTCTCACCGCAATCCCCCGTTTCTTTCTATTTGCACAAAGAGAATTGTAAAAGAAAAAATATATCACGTAAAATGATTCAAAATGATGTTAACTATCATTTATAATGATAGTTAACATCAAGGGGGATTACAAAATGGAATTAAGAGACTTACAAATCTTTAAAAGCGTTGCCGACCAGGGTAGTGTAAGTAACGCAGCAAAGGAATTAAATTATGTACAATCAAATGTAACTGCACGTATTAAACAACTAGAAAACGAATTAAAAACCCCACTCTTTTACCGCCATAAACGAGGAATGACTTTAACAGCTGAAGGAAGAAAAATGCTCGTTTATGTTAATAAAATTTTGCAAGATGTCGACGAACTAAAACAAGTATTTTTAGATAGTAAAACACCCTCCGGTATATTAAAAATCGGTACAGTAGAAACAGTAAGTACATTACCTACCATTTTATCTTCTTACTATAAAAGCTATCCGAATGTCGATTTATCATTACAAGCGGGTCTAACAGAAGAATTAATTAGAGAAGTACTTGATCATCAATTAGATGGTGCCTTTATATCAGGTCCTATTAAACATCCACTAATCGAACAATACGATGTTAGTACAGAAAAATTAGTGCTTGTAACACAAAATAAAGCTTTTCATATAGAAGAATTTACAACAACGCCTCTACTCGTTTTTAACCAAGGATGCGGATACCGTTCCAAACTAGAACGATGGCTGAAAGACGAAGGTTTGCTACCAAAAAGAATTATGGAATTCAATATATTAGAGACAATATTAAACAGCGTTGCACTCGGCCTCGGAATTACACTCGTACCACAGTCTGCTGTCCATCATCTTTCTAAAGCAGGTAAGGTACATTGTCATGCAATCCCTCAAAAATACGGCAGTATTTCAACGGTTTTCATACGCCGTAAAGATAGCTATATGACGAATTCAATGCGTAGTTTTTTAAAAACAATTGAAGAACATCATCATATCAATATGCTGTGAAAGACATTCTTACATGAATGTCTTTTTTTCTTACAAAAGTGTAAGTCTTTCGTAAGCTAATTCGATAGTTGCAAGTGGACATATTTCCTATAATTAAGACATAAGCAGGGCAACAACAATTCGAAAAGGAGCGGATACGCATGATGAACAATATGAAATCAAATAAATTTTTAAATACAATGGGCATGGTGCTATCCGCACTTGTCGATGCAAAAGCTGTTGCAACTACATTAAACAAATAAGGAGAGATTATAATGAACAACATTACTTTCAACAAATCAGACTTTATCGGACTTGCAAGTGGAGCTACTCTTCTTACGGCTTTCATTTATACACTTGCTCAAGGTCTTGTTTAACACTTTGTTTCCCCAAACCCCTTTATATATAGAAAAAGCTGCTCGTCTTATAGACAAGCAGCTTTTTAGTTTGTTTCATATATAATTTGACCTGTTTTCGTAATATCATATCCGCCAATCGCATTTAATTCATTATGAAATTCTTCCGATTGCAGAATGTCTTTCACGACTTCAATCAGCTCTTCATTTTCTTTATTCTTCAAAATTACTAAATCATACTGTTCTTTCATGATTGGAATAAAGTCCACATTTACAATTTGCGAAAACTTTTCTGAACCTACTCCTACATCAGCTTTTCCATTTGCAACTCGCGTGGCAACACCAAGATGATTCGATTCTTCCCATTCATATCCACTAATATCAGCTTTATTTAATTTTTGGATTCGTAATTGTTCATCCACTAACACTCTAATACCAGAACCCTTTTCTCGATTCACAAACTTTATAGTGGACCCGGATATGTCAGCCCATGTCTTTATTTTCTTCGGATTTCCTTTTTGAACATAAAACCCTACATTTCTGGACAATAAATTAATCATAATACATGGCTGTCCTACTAAAATACGTTTTACGTAAGGAATATTATATGTACCCGTTTCACCATCAAACAAATGCAAACTAACGATACTTCCTTCTCCTTGATACATTTTCACTAAACTTGTTAAGCTACCTTGATACGCTCTTAAAACATTAGAACTTGGCAAACGATTTTCTATACGTTTAGCTAACATATCTAACGTTAGTTCTTGACCACTAATAATACACGTGTTCAAGATACTACTACCATCGTTTTTTACAGGATTAACTTGTACTTTTCCTGTTTTCATTTGCTTTATATATTGATCTAAATCTGCTGCATCAATGCGCATCTGTCTACCAACTCTATAAGAAGGAAGTTCTCCTTTTTTAATTAAGTCGTATACAGTTAATTTTGATACTTTTAATCGCTTTGCTACTTCTTCCGTTGTGTAGGAATGATGATCCATAGACGATTCCTCACTTTCTCCTTTCATTGTAACAAAGAAAAGAATATTTCTCCTATTTTTTAAAAATAGATATATGTTCAAATTATATTCAATTATAACTAGTTATATTTAGTTATATTTAGTTATAATTAGATGTGTCAAAACGAAAGGGGATTTTTTTATGAATAAATTTACATTACGTTCGATTGGGGCACTTATACTTTCTTTTCTTCTTATATTTAGTGTTGCATGTACAAACGGAGATAAGAAAGAGAAATCAACTGCTAAAGAAGGAAAAGCAGTTGAACTTACTATCTCAGCTGCTGCAAGCTTACAAGATGCATTAAAAGAAATTGAAAAACAATATAAAGAAAAAGAACCAAATATTAAACTTTCTTTTAACTTCGGTGCTTCTGGAGCACTTCAACAACAAATTAAACAAGGTGCACCTGCTGATTTATTCTTCTCTGCTGCAGAAGATAAATTCCAAATCCTTGTAAAAAAAGGATTCATTAATGAAAAAGAAGGGAAAAATCTTCTTGGAAATGAACTAGTTCTAGTCATCCCTAAAGATAGTTCTCTTACAAAATTTCAAGATTTAAAAGATGAGAAAATCAAAAAAATCGCACTTGGTACACCTGAATCTGTACCTGCTGGCAAATATGCAAAGGCCTCTCTAACACACGAAAACCTTTGGAATGATGTTCAAAATAAAGTCGTATTTACAAAAGATGTTCGCCAAGTGTTAACATATGTAGAAACAGGGAATGTCGATGCTGGTATCGTATACAAAACAGACGCTCTCATTTCAGATAAAGTAAAGATTGGTGAGACAGCAGCAGCTACTTCTCATGAGCCAATCCACTATCCTTTAGGTGTTATAAAAGAATCTAAACATAAGAAAGAGGCGAATTCATTTTATGAGTATTTGCAGTCAAAAGATGCACAATCTACCTTTAAGAAATATGGATTTACAGTCCTGTCGTAATTACTATGAGCATTGATGCTATTATATCGCCTGTCTTTCTATCTTTAAGAGTAGCTGCGTGTGCCACTATTCTCGTTACAATTTTAGGGACGATTGTCGGACGAGCACTAGCTCGCTCCTCATGGCGATATAAAGTACTATTAGAAACCATATTTTTATTACCAATGGTACTTCCACCAACTGTTATCGGCTTCTTTCTCATTATCATCTTTGGAAACAACAGCCCGATCGGAAGGTGGGTTGAATCATTATTTCAGCAGTCTATTATGTTCACATCTACCGCTGCGATCATCGCTTCTACAGTTGTTGCATTTCCGCTTATGTACCAATCAGCGAAAACGGGATTTTCTATCGCAAATGTACAAATTGAAGAAAGTGCTCGTGACCTTGGCGCAAGTGAATATCAAGTTTTTCTGCACGTTACACTTCCGCTCGCATTTCCTGCATTACTAAGCGGGATGATTTTGAGCTTTGTCCGCGCGCTCGGTGAGTTTGGTGCTACACTCATGTTTGCCGGGAATATCCCTGGTAAAACACAGACAATCCCGACTGCAATTTACATGGCCATTGACGCAAGTAATATGCAACTCGCCTGGACACTTGTGGTTATCACTATTAGTATGTCACTCCTATTTCTGCTATGTATTCAGCTTATTAACAAAAGAATTACTAACCCTTAAAGCAGCTTTTTTGGAAGCTGCTTCTTTATTTCTTAGGAAATAAAATATACCACCGGGAAATAACTGAATTTTACCTCTTATTTAAATATACATTTTATTTGAATTCACTTTCTAAAATAGGCAATTTCCTGTTATTATATGGAGGTGTTTCAAAAAATGAAGAAATGAAAACGCATTTATATCGTGAATTCTTCATCCTGTTTTAGCGATCGGTAATCTTCTACTCTATTAGTGGGGCATTACCGATCGTTAGAACGATATGTAACTATATTGGTATAGCAAACCGAAGGGAGTCTTGTAATGGACATTTTATTAGCGCTTCTTCCTGCAATTGCATGGGGAAACATCTTATTAGTAAGCGTAAAAATGGGCGGTGGTGCATATAGCCAAACGGTAGGTATGACAATCGGTGCTCTATTCTTCGCAACAATTATGTATGTATTTACTCAACCAGCTTTAACAATGACAGTCTTAATTGTTGGGTTTATTTCAGGTTTATTCTGGGCTTTAGGACAAGTAAACCAATTAAAAACAGTTGAAAAACTAGGTGTTTCAACTACCGTAACAATTTCTACTGGTATGCAACTTGTTGCAACTTCTATCTTTGGGGTTATCGCTTTCCGTGAGTGGACTACTACTACAACGATTATTCTGGGAACGATTGCAATCCTATTAATCGTAGTTGGTGTTGTATTCACATCACTAGATGATAAAGAAAATGCTCAGCCACCAGGACAATTGAAAAAAGGACTTCTTACTTTAATTGTTTCTACTTTCGGCTATCTTGTATATGTAATTATTATTCGTTGGTATAATATCGATGGTTGGTCTGCTATTTTACCACAAGCAGTTGGTATGTTTGTTGGTGCGGTTGTACTGACATCTAAACATAAACCATTTAACAAATATGCAATCCGTAATGCTTTATCTGGTTTACTATGGGGAACTGGAAACTTATTCTTACTTCTTTCATTACCACGTGTTGGAGTAGCAACAAGCTTCCCATTATCTCAAACTGGAATCGTTATCTCAACATTCGGTGCGATTGTATTCTTAGGTGAAAAGAAAACAAAACGTCAATTGATCTTTATTGCACTAGGTAGTGTTTTAATTATCGGCGGCGCTGTATTACTTGGTATGACAAAAGCATAATCTTATATTCTATTAGTAAACCCCTGAAGCATATGTACTTCAGGGGTTTTTTAATTCTAATTATTTTCTAGATATAATTATTTGTATGTTCTTGCCCCTTATAATTGCTCTTCCACTCTAGCAAACCAGCTACACATATAAAGAGATTAATAATAGCTAATATTAGCATGACGTATAAACCAGTAGAAATATAAATTACAATGCTAACTACGTTATATAAAATCCATAAATGCCAGTTTTCTAATATTTTTCGACTTAACATAAATTGAGCCACTAGTCCCAATACGGCATTTAAAGCGTCTAAATATGGACTTGTTGAATCTAAATAACGGACTTGATAATAACCCCAACCAATCCAAGCAACTAAAATAAAACTTATATAAAAAGTCCACCCTTTCAAATCTAAACGAACTGTTGCTTTTACTTCTCCCTCCCCACTTTGTGCAATCCAATAATACCAACCATATACATTAAATATAAATTGAAAAGCGGCTAATACTGCCATTGCATATAAACCTTGTGTAATAAAAATGTATAGAAATACCGCAACAGTAATCATGCCAAATAAAAAGTTGGATACTTTTTCTCTCGCTAATAACCAAACATTAATGATTCCCATAATTGATGCGAAAATTTCAATATAACTCGATTGAATATACAATCCAACTAATACACAAATAATACTAGAAACAAGTAAAAAAAGTGGACTTCTAACCATATTTATCTCTCCCCAGATGTGTAATAAATTCCCTATCACCAGTATAAGGAATAGCCCTTTCCTTTACCATGAATTTCCTCCTTCTCATTATCCATTCCATCTACGGTAAGTCTTTTCTTTTTACAAAATTCTCTTAAAGATGATATCGTTTTTATAACATATCTCTACTAGAAAGGAATAAAGGATATGCCTAACAAACATCGAATTTTATTTATTGGTGCTGGTCGTATGGCAGAAGCTATATTTTCCGGATTACTTAAAACAAGCAAAGAATACATCGAAGAAATTATCATCTCTAACCGAAGCAACGTAGAAAAGTTAGAACAATTACAAAGGCGATATAATGTGTCTATTACAACGGATTGGAAGCAGCATATTACATCTGTCGATACGGTTGTTTTAGCAATGCCACCTTCTGCTCATGAAGAATTATTAGCTGAGCTATCTCCGTTAATATCAAATCAACTTGTCGTAACAGTAGCAGCTGGCATTGGACCATCTTATTTAGAAGCTAGACTCCCAAAAGGCACACCTGTTGCTTGGATTATGCCTAATACAGCTGCTGAAATTGGAAAGTCTATCTCCTTATATACAATAGGACAATCAGTAGCCGAGATGCATCAAGAAACCCTGCAACTGCTTTTAAGAGGTATTGGTACTTCGCAACTTTGTACTGAGGAAGAAGTTCATCAGCTTACTGCAGTTACTGGAAGTGCACCAGCCTTCCTTTATTACTTTGCTGAAAGCTTAATTGAAGCAACAAAAAGTTATGGAGTCGATGAAGAAACCGCAAAACATCTTGTCATTCAAATGATTTCTGGCTCTGCTTCTATGCTTGAACAAACGCAAAATCCAGCTAACCTTCGCGAACAAGTAACAACGCCAGGTGGTTCCACAGCTGAGGGTCTCAAAACTTTATACGAATATAATTTTTCAGAGGCAATTCAAAAAGCAGTAGAAGCAACAAACAAAAAAGCTAGGGGGAAATAATATGATTTTAACAAGTTTAAAAGATTATACAACATTACATAACGGTGTAAAAATGCCTTGGTTTGGTTTAGGTGTTTTTAAAGTAGAAGATGGTTCAGAAGTAATTGATTCTGTAAAAGCAGCAATTAAAAATGGCTACCGCAGCATCGATACTGCAGCAATCTATCAAAATGAAGAAGGCGTTGGACAAGCGATTCGTGAATCCGGTGTTTCACGTGAAGAATTATTTATTACCTCAAAAGTATGGAATAGCGATCAAGGATATGAAACAACACTTCAAGCATTTGAAACTACATTAGAGAAATTAGGTCTAGAATATTTAGATTTATATTTAGTACATTGGCCTGTAAAAGGGAAATATACTGAATCATGGAAAGCATTAGAAAAACTTTATAAAGATGGCCGTGTTCGCGCTATCGGTGTGAGTAATTTCCACATTCACCACTTACAAGACGTATTTGAAATTGCTGAAATTAAGCCAATGGTCAACCAAGTGGAATATCACCCACGTTTAGCACAAGAAGAGCTACATGCATTCTGTAAAGAACATAATATCCAGCTTGAAGCTTGGTCACCATTAATGCAAGGACAACTACTAGATAATCCAACGTTACAAGAAATTGCGACAAAATATAATAAATCAACTGCGCAAATTATTTTACGCTGGGATTTACAAAACGAAGTTGTAACAATCCCTAAATCAATTAAAGAACATCGCATTATTGAAAATGCAAACATCTTCGACTTTGAATTAAGTGCTGATGATATGAAAGCAATTCAAGCTTTAAATGAAGATCGTCGCGTTGGTCCAGATCCAGATAACTTTAACTTCTAGTAGAAAAACCACTGCCATATGCAGTGGTTTTTCTATTTAAGAAAACTGAAAATTTAAACTATATTTCATTTGGTTGACACTTCATTATTCAAGGTGTAAGATTTTGAATTATCAAAGAAACACAAAAATTAATAAAATTTATTCGTTTACTCATTGTATCAAGAGAGGTGGAGGGACTGGCCCTTTGAAACCTCGGCAGCAGGTTCATTTTGAATACTGTGCCACTTCCTGCAAGCTTTATGCTTGAAAGATAGAATGAGGGACTTCGTTTATATACGGGTGCATAACTTGTACGTAAAAATCCCTCTTTCTCAATATGAAAAGAGGGATTTTTTATTTTTCATTTCCCTCATCATCATCCAAACTTAATTATTTAGGAGGAAAATCAAATGAAAAAGAAGTTTGTACCCGGTATTGCATCAGTTGTAGGAGTAAGTATTTTATTAACTGGTTGCGGTAGTTATAAAAACGAAGCAAGCGGAGCAAATGCAAAAGACGAGGCACCTAGTAAACAGGTTTTAAACTTATCTTCACCTACTGAAATACGAACAATGGATACGGCTCGTGCTACAGATACTGATTCTGGTCAAGTAATGAGAAACGTATTTGAAGGTTTGTATAATCTTGGTGAAGGTAACAAACCTGTTCCTGGTGTTGCAAAATCTCATGAAGTAAGTGGCGATAAAACGAAATACACATTCCATTTGCGAGATTCAAAATGGTCAAACGGCACTCCTGTTACAGCGAAAGATTTTGTGTTCGCTTGGCAACGTGCCGTAGATCCAGCAACAGCCTCTGAATATGCATTTCTATTCTTTGATATTAAAAATGCAACAAAAATTAACAACAAAGAACTTCCAGCCGACCAACTTGGTGTAAAAGCAGTTGATGACCATACGTTTGAGGTAGAATTGGAGCGTCCTGTTCCGTATTTTATTAGCTTAACAGCGTTCCCAACATTTCTACCAATTAACGAGGAATTCTTTAAAGCACAAGGTGATAAGTACGCTTTAGAAGATAATACAATCTTGTACAATGGAGCTTTTACACTAAGCGATTGGAAGCACGAACAAAGCTTTAAATTTAAGAAGAACCCTACCTATTGGGATAAAGATACTGTCAAACTAGAAGAAATCAATTTTAACGTCGTAAAAGAAAAATCAACAGAAGTAAATTTATTCGAGTCAAAACAATTAGATCGTATAAAACTAACATCTGACTTCGTTGATAAATATAAAAAAGATGCTAACTTTAAAGAACGTCCAAATGTAGGCGTACAATTTTTACGCATGAATCAACAAAACAAAGTACTTCAAAACGTTTCTGCACGCCAAGCAATCGATCAAACAATTGATAGAAAATCCTTTGTAAATACGTTATTAAATGATGGCTCTACACCAACATTTGGTCTCGTTCCAAAAAACTTTGCAAAAGGACCTGAAGGAAAAGACTTCCGTACTGCAAACGGCGATTTAACAAAAGTTGATACAAAATCTGCACAAGAATTATGGAAAAAAGCTAAACAAGAGCTTGGTTCTGAAAAGATAACATTAGAATTATTAACGAGTGATACTGACCTTGATAAGAAAACTGGTGAATTCTTAAAAGGGCAACTAGAAAAGAATCTAGATGGATTAACAGTAAATATAAAACCGCAACCGCGTAAGCAACAAGTTTCGCTTTTATTAAAAGGTGACTACGAAATCGGAATTGACGGCTGGAGCCCTGACTTTGCGGATCCAATTACATTCCTTGAGCTATTTACAACGAATAACCCTTATAACTTAGATCATTACTCTAATAAGGAATTCGATGAAACAATAGCAAAAGTGAAAACAACTTTAGCTGGTGATGAAAAAGCTCGCTGGGAAGCATTACTAGAATCCGAGAAAATATTATTTAAAGACTCTGTTATCGCTCCTCTTTACCAAAAAGGCGAATCTTATTTAGAACGTTCTTATGTGAAAGGAATTGTGCAAGTAGACTTTGCGGGTCAATTAAACTTCAAGTGGGCAAAAATTGAAAAATAAAGTAAAACCGTAATAAGTGGGGGTTCTTCATCCCCACTTATTATTAGCCCACACCAATTGTTTTTTTAGCAAAATATATTAAAAGTAGGTTCTCTCACACAAAAGAATCTACTTTTTTAATATATTATTCTAAGAAATTAACATTCTATTTTTATTATTGACATATAGTTCTTTCCAGTGTTAATATTCTAAATAATCAAAGAAACAAAATATTTCACCATCAAAATATAATGTCTACTAAGTTGAAACATATAACGATAGATTATAGCTCAACATGTATATACATATAGAACACCTGATTACCTATAAACAAATATTTATAATAGGTTCTATCTCCTTCTATAGCTACTTCAAGACATGGACATTATGACGTTACGAACAACACATTTAGGGAGGAACGAACAATGAAGAAAAAAGTTGTACCTGTTGTTGCATCTGTTTTAGGGGCAAGTCTATTACTAACTGCTTGCGGGGGAAATAAAGATAATGCAGGCGGAGCGAAAGCAAACGATAAAGTACCTGATAAACAAGCAATTAACTTATCATTCGCTTCAGAAATTCCAACAATGGATGTTGCAAAAGCAACGGATGGGGAATCCATGAATGTAATGCGCAATGTTTTTGAAGGTTTATATGCAATGGGAGAAGATAATAAACCGATTCCTGGTGTTGCTGAGTCGGTTGACATTAGTCCCGATAAAACAAAATATACATTCCATCTGCGTGATTCAAAATGGTCAAACGGTACTCCTGTTACAGCAAAGGACTTCGTCTTTGCTTGGCAACGTGCCGTAAATCCTGATACAGCAGCTGAATACGCATTCTTATTCTTCGATGTACAGAATGCGAAACAAATAAACCAAAAACAATTACCAATTGATCAACTAGGGGTCAAAGCTGTTGATGACAAAACGTTAGAAGTACAACTAGACCGTCCTGTTCCTTACTTCTTAAGCTTAACGACATTCTCAACATTCTTGCCAATTAATGAAGAGTACTTAAAGTCTCAGGGCGATAAATACGGTTTAGAAACAAATCATTTAATTTATAACGGTGCTTTCACATTAGATAACTGGAAACACGAACAAAGTTTCCAATTGAAGAAAAACCCTAACTATTGGGATGCTACAACGGTAAAATTAGAAGAAATCAACTTCAATGTCGTTAAAGATAAGTCTACAGAAGTGAACTTATATGATTCAGGACAAATTGATCGCGTTGCTTTAACTGCAGAGTTTGTTGATAAATATAAGAGCGATCCAAACTTCAAGGAACGCGCTGAAGTCGGCATTCAATTCTTACGACTAAATCAGAAAAATGAAACATTAAAAAATCAACATGCACGCCTTGCTATTAACGGCGCAATGAATAAAAAGGCTTACGTAGAAACAATTTTAAATAACGGTGCTATTCCAGCTGAAGGAATGGTTCCTGCGAAATTTGCAAAGAGTCCAGAAGGCAATGACTTCCGTAAAGAAAATGGAAATCTAGTCAAGGATGATGTGAAAACAGCGAAAGAAAACTGGAAAAAAGCAAAACAAGAACTTGGTACTGACAAAGTAACAATCGAACTATTAACAAGTGACAATGCTTTAGCTAAAAAGACTGGTGAATATTTAAAAGGTGAATTAGAAAAAAACCTAGATGGATTAACAGTGAATTTAAAACCACAACCACGTAAACAACAGTTGAAACTACTATTAAGTGGTGACTATGAAATTGGTATTGACGGCTGGGGCCCTGACTTCGCTGATCCAATTACATTCTTAGATTTATTTACAACAGATAGTGCTTATAACTTCGATAAATACTCTAACAAAGAGTACGATGAGCTAATTCATAAAGTGAAAACAGATTTAGCTGGCGATGAAAAAGCACGCTTTGAAGCAATGAAGCAAGCTGAAAAAATTCTATTACAAGACGGCGCTGTCGCTCCTTTATACCAACAAGGTCGTTCTTACTTACAACGCTCTTTCATTAAAGGACTTGTAACGACTGACTTCGGCGGTGAATTTAACTACAAGTGGACAGAAGTTGCAAAATAACAAAAGTAAAAAGGTATCCTACGAAGGATACCTTTTTACTTTTATACAACTTTAACTACAAAGCTTCTTCTTCCCTTTACCATTCCTTTTATAGCTAAAGTCTTCACTGCTACTAATTGTGTAACCAATACAATAACTAATAATGAAATAATATTTCTCTCTAAACTAACTCCTCCGAATATTATTGTATAATAGCCATTTGCTGCATATGTTACTTGAAATGGTTTGATACGTTTTAGAAAGCATTTCAGTACCTCCCTCACAACTTCAATTTACCATATACATACAAATCATTTTTGATTTAAATTGCGGATGAGCCCTTGTGACTGCAGGATAATAATTTATTTTCAACACATACATAATTACATGTTTTTGGGAAAAACTTGTATAGAACGAATTTACATAAGGAGGAATTTATAATGAGAATTCTACTATCAGTTTTATTAGCTCTTATGCTAGTACCTGCATTAACAGGATGTAAAGCGCCTGCAAAAGAAGACACAACTTCTAATAAAAAGACGACTGAAGAAGCAAAAAATGAGGCTCCTGCAGATTTAAAACTAAACTTTAATGAATTTAGTTTAGATGCAGACTATCAAGATACGAAGAAAGACTACGAAGCTGATTATAAAAATGTAGCCGCTGATAAGAAAATGGAAGCAAAGCTTGAAGACCATAAAACAAATGCAAAGTTTACAGGTGACGAGGCTATTACAAAATTAAGCCCACTTCTACAAGAATTAAAATTTGATAAAGATACTCCTGAACAAGAAGTAATCGATCAAGTAGTGAACGTGTTCAAACTTGATAAAGACTACCAAAAATTCGATTTAGAAGTTGTCTTCTCTGATGGAACGAAAAAAGAATATAAAAGAGAAATAAAATAAAGAAGTAGGCAATTGCCTACTTCTTTATTTTTTAATTTTTGCGTATCTTAGTTCTGGACTAGAACCGATAATGAACTGAACACCAGATACTGATGGTTTTTGTAAATATGAAGCACTTGGGAAAATAATTGGGATTAATGGTGAATCTGTAAACATAATATCTTCCGCTTTATGCAATAAGTCAAAACGCTTATCTTCATTTTGTTCAACTTCTGCTTCCTTCACTAAAGCATCAAATTCTTTATTATGCCATTTTGCATAATTGTTTGGACCATCACCTGCATATAAATCTAATTTAGTAATTGGGTCTAATAGAGAACCGCCCCATCCCATATATGCTAATTGGAAATCACTTTGCTTATATGTGTCGATGTAACTCTTCCACTCTTTATTTTCTAATTTAATATCTACGCCCAGATTTTTCTTAAACATTTCTTGCATTGCTTCTGCTACTTTTTTATGTTGTGTATCTGTAGTGAATTTTAATGTTACTTCAGGTAATGTAGACCAGCCTTGTTCTTTCATGCCTTCTTCTAATAATTTTTTCGCTTCTGCTGGATCAAATTTAACGTAACCACCTTTTTCTTTACGGAAATCACGCCCACTTTGTGTTTTTGCTCCTTCTGGAACGAATGCATTTGCTTCTTGTGCATTGTTTTTATACAGTTTTTCAACAATAAACTTACGATCAACTGCTAAAGAGAATGCTTTACGTACTTTCGCATTTGTGAAAGGCTCTTTTTCTACGTTAAACGAATAAATATAAGATGAAAATCCTGCAACACGTTTATATTCTTTATTTCCTTTTTCTTTTTCAATCATCTCTTGTGGTAAACCACTTAGTAAATCTAATTCTTTTGATTTAAATAATTGATACGCTGTTTTAGAGTCTGGAATAATACGAAACTCAATTTCTTTTAATGTTACCTTTTTATCGTAGTATTCTTTATTTTTTTGTACTGTAATAGCCTGGTTATGCTTCCACTCTTTTAACTTGAATGGTCCATTCGTAATTAACTCTTTTGGATCTGTTTTTAATTTATTATTATCATCAATTGATTTTTTAGATAATGGAATAAATAATGAACTTGCTAATTTCTGTTTAATAGAAGCAACTGGATGTTCAAGAGTTACCTTTAATGTTTGAGGATCAACGACTTGAATACCAACTTGTCCCTCTTCACCTTTTCCAGTATTATATGCCTCTGCCCCTTTAATGAAATACATTTCTGTCGCATTCATAGAACCCGTTTTCGGATTTAATAATCGCTTCCATGCAAATTCAAAATCATTTGCCGTAATAGGAGAACCATCTGACCATTTAATATCTTTCTTCAAATGGATTGTATATTCAGTTCCATCAGCATTTACTTCTTCTTTCTCTGCTAATTCATTTTGATATTTCCCATCACTATCTTGCGTATATAAACTTGAAAACAACTGCCCAATGATATAACCTGACGTGCTATCTGTTGCAATAGCAGAATCAAGTGTGTATGGATCACTACTAATATTCGTTACTAATCGATCGCCTTCTCCCTTACCAGCACTCGCCTTTTGCGTCTCTTTCTTACCGCAAGCGACCGAAGTAATCGCTAAAACAGTCATAATGATAAACAGTAAAAACTTCTTCATCCTACATTCTCCTTTAACCCGAAATTTTTGGTGTT
Organism: Bacillus sp. S71; assembly: GCF_016625265.1. Lineage (NCBI taxonomy): Bacteria > Bacillati > Bacillota > Bacilli > Caryophanales > Bacillaceae > Bacillus > Bacillus sp. S71. The sequence goes on along the minus strand of NZ_JACVUW010000016.1, from coordinate 30,259 downwards.
GATGCTAACAATGTTTTTGTATAAGAATGTTGTGGATTACGGAACACTTCGTCCGTATTTCCAAATTCAACAAGTTCTCCTTTATATAAGACAGCCACTTTTTCACATAAATAGTGAACTATCGGCAAATCATGTGCGATAAATAAATATGTATAGCCTTGTTCCTTTTGAATTTTTTGCAGCAGATGTACAATTTGAATTTGCAATGAAACATCTAATGCTGAAATTGGTTCATCAAGAATCAATACTTCTGGCTCACACAATAACGCTCTTGCAATAGCAATTCGTTGACGTTGTCCTCCGCTAAATTCGTGCGGATAGCGATCGATATATCGTCTATCTAATCCCACACGTTCTAGCGCATCACCTGCTACTTTATCCTTTAATCCTTTATCACCTAAACCGAATGAAATATAACCTTCCGTTACGCTATCGCGTACTTTCCAGCGCGGATTTAATGCTGCTGTGGAATCTTGAAAAATAAACTGTACTTTCTGTAAGAAATCACGTTTATGAACTGCCTTCAACTTGTGAACGACTTGACCGTTATAATCAATTTCACCAGACGTTGGGCTCTCAATCCCAGCTATGAGCTTACCAAGTGTTGTTTTTCCTGAACCACTTTCACCAATAATGCCAAGTGTTGTTCCTTTCGGAATAGAAAGTGATATGTCTTTTAACGCTGTGATTTCTTTACTTTTACTTCCATACGTTTTCGTTACTTGCTTTATAGTAATTAAATCTGTCGTCATGAGGCATTCACCTTCTCTTTTGATTTCGCTTTATTATGCTCTAGAACATGTTGCCAACAATGTGAACTATGCTCCTTAGAATATGTGGTTCTCTCTGGAAAACGATGAATACATTCTTTTATCGCTACTGGACAACGATTTACAAAAGGACAACCAAAGCTATTTAATGTTTCAATGGAAGGTGTCGTTCCTTCTATAGCACGTAATACCTTTTCAGAATCATCCATATTCGGAATTGCTTGTAGTAAGCTTTTTGTGTATGGATGTTTAGGGGAACCTATCACTTCCTCTATCGTTCCTTTTTCAACGACACGTCCCCCATACATAACAACTACTCGATCAGCTACTTCACGTACAAGTGCCAAATCATGTGTAATTAATAAAATACTCGTATTTTGTTTTTCTTTTCTTTCTTTTAATAGCCCCATAATTTGTTTCTGAATCGTTACATCTAACGCTGTTGTCGGCTCGTCTGCAATTACAAGCTTTGGGTGACAAGCAAACGCAATTGCTAAACAAATACGCTGCCTCATACCTCCGCTTAATTGATGTGGGTACTGTTCAAAGCGTTTCTCTGCTTCATGTATCCCTAAACCTGTTAACAAGTTAATCGCAATTTCCTTCGCTTCTCTTTTCGATTTTTTCCCATGTTGCAAAACTACTTCTGTAATTTGTTTGCCTACCTTCATCGTTGGGTTTAAAGATGAAAGCGGATCTTGAAATATAAAGGAAATATCTTTTCCGCGAATTTGATTCCATTCTGACTCTTGTAAATTCGTTAATTCCTTTGCTTGGAAAGCTATATTCCCATCATCGATATGAATTGATTCTTGATTCAAGCCGATAATGGATTGTGCTGTGACACTTTTTCCCGAACCACTTTCTCCTACAAGTGCAACTATTTCACCTTCGTTAATAGAAAAGGAAACATGTTTCACAATCGCTTGCTTACTATTCTCTTTTTCAACGGCTAACGTTACGTTTTCTAAAGATAAGATTTGTGCCATGTTTTTTCTCCTTTCGATTTCGTTTGACGATTTTTGGATCAATCGCATCTTGCAAACCATCACCAATTGCATTAAATGCGAACATAATGAGAGCAATCATGATTGCTGGGAAGAATAGCTGCCACCATTCCCCACTCAATAATGTCCCAAGTGCATCATTCGTCATCGTCCCCCAGCTTGCTGCCGGTGATTGCACTCCTAGTCCGATAAAGCTTAAAAATGATTCTGAAAAAATAGCTGCTGGAATTGTAAATGATAAATTCACGATAATAATCCCTGTTAAATTCGGAATTAAATGCCCATATATAATTTTCATATGTGATGTACCTAATCGCTCTGCTGCAATAACAAACTCTCGTTGTTTTAAAGACAATACTTGTGCTCGAATGAGACGAGCCATTCCAATCCATCCCGTTAATGCAAGAGCGATAATAATGGTGAAAAGACCTGGTTTCATAACAATTAATAGTAAAATAACAATTAATAAATATGGGATGCCGTATAATACTTCAATTCCTCTTATAATCCACTCATCAATTAACGTTCCAAGGCGATTACGTCCTCTCACATATCCACTAAATCCACCAATCAGTACACCAAGACCTATATCGAGGGCAGCTGCTACTAATCCAACTGTTAGTGAAATTTTCCCACCAGCCCAAGTACGTGCCCAAATATCTCTCCCTAGATCATCTGTTCCAAACCAATGTTCACTACTCGGCGGTAAATTTGTTGCCTCTTTTACTTGTTCACTCGCAGTAAATGAAGTTAAACTTTCGCCAATAAGCGAGAAAACAATAATTAGCAATAACGTCACTGTTCCTAAAACTGCGATTGGATTCGATATAAACTTACGAAACACTTCTTTCTTTCTGCTAATTGTTTGCTGATTTTTATTTATCGTTAATTCTTTTTTCTCTTCTTTCGTTAATAACTGTTCATTAATCTCATAAGCCCCCATTTAAATATCCCCCCTCCTTATGTAATAGAACGAATACGCGGATCAACAATGCGATGAATAATATCTGTAATGAAAATACAAGCAATTAATAATGCACTATAGAAAATCGTTGTTCCCATAATCACCGGATAGTCTCGGTTAAAAATACTATCTACAAAATATTTTCCTAGGCCAGGAATTGAAAAGATTTTTTCAATAACGAAAGTCCCTGTTAAGAGTCCAGCCATTAACGGTCCAACAAATGTAAGTACTGGAACAATCGCATTTCGAAGAGCGTGCCTTATAATAATCTTCTTAATTGGTATACCTTTTGCTTTTGCTAGCTTAATATAATCACTCTGCAGTACTTCGATCATATTAGAACGAACAAACCTTGTAATAACTGCGATTGGCCCTAACGCTAATGCAAAAGATGGCAATACCGTATGTTCGAATGTTCCCCAAGAGGCTACTGGTAAAAACTCAAATTGGATAGCGAATACTTGTATAAATAGTGGCGCTAAAATAAAACTTGGAATAGAAATACCTAAAATTGCGAGCAAACTCACACTATAGTCAATTACTCTCCCATGATAGAGAGCAGCAAATGTCCCTGCCGCAATTCCTACTAACAATGAAATAACAAGTGCTTGTAGACCAATAATTGCTGATGGACCAAAGCCAGTTGTTATAATTTCTGATACACCTTGCCCGGTTGATTGAACAGATTCACCAAAATCAAAATGAACTACACCGTCTAAATAAGCAACATATTGATTCCATAACGGTTCATCAAGGTGATACTTCGCTCTCATGTTTTGGATCACTTCTTCAGGAAAGATTTTTGCATCTGATGAAAATGGATCTCCCGGAATAATATGCATAATTAGAAATGTCACTGTCGTAATAACCCATAGTGTAAACACCATAACCGATAATTTTTTAATTACATACACTTCAATAACCCCCTAAACACATGAATTTACTTTGTTTTATGGATGTACTTTTTCCATTACTTCCTTTTCTCTTTTTAGAATACAAAAAGCCTTGATCTTAAAAAATAAGATCAAGGCTTAACAAACAAAGGCCCATCACTTATCTTTCAAGACTTGCTTGCTGGAATTAGCACGGTGTTCCTATTACAGAACCCGCTGCTGAGGTGTCATAGGGCCAGTCCCTCTACCTCTCTGGATAAGTAAATTGCTATATTATTATTTGGTTCAAATTGTATATTTCGAATTATAATTCTGAAAAATTGAAAAGTCAATCAGATTGGATAAATTTAGAAAAATCAGTTTTTAATTCATTTATCGAAATTACAGGCTTATAATAAAAAGAAATAATGTTAAAGGAGTTATAAGATGGATCCCTTACTTCTTGCTACTATAGGATTATCCTTAACTATCGTTATACTTGTCATCATCGGCTCCTATAAACTCTTTATTAAAAAGAAACGTATTACTTCTTTTTATACTCCTTTCGATAATATTACCGGGCAAACTATTTCCGAATTTCACGAAGAACAGAAAATATTAGTATCTGAGGATGAAGACGGAGATGGCAAGAAGAAAAAATAACCCTGCACAGGCAAGGTTATTTTTTCGTTTCTGCTTGAAAACGTTTATAGTATGTCGATGCTGTTGCAAAATTAATTTCTATATCACGAATCAACGATGAATCTTCTTCTTTAGCTAACTTCTGTAATTTTTTCATCGCTTGTTCTGATTCATTCAAGAAACCAATATATACCTCATGTTCTTGCTCTTTCGACTTCGGAACACGAATTTCTTTACGTATATGATCAATATCTTCTAACATGCTCGTTGTTACCTTTTGCACGTCTTCTTTATATGTAGCATTCGTTATTTCCTTACCGCCCTTTTCTTTTGCCACTTCAAATAACTGCAGTGCTTTATTAATTTCTTTATTCATTTTTATATCGTATTTTTCATGTACTGCAAGGTATTCTTTCATCTCTTCTGTTTGTTCAGTAGATTGCTCTACCTTTTCTTTCGGTTCTTTCGTATCTTTATTTCCATTACATCCTGCTAGAAGGATCATACTTCCCATTACAGCAATACCCAAAACCTTCTTCATCTCTTCTTCTCCTTTTATCTACAGCTATTACTCATTATAGTTTCTTTTATCTCCACTTGTTATTATACCGAGAACGCCCTACTTTTTACACTTAAGACGACATCGTAATATATATACCAACATGTTTGTCACAGTATCGTCACTTTATACAAATAACTTTTGCAATGCTTTACTACATCACCTTACAAAACTGTAAGCACACATAAAGAACAAACCATGCTAGACTTACATATGCATAACGCAAACATATGTAAGGTTTTAAGGAGAATCATCTATGTACAACACAATGCCTTTTATGGGAGAAGATATTCGTGTCCTTATTCGCGAAAAATCACTTCATATCGAAAATACAGAGAGCCTTCGCCGCGTATTAAAGAAGAAGCATGCTCCATTTAAGTTAGCTCAATATTTAAAACAACAACATACAAATCAATTTCATACCGTGCTAAATATATCGGATAAATCATTAACAATCGAAATCATCGGTCATGTCTACATTGGAAACTTTGCAGATACCTTAAAGGAAATCCCACGTATACCGAAGATTGCTCCTATTATCGTTAAAAAAGCGTATAAAATTACTGACCATACCGATATTATCGACTGCGGGGAAAAAGAAGTCGATAGTAATCGCTGGGTGTGGGATAAACTTGCTGTTTTATATGATACGATTATGAATAATATGTATGAGGTATTTCAAAGAAATGAAAAAAAGAACTGATTCAAACATTCCCTTTGAATCAGTTCTTTTTTGTTAAGCCTCTAAATTTTGTCTTTGTTGCAGTTCAAACTGCTTCTCACTTCTTCTGGCCATAAATAGATAACATAATACTGCTCCTACTTCACAAAGCGCAATAACAACACCCATCGGTAACGCTGTATTACTCCCACCAATACCTACTAGCGGAGCGACAAGCGCTCCTGAAATGAACTGTAATAAGCCTAATAAAGCTGACGCTGTTCCTGCAGCTTGCTTCTGATTTCTCATCGCTAATGAGAACCCAGTTGTTGATACAACCCCGACACTTGATACAACAAGGAATAACGAACATAAAACACCGATTAAACCTATTCCTAGTACGATTGTCAGTAGTAAAGATAGGCCACCAACAGCTGCGATAATAATACCAGCAACAAATAATGTCTTCTCATTCACTTTCCCCGCTAAACGACCCGTTACCTGACTAGCAATAATAATACCGATGCCGTTAATCGCAAAGAATAAACTAAATTGCTGCGGTGATGCTCCGTATATGTTCTGCAACACAAATGGTGAGCCCGAAATGTATGCAAACATTGCCGCTGTTACTAATCCTTGTGACAATGCATATCCCATAAACAGACGGTCCTTTAACAATTTTCCGTACGTCGCCAAAGTCCCTGACAAACCACCCGTTTCTCTTTCTTCAGGAGGTAATGTTTCACGCAATACAAAAGTAGCTGAGATTAACATGAATACGCTAATTGCTCCAAGAACGATGAAAACACCGCGCCACGTTGTAAACTGTAATAATTGCCCCCCAATAATCGGTGCCAAAATAGGTGCTGCTCCGTTTACTAACATAAGCAGTGAGAAAAACTTCGTCATTTCAGAACCTGAGTACATATCACGTACCATTGCACGTGATATAACAATCCCGGCTGATCCTGAAGCTCCTTGTAGGAAGCGCAATAATACTAATGTCCAAATAGATGGCGCAACAGCACAAAGTAAAGAAGAAGCAACATAAATAATAAGAGCAATAATAAGTGGTTTGCGTCTTCCGTAAATATCGCTAATTGAGCCAACAAATAATTGTCCTACTGACAGCCCAAGCAAACAAGCTGTTAATGTAAGCTGCGCTAGGGATGCACCTGTTTGCAAGTCATCCGTTAACTTCGGTAATGAAGGCAAATACATATCAATAGATAATGGCCCAATCGCCGTAAGTGTTCCTAATACAAGAATCATCCATAACCTGTTTGCCTTTACAGGTTTATATATTTCGTGATTAACTTCATTCACTTTTTCAATTCACCCTTTCCTATACATACTGAATCGTAACAATTATAGTTACATCATAAACATACGTCAAGTACAGCGCATTTTCCTCTTTCATAATGTAAAAAAAAGCGATAGAAATTCTATCGCTTTACTTTTTCACATTGCTATTCGTAAATTTAGATACCGAGGCCATCGTCTCTCCTGTATCTAAATATGTAATTTGAATTGGGTCTCCTACTTCTGTAAACATAGCATACGGGAATTTCTTCACCGGTATCATAAATACCTTTTGTTCATTCTCTAAAAGTACGTACACGATTGTATTTTCACCTGATTTCTCTTTATATACACGTTGTACAATACCTTCTTTTTGCGCTTCTTTTCCTGTTGAGGTTGGTCTAAAGGTATCACCATTACCACTCATTACGTTTTTATAATTCTCAAGCGCTTCTTTCTGCGAAGAACCTGTCGCAAATATTTTTGCATTAGCAGCATATACAACTGTATGTGCACGTACTAGGCCTCCGTCATCAACAACCGGAATAATCCAAGCTGGTTTTCCGTATACGTTATAAATGACAGGCATTGTCCCATGCCATTTCTCTCTCTTAAAGGAATTATCCACTACTTCTGTAGCTGCTGAACCATCCATAATCCCCTTTACTTCTTTTCCATTATAGTAATATAGCTTGCCTGTGCGTGCATCTACTAATGAATAGCCTAGGGCTGAATCTACTCCTTCTTTTGGAGAAGTAAAGTCTGTAAAATAATACAGTGTTCCATCTTTACCAAAGATCGGGGTCACGCCTTCTTTCGTTCCCCACTCAGTCGGAATTTTCATATCTGTTTGTGAGAATTTCGTATTCCAAAATCCGTGAATATATTTACCAAAGTACGTATTTAACGTAGATGCAGTCTCATGATTTAATACACCATCAACAAATTTAGGTGCCTTTCCTTTATCATATCTTTTCACTTCACCTGTTTGTGCATCTACTACGACAACACCTTCTACCTCAAATCCAGATCTTCCTGAAATAAATTCACCATACGTCATTGTATAATATGGTTTTCCTTTATCATCAACCTCAAATTTAGGTTTTCCTTTAAAGATTAAATTTGGTTCTGCTTGCCTTACCACACGCTCTAAATTATTACCAAAAAACATGCTTGGCACATATTTCATTTTATAACCGAGGTGCAGTTTCGCTTCCGCATCAGGATTCGTACCTGACATCGTTACATACCCTGGAATTGTCTCAGCTTTACGCGCTTTAAAAAATCCTGAAACTTCAATCGGCGCTACATATAAAGCTTCGCCGTTTACCATTTGTGGCGTTAATTCTCCTAGCTCAAAATAAGCTACTTTCGGAATATCACCAAATACTTTTTTCATCTTATTCTCCGCTGTCTTTGGCGGCACTGTAAACGGCTGATCATTTTCAGTAAATGGCTCTGAAATATCTTTCTCTATCTTAACAACAGAATCATATTTCTTTTGCGAGATTACTATATCGTGCAAATAACCAAAGTAGCCGTAACTTGCGAGTAAAATAAACATTAGAAGTCCTTTTAATGTACCTTCTAATTTCCCTATTTGATCTTGTGAAAATAAAACAAGCCCAATTAAAATTGCTACTGCAACAGAATAATGAGTAAGAATCGAATCTACTCGATCATCAATTAGCCAAAAGTATTCATAGATTGCAATACCTATCCAAAATAAAACAGGAATAACTAAAATAGATGATTTCTTACCCTTTACAACCTTCTTATCTCCCTTCTTATCCACTGCTCGAAGCTTACTACTACTTCTTGTCCATGGAATCAAAAACAAAGTAAGAATAGCTAAAACTACAAATTTCATCAAAGGCACTGTCCCCTTTTCTTTTGTATTCCCTTTTAGTATAACAAATAAAGGGTATTAAGGTGAAAATAGGAATAGTTATATTTTTTTACTACTTAATACAATCCCGCTCACTACATATAGAATAGATGCAATATAAAAAATTGTACCGATCGTAAAGAAATCTACTAAATATCCCGTGGCAATAACCGCTACTGCTCCGCCAATGGATGTCCACACATGGTATTTTCCAATCTCATAACCAGCCTTTTCCTGCGCAACCTTTCGTGCTAATGAAGTCTTCTCAGTATTACGCTGCACAGCACCTAAAACTCCCATTACAATTTGAAGAATATACACATGCCATACTTCCGTGGCAATCGGAAAGCAAAGCATTAAGATTGCCATGGACCAAGCGTATATGATTAATAATTTTTTATCACCTACTTGATCAGATACCTTTCCTACTAGTGGATATACAAGTGCTGATGTTAAAGCAAATAAGCCATACGCCCAGCCAAATTGCGAGAAGCTATTTCCAACGTTTCGAAGTAATAATATATAAAAAGGAAATACCATACTTCCTGCCATCATGATAATACTTTGCGAAGCCACAAATCTTCTATATGTCATTTCGTATACTCCCTATAAAATAAATTAACAAATCTCTCTTCTGAATCTACTTCCTTCTTTTTCTTGAGAAATTCTTCAATACGAGGATATGCCCTTTTTAACTGCTCTTTCGTTGGATAAGAATAGTACGGCAAATAGTAACTACCGTTATGCTTTAAAGTAACATCAATCATCTTCCGAATGACATCCTCTGTTTTCTTTATCTCACTCTCTGAGCGTCCCTGGTTAATCAAAAGAACCAGCGCAAACATATCATCTTTCGCATAGGACAAAACTGCATTTTCATTCTTTTCCACGTAACGAATCGTAATGTTGAGTAAATTAAACTCTTCTTCATTTAATGCGTTACGTAAATCATCTATATACTCCGTGAAAGCATCTATAGGCACAAAGTATTCTTGTAACACTTCGGTCCTATTTGGATTTTCATATTCCATAAAAGCACTATCTGATCTCATAACATTATTACGCGTCTCATACTTTCCATCTGTACGTTCAAAATAACCTCTTTGTATATCCCAAAATGTATTCTTTCCCCAATCACTATAACGTGATAACCCAAGTAAAAATTTAGGTGCAGCTATAATATTTTCTTCCTTTAATTCACTGTACTCTTCTCTCATATTTTGATTTTGTGCCAAAGTATAATCCGTCACATACATCTCTTTTAAAAATGAATTTGGAGCAACAGAAATACGCGCTAAGTGCATACGAACATTCTCATCTCTTTTCACTTTCTCTTTGAAATAAGATGCGTATTCTTTATAATCTATCATTCTCGTGTGCATTTCATATAATTCATCATCTGTTAACTTCAGCGTCACATCTAAAATAACTCCAAATAAACCGTAACCCCCAATGACATATGGAAATAACTCTGCATTTTCTTCTCTACTTACATTACGTACCGTGCCATCTGCCATTAACAATCTAAATGAATCTACTGTATCAATTAGTGCCTCATGACGAATATCACGCCCATGTACATTTACACTTAATGAACCACCAACAGTAAAAATATTTTGAGACTGCATGACCTGTACCGCAAGGCCATATGGATTTATTTTCTTCTGAATATCATTCCACGTGACACCACTTTGAACTGTAATACGCTTCTTCTCTGGATCGAATTCTAATATTTTATTATATCCTTTCATATCGAGCATCGTGCCATTCGGATAATATGTCTGTCCTCCTTGGCTATGTTGCATGCCTGCAATGGAAATTTTCTCTCCTGAAACTTTTGCATCTCGCACTAATTTTATTAACGAGTGCTCTTCCGTAGCACTTTCAACACGTTTTATTTTTGTCGGAAGCAATTTACCTACATCACTCATAATAGGATGATCAATTTGTTTTTTATACGTATGTACAGACGTTGCAAGCAAAACCGTATATGCGACAATGACCACTACTATCTTTCTTTTTTTCAAAGGACACTCTCCTTATTATCAACAAAAAGAGATACCCGTTCTTTCAGGTACCTCTCTTGACAGTGATTACTTTGCTGCTGGCAATTGTATTGGATCAAATTTATCATACGATGTAAACTTCGCATCCGTAATAATGTGCGCTTTATCCTCACCATTGCTACTCATAACCATATCTATCTTTGCTGATTCATATTTAAAATCTTTTGTAATAATATATTCTCCATCTATTTCTTCTATCTTTGCATTTTGGCCTTGTAGCATTTGTTTCTGCTTTTCATCCATACTAGCTAACATACTATCTGTCTCTTGCCCTTTTAATACAAACTTCAGCTTATAATTATCTCCACTTTTCTCCATCTTCACTTTATTTAAAATTTCCGATGGAATCTCTAAATTATCTACCATTCCTTGAGTTGCATTCATTCCGTTAGCATTTAATTGTTCCTCTGGTACAGACATCACTTCACCCGTATTAGGATTTTTCAACTGACCAGCAATTTTGCCACCCACATCATAAACAACAACCTCTGTACCAGAAACATTCATTTCAGAACGAGAATTTTTTTGCTTCGGCTCTAATTGCATTTTGGCCTTTATTACATTCATCTCTGTTCCTTCAGCCTTTATTCCCACATCATATGTCATCGTTACATTTTCTTCGTTTTTAAAAGCTTCATTCGCTTTATTGAAAACATCCTTCGCTGTTAATTCCTTTTCTTTCTGCACAGCTTCTTTTTTCGGCTCATCAGTCTTTTTTGTTTTCTCATTACTACACCCTACTCCTAGACCGACTGCAAGTACTAAACTTGAAATTAAAATAAATTTTTTCATAACGTCCCCTCCTTCCCAAAAATAATATCATCTCTTTTCCTATGAAATCTATATAATTCGTAATATTCTTCTTTAAATTTATTTCCTATATAGCAACATGTTTGAGAAAAAGTTTAAATATGATGTAAATAATAACAACTCATTTCAGGAGGTCATTATGAAAGCTATTATTTGCACAAAGTATGGACCACCTAATGTTCTCCAGCTTCAAAATATAGAAAAGCCTAAACCTAAGAAAAATGAAGTATTAGTTAAAATTCACGCAACAAGTGTATCGACTGGAGATTGTAGAATACGTGGCTTTAATAGCCCCCTCTTATTTTGGATTCCTATGCGGATCATATTAGGTTTCAGAAAACCGAGAAAACCTATACTTGGCGTAGAGTTATCCGGTGAAATCGAAGACATTGGATCAGATGTAACACAATTTAAAAAAGGAGATCCAGTTTTTGCATTAACAGAACTAAACCTTGGTGGTTATGCGGAATACACATGCGTGCATGAAAGTGGATTAATAGCATTAAAACCTACCAATGTGACATATGAAGAAGCTGCCGTTATTCCTTTTGGCGGAACTTCAGCATTGCACTTCCTTAGAAAAGGACAGATAAAAAAAGGGCAACGAGTACTTATATACGGCGCCTCTGGGTCAGTAGGGACAGCTGCCGTACAACTTGCGAAATACTTCGGGGCGACTGTCACAGCCATTTGTAGTAGTTCGAATTTCGATTTAGTAACAGCTTTAGGGGCAGACAACGTAATTGATTATATGAAAGAAGATTTTACTAAGCGGGGCGATCACTACGATATTATATTTGACGCAGTTGGAAAATATAAAAAGTCTCTTTGTACAGATGCATTAATGTCTAATGGAAAATATGTATCTGTGAACGGAATGATGGCAAAAGTCAGTAAAGAAGATATGAACCTACTAAAACAACTAGCTGAAACAGAAAAGCTAAAACCTGTTATTGATAGAACTTACCGATTAGAAGAAGTTGTAGAAGCCCATACGTATGTAGAAATGGGCCATAAGAAAGGAAATGTTTCGATTACCTTAAAATAAAATATATTCTGAAAATATCATTGACAATTCTTTTTGTAAGATTTACTATTAGTACCATATTCAAAACTACATACACATACTCTTATCAAGAGTGGCGGAGGGACTGGCCCGATGATGCCCGGCAACCGAGCTTATGACGTATAAGCTAAGGTGCTAATTCCTGCAAAACGAGTTTTCGTTTTGGAAGATAAGAGAGGAATCTATTTCGTCTATTCGGCACCTCTCTTATTTTTTGGGAGGTGCTTTTTATTTTGGAACGTATATGAAGGGGGATTTATAGATGAAAAAGGTATTATTAAGCATTGTAAGCGGAGCAGTATTATTATTAGGCGCATGTAGCGCGAGTTCAGATAAAGAGGTAAAAGCATTAGACGAGAAAAAGATTACTGTCGGTGTAACAGGTGGACCACATGAACAAATTTTTGAAAAGGTAAAAGAAGTTGCAGCAAAAGATGGTCTGGAAATTGACATAAAAGTATTTAATGATTATGTAGCGCCAAACGTATCTTTAGATGAAAAAAGCCTTGATGTAAATAGCTACCAAACGAAATCGTATTTAGATGTATTTAAAGCTGAACGCAATATGAAATTAGCTGAAGTATTTTCAACAGTAACATTCCCTATGGGCGTATATTCTAAAGATATAAAAGATGTAAAAGACTTAAAAGAGGGCGATGCAATTGCTGTACCAAATGACCCAACGAATGAACTGCGAGCTTTAAAATTATTTGAAAAAGCAGGGGTTTTAAAAGTTGATCCAAAGGCTACAGAAAAAGCGACTGCAAAAGATGTAATTGAAAATCCAAAAAAATTAAAGATTGTCGAATTAGAGGCATCTCAATTACCAACGCAACTAAGTGAAGTGAACGCAGCTGCAATTAACACAAACTTTGCATTAGGTGCAAAATTAAGTCCGGCGAAAGATTCTATTTTCCGCGAAGGAAAAGATTCACCATATGTGAACTGGGTCGTTGTTCGTACTGAAAATAAAGATGATGCCGTTGTAAATAAATTAAAGAAAGCTTATCAATCTAAAGAAGTAAAAGAGTTTATCGAGAAAAAATTTGATGGTTCAGTTTTACCATCTTGGTAGGAGCTGACGATAATGATTGAATTAAAAAACATATCCAAAGTATTTTCAACAAAAAAAGGGACTGTTGAGGCTCTTAAGTCTACTTCCCTTAAAGTAGAAAAAGGCGAGGTATTTGGAATCATTGGGTATAGCGGCGCTGGTAAAAGCACATTGATTCGATGTGTAAATTTATTAGAAAAACCAACGACAGGAAATATCATTGTAAACGAACAAGACTTAACAACGTTATCGACAAAAGAACTAGCAAAAGCGAGACAAAAAATCGGAATGATCTTTCAAGGATTCAATTTACTTAAAACTGTTAGCATCTATGAAAACATTGCATTACCTTTACGCCTTGCTGGTATTCCAAAAGTGGAAATTAAAAAAAGGGTAGAAAAATATTTACGCATTGTCGATCTTTTCAATCGAAAAGATGCTTATCCAAGTGAACTTTCTGGCGGTCAAAAACAGCGCGTTGCAATTGCACGTGCACTATCACATGAGCCTGAAGTGTTATTAAGTGACGAAGCAACGAGTGCTTTAGATCCAGAAACAACTGATTCTATTCTTGATTTGTTATTAAAGATTAACGAAGAAATTGGAATTACGATTTTACTCATTACACACGAAATGAACGTTATCCAACGTATATGCGACCGCGTTGCCGTTATGGAACATGGATCTGTAGTCGAAAGCGGGACTGTGAAAGATATTTTCACAAACCCACAACATGTAACAACGAAGAAATTTGTAAATAGCGCCTTTGCAGCTAAAATTCCAGAAGAGGTACAGAAAGAACTACAGAATACTGGAGAAATTGTAACACTTTCATTTATTGGCACTACTTCAGGTGAACCTGCCTTAGCTGTTGCCACAAAACGTTTCCAAGTGTATCCGAATATTTTATCCGGTAATATTACGCAGTTAAAACATGAAGCATATGGGAAACTAGTCGTTCATATGCAAGGAGAACAAAATGAAATCCACCGTGCTTTATCATTTTTACAAGAGCAAGGAATCATTGTAGAAGGAGGTAGAACAGATTATGGGAAACAAGTCCTTTTTGGATGAATGGGGTAAAGTCATATGGGAAGCCACAATTCAAACCTTTCAAATGACATCTATTTCATTACTCATCTCAATCCTTATTGCACTGCCACTTGGCGTCACACTTGTTTTAACGAGACCTGGTGGGCAGCGTGAAAATAAAATCATCTATCCTATTCTTAATACAATTATTAATATCATTCGCTCTCTTCCATTTATCATTCTATTATTCTTCATCTTACCTTTTACAAAGTTTCTAATGGGAACATCCATTGGCGTACAAGGTGTTATCGTACCTCTTGTCGTCTTCACAGCTCCTTATATCGCACGTTTAATGGAGACAGCTTTACTAGAAGTAGATCGCGGTGTCATTGAAGCCTACCAAGCGATGGGCATTTCTACTATAAAAATCATTTGGCACGTTATGGTGAAAGAAGCTCGTCCCTCCCTTGTACTGGGATTAACAATTGCAACAATTGGCTTAATTGGCGCAACAGCAATGGCTGGCCTTGTAGGTGCTGGCGGGCTAGGGGATTTAGCATACCGCTTCGGACATTTACGCTACGAACCTGAAGTAATGTATGCAACCGTCTTTATTCTAATTATCCTCGTTCAAGGATTACAGTCTTTAGGTAATGGTGTTGCACGAAGACTGAAGAAAGATTAAAAAAGAAGGTATCTCCCCAGGGGGAGATACCTTCTTTTTATCCCGCATTAACGGACAGTAAAATCCCGATTGGTTCAACTAATAATCAGTGGGTGATGAACCCCCCACTGATTAAAGTTTCACTTTACCTTTTAAATCCACCTTCTGAATGAATAACTTGCCCCGTAATCCACTCAGCTTCTTCACTTACTAAAAATTTAATGAGTCTAGCTGCATCCTTTGGCTCACCAATTCTGCCAAAAGGAAACATCGGCTTTAACCCTTGTTTTATCTCTTCAGTCATCCATCCTGTATCGGTTGGTCCTGGATTAATTGCATTCACTGTTATTCCTAAATGAGCTACCTCTACTGACAACGTACTAGTAAGAGCATCAATAGCTCCCTTCGTTGTCGCATAAGCTAGTTCTCCTGCCATAGGACCTTGAAATTGCCCCGAAGTAATATTAACAATTCTACCACCAGATTTCTTATCAAATCCTCGGGCAAATTGACTACTGAGCAATGTAGTCGCACGAATATTAACCATATAATGCTTATCTAATTCTTCAGCAGTCAACGTAGAGAAATCATTATTCGTAGAATATGCTGCATTATTAATTAATATATGAGGGTACCCTAATTGTTCAGTAACTTTATTTAAAAGCTCTTTCGGTGCATCATTCCGAGTTAAATCTAACTCCATGCTCAATACTCTAACACCTTTTTGTAATAGCTCTTCTTTTAATTGTATTTGTTCATTTTTATCAACGCCCCAAGGCATCTCTTTATCATAATCCGTCCAATACGTAAAAAATATATCGTATCCTGCTTCAGCTAATTCTTTACAAATCGCTGCTCCTATACCGTCTAGACGACTTACGCCTGTAACAACTGCTACTTTATTTTTTAATTGTTTCATCATATACTCCTCCAAGTTTAAAGGACGCATATTTTATATAAGAGATATAAATTTCCCCACCTAGACCTCTGTCCTTACAAAAGGGATGTACAAGCCAACTATGCAGTCCTTGCATGATTTACAAATAGCTAAATAAACCCTCACTTATGAGAGAAAAATTCATCTATCCAATTTCTAATCATTACAAGTTCATCCACATATCGAGTCCTTGTCTCCTTTCCATATATCTCTGTTTCTATCATACCAATATGATGTACTATTTCAAATGATAAAAAAATAAAAACCAATATTCCATTCCAAACTTCTATCGAATTTATTATATTATAATATAATAAATAATGGAAATAATCAGAAAAATACTGGTAAATATTGACTAACCTTCTTATAATAAAACGTGGGGCTAATGTGAGAATTTAGTTTTAAACAAATAGGGGGAAGAAATATGTCAAAAAAATTACTTTCTTTATTTTCTGCAGTAATCGTAGCAGCTTTTGTAATAACCGGCTGTGGTCAAAGCGATACGACAAATAAAGAACAAAAAGAGAATGCAACAAAAGAAAGCAAAACGGAAAAAACAGATACAACGAAAGAAAGTAAACCTACTGAAAAAAAATCCGAAGATAAAAAAACTGAAGATAAAAAGCCTGAAAATACAGCTACTGGATCAAGCGACTACTCTAAGCTGATTTCCTATATGGAAAAAGAAACAGGTGGTAAAACAAAAGTTCTTTTTGAAAATAAAGAACCACAAGTCTATAAAGCTGAAGATGTTTCAGTATCAATGAATAGTTACACATTAGTTGAATTAAATGGATTCCATACAAACTTCGATATTCCGTTTAATCGTCAAACAGAAGGCGGAGTTATTCTTGTGAACTACAGCGTAAAAAATAGTTCAGCTAAAGATATTTATTATATGCCAGCATTGGACATGTCATTTACTGGCGCGCAGAAAGCATATAGTAACTATAAAGATTTAATTCCAAAAGAAGATCAGCTCCCAACTAAACTTGCTCCAACGAATGATTACTTAGTAAAAGCAGGAGAAACTATTTCTGGTTATATCGCTTATCCATTCGGAAAAGATGATCTAGCGAAAATTTCAAGTCTCTCAACAGTCTCAGTCACAGTCCCAACTGCACAAGCTAATAAAGGAAAATTTGATGCTCCAATCGGAAATCCTGGAAGCTTTTCATTAAGTTTAAACAAACAGGGTGCTGAAAAAGTTGCAACAGATAATACTTTCTACCAAGATAAAGCTACAGCTAATAACATGGGCGATAAAAAAATGTTAAAAGAGAAATCAAGTATTAATAACAACCAAGAATTAGGCGCTGTTAATGTTACATTAGACGGATACCAATTCACTCAATTCACACCAAATTCCGTCGAAGCTCCACGCTTTGCAAATTTTAAAAACGGTCTTGTTCTGTTAACAGTAAAATTCAAGCTTGATAACAAAGATGTTCAAGACGTTTCACTATCTCCTATAAGCTCTACATTAAGAGTGAATGATGGTACACAATATACGATTAATGAAGGTATGCTATTAAATTATGACTATAATGCTGCAGTTAAAACTGGAACATCTGGAGAGTTACTACAAGTATATATTTTAGATCAAGAGCAGTATGAAAAGATTTGGAAAGACAAAAGCTTTGAGATTGAGTTAGGACCTATGAGAAATAAAGAAGCTAAAGATATTTCACAAGGTAAAAAAGCTAAATTTACATTACCTAAATAAGTTACTAAGTATATATTAGAAAAGGCATATAACATATGATTGTTATATGCCTTTTTCATTTTATAAAAACACCATTTTTGTTCACACTTTATCCATTGTGAATCTTTTCACAATGGATATATAATAAACTTGTAAATACAATATTGGAGGGATTTCAATGATTATCAATTTTTTAAGAACTGATAAACGTGCTGCTTTCATATTATTACTTTTACGGCTTTACATAGGGTATAAATGGCTCGCTGCTGGGATAGGTAAAGTTTTCGGACAATCTTTTGATGCAAGTGGTTTTCTAAAGGGCGCTATCGCTCAAGCATCAGGTGACCATCCTGCAGTACAAAGTTGGTGGGCAGATTTTCTTCAACATTTTGTTCTTCCAAACGCAGACCTATTTAGCTTTTTAGTTCAATGGGGAGAAATTTTAGTAGGTCTAGGTTTAATTTTAGGCGGATTAACAAAAACAGCTGCATTTTTCGGAATCATAATGAATCTTTCATTTTTATTAAGCGGAACTGTTAGTGTAAACCCAAATCTGCTTATTTTAACTATGTTCATTTTAGTTGCAGGGCAAAACGCTGGACGTATTGGATTAGATGGCTATGTTTTCCCTAAACTTTTCCGTAAAAATAACCACGGAACATATAAATTAAGTAAAACTGCGTAGTAACAGTTTACTTTTAAAATATAAATAAGAAAAAGAGCCTGAGTATAGGCTCTTTTTCTTATTTATCCTAATTTAAACTTTTAACGAGCCACGAAAACCTCTGGCAGCATAGTAAGAGTCTGCTCCATTGTGGTACACGAAAACATGTCCGAAGCGATAATCGCAAAATAGAGCACCACCGAGTTCTCGAATATCTGAAGGTGTTTGTACCCAACTTGATGATTTCATGTCAAAATCCCCAAGTTGTTGCAATTCCCGATATTGTTCTTCCGTTAATAGTTCAATGCCCATAGCATTTGCAACATCAATAACATTATTTTCTGGTTTATGTTTTTTTCTTGATTCTAACGCTTCAAGATCATAACAAAGACTTCTGCGGCCTTTAGGACTCTCCTTTGAACAATCATAGAAAGTATATTCGTCCTTTTCTTCATCATAACCGACAACATCCGGCTCACCGCCAGTTACTTCCATTTCGTTAAGTGACCATAATTTTTCAGCATTAGCTTCTATCTTAGCTTCAACCTTAGCCCATTCAAGACCTTCATGGCGGTTCATATTTTTCTCAAAACGAGCTTGCAATACTTTCAATAACTCTTGACGTTTTTCTACTAGTAAGTCATTTTTATTTCCTGTCATATTAGTCCTCCCTGATGTGTGTACAGATATTAGTTTAAGTATATATTTTATAATAAATCATCTCAAGATGAAGACCGTTTCAGCCTTATGTCTTGTACAAACATCCATTATAAAGTTCTAAAACCCTCCATACTTTCTCCAAGAATATAGTGTGAAAACCACATCAAATTCTGCTTCATAATAGCTACATTCATTCCCGGCTGATTAGGACTATATGCCATTCCTTTAAATATAATTAATTCTGTATCCACTTCCATATCCATTAATCCTTGATATAGATCATATGCATTTGTAATTGGAATTCTTGCATCCTTTTCTCCATGCTGAATTAAGGTAGGCGTACAAGCTGATTCAATATACGTCATAGGTGATGTCTTCGTATATATCTCTGGATCATTCCATGGAGTATTTCCTAAATACATTCTAATAAAGTAAGGTATATCTGTATTTACATAATGGGTACTCCAGTTAGTGATTCCACCGCCAACTGAAATAGCTTTAAATCGACTACTAAATGTAGAACAGAAAGCTGATACATATCCACCGTTGCTCCATCCCATAACTCCTACTCTATCCTTGTCTACCATCCCTTTTTCTACTAGTTCATCCACTCCAGATATAACATCATCGTAGTCAGCAATCCCCTGTTTTCTATAGTTAGCTTTTAAAAATTCATTACCATAACCTGAACTTCCTCTGTAATTTGGTTCTAAAACGATAAAGCCTTTTTCAATAAACTGTTCAATCGGATATTTCTCATTGAAGCAGTCTGAAAATATCGGAAAAGACGCCCAAGCCGGACCGCCGTGAATTACTACTAATAAAGGATATTTTTTATTAGTATCAAACTCTACCGGCGTTGATAAAACACCTTCTATTTCAAGACCATCGCTACTTTTCCATGAGATGATTTCCCTGTTACTTCTAAGTTTCCCTTTGAAAAAGCTATTCTCATCCGTTATTTTTTTATCGTCTAAATAGATTTCAAAGGTTTCATTTGTTATTGCCTTATTGTAGGATATATATTTGCCATCCTTTGTTATAGAAGCATCCATTATAAAGCCATCTACTTTTTCGCTTAGTATTTCCACAGTTCCATCTTCAGCTAGCAACCCAATAAGATAATTCGTTTTATTCTGCCATCTAATTAAAATCCCTTTAGCTGTCCACTGTAATGGCATAACCGTACTATCAAAATCTGTTAAAGGTTGAATTAGCTCTCCATTATGAATATCATATATCTCTAACGTACTATCTTGTATATAGTTTCTATAGTAATCCCTCTCTCTTATGCTTGCTGAGTAACAAATTTTGCTGCCCTCTGGAGAAAAGCAAACACTCCCTCCCAACAATTTATCCACATTCAGCTTTTGTAGCTCTCCAGCTTTAATATGGAGTATGTATAGATCTCCATTTATATAATCTGCCATATTTGAGCTTGGTGTCGCCATAAATACAACCTTTTTACCATCATTTGAAATATCAAATTCATGGATATGAAAATCCTTACCATCAGTTAATCGATAAACAACTCTGTTCTCATGTTCATCTGTATCACTTTGTATCACCTTTTCTATTTCAATGTAATATAAACAATTATTCTGGTGTTCCTTACTTACATGATGGAAATCTCCATATAATTCCTTACGTTTCTTTATTTCCTCACATTCTTTTGACTGTGCAACATAATAAAAACCTTTGCCAGCAGGATCCCATTTGAATGTACTAATTCCTTCCTTCTCATCAGTAATTTGAACCTCGCTATAACTATCTAGCGACTTAACAAATATCTGATTTTTCCCATCACCAACTGGACTAAGATATGCGATACACTTAGCATCTGGAGACCATAATGGGTGTGTACTATCTATATCCCCATTTGATAATGGGTAACTCTGCTTCTTATCTTTTTCATATATCCATACATGATTCCTATATGTATTGTCTTTCCAATCAGCCGTCTTCTTTACAAATGCTACGTTTTTACCATCATCACTTATGTTTGTACTTGATAAGGTTGGTAATGAAATAATCTCTTCTATACTTAGATATGTTTTTTTAATCGTTTTCATCAATATCCCCCCCTGAAATGTCCATAAATCTCTCGTCTCTTTTTGTCGTAATCAAAGAAATTGTTCATGAATACTTAAAATAATAATGGAAAATTCAGATAAATAAAAGTGAATTTGATAAAGTAAAACTTTAATCTATAGGGTTCTATCCACTTACCAATTCTAGATGTTATTTTCCGACACAAAAATACCCCTTTAGATAAAATATCTAAAGGGGTACAAATTTGTAAATTTATTTTAAAGCTACAACTATATTTATTAACCTACCAATCTCCTACTCAACAGTAACAGACTTAGCTAAGTTACGTGGCTTATCAACGTCACACTCGCGGTGAAGTGCTGCGTAGTATGAGATAAGTTGTAATGGAATAACTGCTACTAGCGGTGCTAGTGCTTCGTGTACAGCTGGTAATACGAAGCTGTCACCTTCCATTTCTAAGCCTTTCATTGAGATGATACATGGGTTAGCACCGCGTGCTACTACTTCTTTCACGTTGCCGCGAATTCCAAGGTTTACGTGCTCTTGTGTAGCAAGTGCGATAACTGGTGTACCATTTTCGATTAAAGCGATTGTACCGTGTTTTAACTCTCCTCCAGCAAATCCTTCTGCTTGGATGTAAGAGATTTCTTTTAGTTTTAACGCACCTTCTAATCCTACGTAGAAGTCTACGCTACGTCCGATGAAGAAACAGTTACGCGTTGTCGCTAAAAATTGTTTTGCTAATGCGTCCATTTCTTCTTTTTGATCACAAAGTTCTATCATTGCATTTGCTACAAGTCCTAGTTCGTGTGTTAAATCGAAATCAAGAACTTCACCTTTTGCTTTAGCAATATCAGCTGCTAAAATTGAAAGTACTGCAAGCTGTGCTGTGTAAGCTTTCGTTGATGCAACTGCAATTTCTGGTCCAGCATATAACGGAAGTGTATAATCAGCTTCACGAGAAAGAGTAGAACCAGGCACGTTTGTAATTGTTAATGCTTTATGACCCATTTCATTTGTTTGTACAAGTACTGCACGGCTATCAGCAGTTTCACCACTTTGTGAAATGTAAATGAAGAATGGTCTTTCTGTTAATAATGGCATGTTGTAAGAGAATTCACTTGCTACATGCACTTCAACTGGCATTTTTGCAAACTTCTCGATAAATTGTTTTCCAACAAGACCTGCATGATAGCTCGTTCCACATGCAATGATGTAAATACGATCGCTATCTAAAATCGCATTGCGAATGTCTTGATTTAATTCAATCTCGCCATTTTCATCTTGATACTTTTGAATTATATTACGGATTACAAGTGGTTGCTCATCGATTTCTTTAAGCATGAAGTGAGGATATGTTCCCTTTTCAATATCACTTGCGTCTAATTCCGCTGTAAACGGTGCACGTTCAATCGTTTCACCTTGTAAGTTTTTAATTGTAATACTTTCTTTCGTTACGATTACGATTTCTTTATCCATTAACTCAATAAATTGATCTGTAACTTGTAACATCGCCATAGCGTCGCTTGCCACAACATTAAAGTTGTCACCAACACCTACTAATAGCGGGCTTTTGTTTTTAGCAACATAAATCATGTTTGGATTTTCAGCATCAAGTAATCCGATTGCATAAGAGCCATGTAAAAGAGATAGCGTATTACGGAACGCTTCTTCTACACTTAATCCTGTGCTCACTTGTTGTTCCATAAGCTGTACGATAATCTCTGTATCTGTTTCACTTACGAACGTTACATCTTGTAAATATTCCTTTTTCACTAATTCATAGTTTTCAATTACACCGTTATGAACTAGTGTAAAGCGTTTTGATGTACTTTGATGCGGATGCGCGTTTACTTTACTTGGAACACCGTGTGTAGCCCAGCGTGTGTGTCCGATACCTACGCTTGCTGCTACGTTCTCATCTACGATTTCACGAAGTTTTGCGATACGGCCTTTTTCTTTGTATACAACAACACCGTTCTCTGCTTGTACTGCAATACCTGCTGAATCATATCCACGATATTCTAGCTTTTCTAAACCTTTTAATAAAATTTCCTTTGCATCTTGCTCTCCAATAAATCCTACGATTCCACACATGTTTAGTCGCCGTTACAAATGCTTACACTGCTCTGCGAACATGTAACGACATAGTCCGATACCATTTTTATTTATACTAAAAAAACGGATTACATATTGCTAGCCCTGTAAGCTTGTAACGGCTTTCACCTTCCTCTCGATTGGGTTTAAGTCCGTATATACTTATACAGCTAGTTTTCATCCGTTCCTCTTCTCTCATCACACTTTCACCTTTGTCCACTAAGTCACCTTAATGATTTAAGTAAAAGTTTGCGGTTGTGATGAACAACCGGGAGTCATCCGCCGAAATCTCGATAAACCCCACCTCGTCAACTACACTATTTGTAGTTCTGGCGCTTTTATAATTTACAATATTTCCTTTGAGAAAAAGAACAAGACCATCTTATAACAAACATGGATAAACCGTCAATGAAATTTTTTTCATCGTCTATAAAACATATGAAAAAGGAGCACTTTTTGTGCTCCTTTTTCATATAAATTCAGCTAATTACTCAGCGCCAACTTCGGCTTTCACAACTTCTACAATGCGATGTACATATGCATCACAAACTTCTTGTGTTGGTGCTTCTGCCATTACACGAATAAGTGGCTCTGTTCCAGATGGACGAACAAGAATACGGCCATCACCGTTCATTTCTTCCTCTACAACACGAATAATTTCTTTAATTTTTTCATTTTCTAATGCTAATTTTTTATCTGTTACACGAACGTTTACTAGCAATTGTGGGAATTTCGTCATTTCTCCTGCAAGCTCAGATAATGGTTTTTTCGTCATTTTCATGATGTTTACAAGTTGAAGTGCACTTAACATTCCGTCACCAGTTGTAATGTAATCAAGTAAGATAATATGGCCTGATTGTTCTCCACCTAAGTTGTAACCACCGCGTTTCATCTCTTCCATTACATAGCGGTCACCAACTGCTGTTTTATCACTTGTAATATTGTTTGCTTCAAGTGCTTTGTAGAAACCTAAGTTACTCATAACAGTTGAAACAACTGTATTATGTTTTAATTGACCAGTTTCTTTCATGTACTTCGCACAAATAAACATAATTTGATCACCGTCAACGATGTTTCCTTTTTCGTCTACAGCAATTAAACGGTCGCCATCGCCATCAAAAGCAAGTCCGATATCCGCTCCTTTTTCTTTTACCAATTCAGCTAAGCCTTCTGGATGTGTAGATCCTACACCCTCGTTAATATTCATACCGTTTGGAGAAGTTCCCATTGTTGAAATATCAGCTTCTAGGTCTGCAAATAAGTATGGAGCTAGAGAAGAAGTTGCACCATGTGCACAATCTAAAGCGATATGTAGGCCAGAGAAATCTTCTTCAACAGTTTGTTTAATGTACTGTAAATATTTTTGTCCACCTTCAAAGTAATCGCTCACTTGTCCAAGATTAGTACCTGTCGGACGTGGTAGTTCATCAACTTCTTTGTCTAATAAAGCTTCAATCTCAGCTTCTTGCTCATCTGTTAATTTAAAGCCGTCTGAACCAAAGAATTTAATACCGTTATCTTGTACTGGATTATGAGATGCAGAAATCATAACACCTGCTTGTGCATCTAGTGCTTTTGTTAAATAAGCAACACCCGGTGTAGAAATAACGCCAAGGCGCATTACTTCTGCTCCAGTTGATAATAGACCTGCTACTAAAGCTCCTTCTAACATATGGCCAGATACACGTGTATCACGACCGATAATTACTTTTGGACGATCTGTATCTTTTGTTAATACATAACCACCAAAACGCCCAATTTTGAAAGCTAATTCAGGTGTTAACTCCTTATTTGCAACTCCACGTACTCCATCTGTACCAAAATATTTACCCATTATGATTCGCTCCTTTTTCTTGCTCTTTTTGATTATGGTTATCTACCGTTGGTTCTTGACTATTTTCTTTATCTTTATCTTGATTTTGATTATTTTCCTGTTCCGTTTCTTTTTCTTGATTGGATTCAGGATTTTTTGGCTTCTCATTTTGATTTTCTTGATTGGTGTTTGAATCCGGTTGTTGACCGTTACCCTGTACTTCTTTATCTGGTTTTTCTTTCTTTACAATAGTAACTTTAGCACTTTTTTGTTTTGGCTCTATTGAAATATTACCAGGACCACTCACTTGAATAGAAATATCTTTCGTCCCTGAAGATACATTTTGCAAATTAATTACCGCTGTTATTTGGGCAGCTGTTATTTTATCTACTATACTTGCTTCTCCTGAAATATCAACACTTATCTTTCCATCTTGCGGCGAAATTAGCTGAGCCGTAACATCTTTAGAAAGTCCATTTTTTTGGATTGGGATGCCATCAATCGTTTTTGTTTTCGTTTGTTTTGTTTTTTGCACTCCCACTGAAACCTTCACTTGATTCGGTTTTGCACTGGTTACACCCTTGGGTAATAAAACAGAGGCATCGAATGTTGTAGACTCTGTCAATTGACTAAGATCTACTTCGACCCCCTCTAGCGATTGTATATTATCCAAAATATCTTTTGGACCAGCTATCGTTACCTCTCTCGGCTCGACACTGATATTTGTAACTGCCAATCCTTCTGCTAAACTCCCCTTCTTCGTATACGTTACAGGAACAGTTTTTTCAGTATTATTGGCTGTAGTTTGCGTTGCCACATTCAACGTTACACTAATTTTAGATGGACTTGTTCTTACATTTAAACGTTTTCCTTCTTTATTGTATAATGTAACTTCGGGCGTTTTTGTAACAGTTTTATTAACACCTTTTAAATCAACATACGCTTTGGCAGATGAAATGCTTTCAATTTCTTCTTTCGTCCCAACTACCTCAACAGTATCCGGTTTAATGCTTGATTTTTCGAGAGTAGCCCCCGCTGGCATTTGATCCTCATTTGATAATTTCAAATCTACATGAACATATTTTCTCGCCTTTTCATGAAGAGTAACTTTAATTGTTGATGGCTGAACTGTTCCTTTCACATCGTCTGGAAGCCCGTTCGTTTTTAAAGAAATCTCATAAGTTCCTTTTGGACTATCTCGCAAATCAATTGGTATGTCAAATTGTTTTTTTGCTTTTGCTGTAGCAACTGATGCTTTTGGGCCTTCTAACTTCACCTTAACGCCCTCTGCTGGAATACCACTTACAATATATTTCTCCTCATCATACTTAAGATTAATCTCATAATTAGTTAATGTTTCTTTCGTATCATTTGCAAAAGGTAATATACCTGATGTCGTATTTTTCTCAGTTAACGTCGCTGACATAAAAAGCATACACGCCAATAGTAATGAGATCCCTTTTAAAAACCAATGATTCTCCATTAACTTATCCATGACGCTTTCTCCTCCAATTCCATAAAGACGAAGAAGTCGTTTTTTCGTTCCCACTAAATTCAGCTAATAACATATCCTTCAGCTGTTCTGTCTTCAAATCACGATGCAACTTACCATTTTTCGTTAAAGAAATTTGACCAGTTTCTTCAGACACAACTACTGTAATACTATCAGTAACTTCACTAACTCCCATTGCAGCACGATGTCTAGTTCCTAATTCTTTAGAAATAAACGGACTTTCTGATAATGGAAGATAGCATGCTGCTGCTTTAATTGTACTTCCTTGCATAATTACCGCTCCGTCATGAAGAGGTGTATTTGGAATAAAAATATTAATAAGTAATTCCGATGATACGTTTGCATTCAGCGGAATACCCGTTTCCACATAATCACCCATACCGGTCTCTTTTGACAAAGTAATTAATGCACCTATTCTACGTTTCCCCATATATTCGGTTGCTTTTGCTATCGCTGTTGCAACCATTTCAGGTTCATCATCCTCATGCGGTCCAACACGCGAAAATAAACTCCCGCGCCCTAGCTGCTCAAGTGCTCTTCGCAATTCTGGCTGAAAGATAATAATAACGGCTAAAAATCCCCATGTTAATACTTGTTCAGTTAGCCAAGATAACGTATGCAATTCAAGGAAAATACTAATCATCTTAACGACAATGATAACTGTAATCCCTTTTAAAAGTTGAACAGCTTTCGTCCCTCGGATTATGAGAATCAGCTTATATATAATAAACCATACAATGGCAATATCTAATGCCGTACTAAGATATTTCAAAATGGTCGTATCTTCAAAAGGCATGCTATCCCTTCCTCCTACTTACGAGCAATTCTATCCATATATTGAAATATTGTTTTATGCTCTATCTGTATGTATTTCCAACAACTAGTTAATTATACCATACATGAAACAAACGACAATTACAAACAACCCCCTTTAGCTCAAATTGGTAAGATGTCAAACATTTTTATCTTACAGTATAATATAAATCATTATTATACGCCTATTTTCAAATAAAAAAAGCAACTTCTCAGTTGCTTTTCTTACATTTATTTTAGTTTTTCACCGAATAAAGAACCCATTAAAGCAACTGCTGTTGTTGCCGTTCTATTTCTCTCATCTAAAATCGTATTTACCTCAACAAATTCAGCAGATGTGATAATATCCGCTTCTGCTAACATTTCCATCGCCAAGTGACTTTCACGATAAGATAGACCACCAATTACAGGCGTCCCAACACCTGGTGCATCATGAGGATCAAGACCATCTAAATCTAATGATAAGTGTACACCATCAGTATGAGATAAATATGCGATTGTTTCTTCCATAACAGCCGTCATCCCCATACGATCAATTTCATGCATTGAGAACACTTTAATACCTTCATTGCGAATGAAATCTTTTTCTCCTTCATCCAATGCACGCGCACCGATAATTACGACATTCTCTTTTTTCACCTTTGGATATGCTCCATATAAATCTACAAGTGAAGAATGTCCATAACCTAAACTTGCTGCAAGTGACATACCGTGAATATTTCCAGATGGTGAAGTTTCCTCTGTATTTAAATCACCGTGTGCATCATACCAAATAACACCTAAGTTTTTATAATGTTTTGCTACACCAGCTAATGTACCGATAGCAATACTATGGTCACCACCTAATACAAGTGGAAAACGACCTTCTTCTATAATATGATCCACCTTACTTGCTAATTCATTACATACAGTTGCAACTTGTGTAAGGTTTCTTAATTTTGTATTTTCATCTATCTCTTTTTCTCTCTCTATACGTATATCTCCCATATCTTTAACGTCATATCCAATTTCTTCAATTCTTTCAATTACCCCTGCATAACGGATTGCGCTCGGTCCCATATCAACGCCACGACGCATCTGCCCTAAATCCATTGGAACTCCAATAACTGAGATTTCTTTTTTCATAGATAGTATCCCCCTTCTGTGCCTTCACTAAATATTTTAAATCTTTTATATAGTCTGACTCAACTCGACATTTTTCTGTATGGATATACAAATTATTCACTTATATTCACGTTCAAAATCAAATTTCAAGACTATTCTATGTATAAAGTTAACTTAATGAAACAATCACAATCACTATTATTAAATAATAATAAAAAAACACCCCTACATTTAGAAGTGTTTTTCTGACGCTATTTTCCATACTGTTGCAATATTCTTCGTTGTCATTTCAATATTTTCTTCTGCTACTCTATATGCTTCTTCTAGTGTCATCGGTCTCGTTGTAATACTAAATACCGCATCTATTCCTTTTTCGTACACGGCTGAATAATCGGATGATACAGACCCTCCAATGGCAATTACAGGCACAGAAAAACGTTTCGCACGCCCCGCAACACCAACAGGAGCCTTCCCATATGCAGTTTGTTCATCTATTCTACCTTCACCAGTTATAATGAGATCTGCATCTTCTATATGTTTATCGAAATTTGTATAATCCAATACAATTTCAATGCCCCTTCGCAAGTCTCCCTTTAGCACTGAAATAACAGCCGCCCCCATTCCTCCTGCTGCCCCTGCACCAGGTATTTCAGATACATCAGAAGATACATATCTTTTAAGGATATTCGCATAATGTTTTAAATTCTCATCTAGCTCTTTCATCATCTCTATATTCGCACCCTTTTGTCTCCCAAATACGAAAGATGCTCCCTGCATTCCGACTAATGGATTATCCACATCACATGCCGCTTCTATCTTTACCCCCTTTAAGCGTGGGTCCATTTGTGAAAAATCAATAGCAACAATCGAATGTAACGTACCTCCAGATGGATCTATTACTTCACCCTTATCATTTATAAATCTTACTCCTAAAGCTGCTAACATGCCTGCCCCACCATCATTTGTAGCACTTCCTCCAAGTCCTAAAATTATGTACTCCGCCCCTTGATTTAGCGCATGTAATATAAGTTCTCCTGTTCCTTTTGTCGTTGTAATAAGTGGGTTTCGCTTTTCAACTGGAACGTGCTGTAATCCTGATGCTGCTGCCATTTCAATAAACGCTGTCTTTTTATCTTTAGACACGCCATAAAAAGCTTGCACACTTTCTCTAAGCGGTCCTGTCACACTAATTGATATAATTCTCCCCCCTGTAGCATCAACAAGCGATTCAACCGTCCCTTCTCCTCCATCTCCAATTGGTATTTTCACATACTTTGCATTAGGAAAAATTGCTCTAAAACCTCTTTCAATAGCTTCACATACTTCTATAGCTTTTAGGCTTTCTTTATATGAATCAGATGCAATAACAACTTTCACAATTATCCCCCATCCCTTATTTTTACGTTTTCTTCATTTTAAACGATAAATATAAAAGTTGTCTTTTTAAACACAAAAAAGCTTACATCATATGATGTAAGCTTTTTCTATTTAGATGGAGCCTAGCGGGATCGAACCGCTGACCTCCTGCGTGCAAGGCAGGCGCT
>NZ_JACVUW010000015.1:0-81091 GCF_016625265.1 Bacillus sp. S71 | reverse complement strand
TTCTACTACCACCTGCTTCATTGGTTGTTCTTCCACTTGTGGTTCTGCTACCTCTTGTTGTACTGGCTTATTCTCTACTCGTACATTAGCAGAAGGCTGCATTGCATTTGCTCTAGCTGCATGTCTTTCCATTAATCGTGTTCTATCTTGTTTCAACATAACAACATTAAATGGTACATGACGCTTTTTCTCACGTTTTGGTTCTTCTTTTTTTACAACGGGTTGTTCTTCTGCGACCGGCACTTCTTCTTCAACTGATTGCTCTTCTACGACCGGTGCTTCTTCTACAACTTGTTTATTTTCTTCTGTTTCTGCAATTAAAACATTCGCAAAGCTTTGAACATCGTTCTTTGTCTGTTCATCAGCCTCAGCTACATGTATGAATTCACTGTTTTGTTCAATTACTTCATCTTCTTGCTGAATTTCCTCAAGTGCTACAAATGTCTCTACTACAGGCGCTTTTGTTTCTGCGATCACTTCTACTTCTTCTAGCTCTTCTGTTTCCGCAATTACTTCCACTTCTTCTGACTCTTCTGCTTCTGCGATTACTTCTACTTCTTCTGCTTCTTCCGTTTCTGCAATTACTTCCACTTCTTCTGATTCTTCTGTTTCCGCAATTACTTCCACTTCTTCTAGCTCTTCCGTTTCCACAATTACTTCTACTTCTTCTGACTCTTCTGTTTCTGTAATTACTTCTACTTCTTCTGACTCTTCTGCTTCTGCAATTACTTCTACTTCTTCTGACTCTTCTGCTTCTGCAATTACTTCCACTTCTTCTGATTCTTCTGTTTCTGCAATTACTTCTACTTCTTCTAGCTCTTCTGGTATTTCCACAATGATTGTTTCTTCAAGTTTTTCTTCTGCTTTGACAATCACTGATTCTTCTGGAGCTTGCTTTTCTACTTCAATAGTAGGTTGTTTTATTTCTGTATTACGTTTAATTTCTTCTGATAATATTGTATCCTCGTGCTCTACTTTAGAAGCTACTAATTCTTCTTGTAGATTGTTTTCGTTTAACACCACTACATCTTTTTCTAGCTTAGCACTTTCCATCTGCTCAGCTACTGTTTTATGGAGTAATTCATCCGCTGAAACTTCCTGCGGTGTACTCATTTCTTTAATTACTTCTTTTTCTTCTACTAAAGGCACTTGGCGTTCAATTTCATAACCGTTTTTCTCTAGCCATTGATCAACAACTGATTTTTCTTCTTTTTTGCCCTGTTGGCCTTTCTGTTCAACTACTTCACCTGGAGCAGAAGACGTTGCTTGCCCTTCTGAGAAATCAGATAATTTATATCCTTTTTTCTCTAACCATGCATCAACAACTGCTTTTCCCTCTACAGATATTTCAAGATCTTCTCTTTCTTTTACTTCCTCCTGCTTTTCAACCTTTTTCTCTACTGAAGGACGATTATATCCATAAATTGGCGAAATCATTTCTGTTGGACGAAATGGTCTACGGTTACTCTCTTGCGAAGGTGCAGATGCCTTTTTAACGACAGACTCCCGCACCGGTTCATATTGCACTTCCGGTTCTTCATATGTAGAAACAACCTTTTCCACATACGGTCGTCTGCTTCTTTCCACCTTTATTCCTCTTTGGGCAGTCGGTTCTTCATATGCTACTCCTTGAACAGGTTGTTCTTCAAAGCGATTTACTTCGCTTTCATCCTCTTCATCGAACCCATTATCCGGTACTAAAGGAAAACGGCATTTACCTGCATTCCTACTTGCCATTTGTGCTTCTCTTGCTTCAGTGTAGTGGTTTACACGAGGAATTTTCGGCTGACTTTCAATTTGCTTTGGTACTTCTTTATTCATCGCTGTTTGTTCTTCCTCTTTGTTAAACAGCTTTTTCATCCAATCTAACATGCTTACCACTCTTTCTACTAAATAGTAACATCCTTTATTGTATCAGCATTCGGCAAAAAGTGCAGGTAAAATTAAGCATGTCATATTTATCCACAATATTCTAATTTACGAGTGTTTTCATATGGAAAAACGCAGCCTTTCATGTAAGACTGCGTTTAAGCTTTACTCTTCCGATATGCATCTACACTATCCGTTACACTTTGCAATAAAGAATTTACATACTGCGGGTCAGATAATTTTTTGTCTTCTTCATAGTTTGACATAAACCCAAGTTCTAATAGTACGCCAGGTACTTTGGACCAATTGAATCCAGAAAGGTCATCCCTAAATTTAATTCCATTTACTTTCACTTGCTGATTTTCTCTCATTTTATTTACTATCGTTTGAGAGATTTGAAGACTTTCCGCATAAATCTCTTTCGTATACGGACTTCCTTCTGCCGGCGTCAATACAGCAAATCCACTTTGGTTTGGATTTTCAGAACCATCTGCATGAAGACGTAAAAATAAATTAGCCTTATGATTATTTGCGAATGTCGCCCGTTCTTTATTACTTATATCAACGTCTTGTGACGTTCTTGTCATTAACACTTGTATCCCTTTTTCTTCAAGCTTTTCTTTTAATAAAAAAGCCATTTCTAATACCAGTACAGCCTCTCTCTTTTTCGTCACAACACCTGTTGTACCGTCTGTCACTTTATATTTTTGCGTTGTTGCCCCTGGTCCAATCGGCTCTAAATTTAAATTCGCTTTTTGTTGATGCCCTGGATCAATAACGACGAGAAACTTTCCTTGCTTTTCATTACTCTCTACTTTTTGTTCATTATTTTGCACTGGTTGCTCAATTGGCTGCACTGGCGTAGTTTCTTCTTTCTTTTCCTCGGCTGATACTTCCTCTTGCCTATGTTCTACTTGCGATTCTTCGTTCTTTTCTTGTTCTTGCTGCTTTTCTACCGGTGCGTCTTCTTTGGTATCTTTGTTTTTCTCTTGTATAGAAGATGTAGTTTCTTTTTTCGGCTGCTCTTGTGAACAACCGGCCATATATATTCCAATGAATGCAATCATGCTCATTATTTTTATATACTTCATACTTCTCTCCCATCACTTTGCACCGGATTCAAAGTTTTTCTTATAATTGCCCTATAATCTCATCCATATTTCCAATATAAACTGGCTGCCATGTTTCTGTACCACGTTCTGCAGTATAAACTGGATAAGCGTCATCATCTATATTTACGAAAACTGGATCGCCCATATCCGTTTCATATCCAATTACAATCCATCCTTCTTGCCACTTTCCGTTTTCTTCACTTATTAATGACTTTTTATGTTTATCATATCGGTAACCGATTTGTCCTTTTTCTAATTCACTTTCACTAAACACATATATTTCATAAGTACCTAGCTCAACATCTTGCTGTTTTGAAGTTTCAATTCGTTTTAGAAGTTCTGCGATTTTTGGTTGTTGTTTCATACGTCTATCCCCTTCTATTTTTCTAAATTTTAACTAGTTTGTTTATAAAATACAATATAGATTTTAAGACAAAAGGTGACACCTTTATCATATTTACGATTTTTTGAGTATATCTATCACAACTCTCAATATATTAACGATTCAACACGAAATTTCGACTTACCAACAAAAATGACAAAAAAGAGAGGCTGCCCAAAAGGACAACCTCTCTTTTCTTATATCAATTAAAATTTAAATTCTTGTCCAACTTCAAAACTATCTTCTAATACAAGAATACCTTTTTCTTGTGGAGCGTCTGGAAGCTCTAATTCACGTGCAGAGCAGATCATTCCAGAAGAAGGAA
The DNA here is from genome assembly GCF_016625265.1 of Bacillus sp. S71. Taxonomy (NCBI): domain Bacteria; kingdom Bacillati; phylum Bacillota; class Bacilli; order Caryophanales; family Bacillaceae; genus Bacillus; species Bacillus sp. S71. The sequence goes on along the minus strand of NZ_JACVUW010000015.1, from coordinate 77,403 downwards.
CACCGCGAAGCTCAGCTGGTTTGATTAACATACCACTTGGCATTACAGCACCGATTTTTGCAACGACAACTTTTTGTCCTGCATCAACGTTTGGTGCGCCACATACGATTTGTAATGTTTCTGTACCGATTTCTACTTTACAGATGTTTAACTTATCAGCATTTGGATGCTTTTCTTTTTCAGCTACATAACCTACAACAAATTTCGGAGAAAGATCTGCTTCTACTGTTTCTTCAAAGCCGTTCTTCGCTAAAATTTCGTTGATTTTCTCAACAAGCTCTTTCGTTAATGTAAGGTTACCTGTTTCTGTTACTTCTAAATAAGAAGATGCATTAAAGATGTTGAATCCTCCCGTTACGTTGCTTTCACGATCATAAACGCGAGCAACATCTCCTTTGCGATCAAAAGTACGGTTCTCTAAAGTAATATCTTGTAAGGCAACAATTAAAGTGTCACCAATTCCTTCAAGGTTGTAAAAAACGTTCACTTCGTTCATCCTTTCTCTTTTCCATCTGTCTTCTTCCGATTCTTCGCTAAAATAAAGATTGGTTCAAAGTCTCCATCTTCATATACGAATGAAAGTGATGTAATCGGAACATGCCCTTCGGCAAAAAATTTCATTGTCATTTGTGCAATAATATCATAACCGATTTCGTTAACGATATCAGCAATAATTAATACATCTTGGTGAGGAACAGCAACAACCATGTCACCAGAAATCTTTTCACGCATCGATTGTAGTAACGATTCGTTTAAAATACGCGTCGCGTCATATCCATCATTTGTGTTTAAAAAGTAGAATGTATTACCCGCTACTGTGTCTTGTTTAAATTCATAACCTAATGAACGAGCATTGAATAATGCCATTTCACGTACTTGCTGTTCTGTAAGTTCTAATTTTTGTAACAGACGCTCATCGATTAGTCGATACGTTTTATTCGAATCTAACGCATAGTAAATACGTGTTTCCGCCGTATGATCCGTCATAATAAACGGATTTCCTTCTTCTGCTTGTTTCGGGAAAGAAGTAGAGCGAATAACAGGTAAAATTTTCGCTCCGCTATTTTCTTCTTTATGCATCGCAATTAGCGCTTCTTGTACATAATAAGCAACCTCTTCAATTGCTTTTTCTTTATTCACTTCCCATTTTGCCACAACTCCTGGAAGCGATACGTTAATACCTTTTTTAGAGTCTTTCTGTTCAATACGTAGAACTTCTTTCTCGCTATCATACTGAAAGTCCCATTCTGGGCGAGATAATTTCTTCATTAACTCGTCTTTCATCTTTTTACTTGTCATCTTCATCTCTTTTTCCTCCCTTCCAAAAAAATAACCTCCCCCGCGAAGGTAGAGGTTGTTTTACAATTCAATTGGCAAATTGCCTTATTTTAAACCTTCAATAAACTCTTCGATTTGTTCTTGTGTTTTACGATCTTTGTTTACATAGCGACCAGTTTCTTCACCCTTATTGTACGCTACAAAGCTCGGAATGCCAAATACGTCTAATTTTACACATAGATCAATAAACTCATCACGATCTACATAGTAAAATGAGAAATCACTATATTTCTCTTCTACTTCTGGCATAAATGGGTCTACAAAACGGCAGTCTGGGCACCATTCTGCTGAGAACATAAAGACTACATTCTCTTCATTTTTTAATTGTTGGAATTGCTCCATGCTTTCTAATGACTTCATCTATATTTCCTCCTCTAACGAGTGCATGTTTTCATGTTATAATCTTTCTTTTATACTACCATACATCACGCATGGTGCAAGGTTTATGCTTGCTTTTTGTCATACTTATATTGCCCAACAAGTAACTTAACAACGTGTACAAATAATTCCGTGCGATCAACATAATCATCTGTAAAAATACCGATTGCACCTTCGTGACTACGAATATCTTTTCTATGTACAAACTCTTCCATCACTTCACTTAACTCCTTGCCCTCTTCAAGAGGTGCTAAAAAATCATCCGGTAATGTAATACGTGCCCCGCCGGCAACAAATATTTTACCATCACTTGTTGCTAGCGCGCCCCAATTACACATAAATAAACCGTACTCCGTTTTCATTACGCCGCCTTCTAGCCCAATACCAATTTGAGCTCCTCCTTCCTCTAGCGCTCGCTTTGCTCTATTAATCGCTCCTTGCATCGTCTCTTCATCTGAAAACGGCTGATTTGCTACTCCTGAAGGAACAGAAAGAGATGTAATTTCAGCATCTTTCCAAACCTTCTCCACAGCGCCAACCTTCGTTTTATTCTTCGATCCAACTACTACCTTCATTTCGTTCACCTCTATAAAAATTCATCATTCTATTCTAATATCCGCTTCGGCACAAATTAAGTACCAACCACTACCACACACCACCAGGGAATTCCTTCTCCCCATAAAAGAAGGTCGCTTTCTACAATATTACTGGTCCTAAACACAAAAACAGGCTTCTTCTTTCTTCCTATCCGCGGTCTTAATACATCATTCGAGCACCCATTAGGCACTAACCGCCACCACTCATCGCTGGGTCATCTCTTCAACCTAAAAAAAGAAGGGTTTTTCGCCCTTCTTCTCTACGCGTTATTCTTAATTGTCTCTAACGTCGTTTTATCTGTTGTTCTTACAAGCTTCGTAATTAATTCTTTCGCCGCTGCATAATCATCAACATGTAAAATTGAAGCATGTGTATGAATGTAGCGTGCACAAACACCAATTACTGCTGATGGGATACCAGAGTTACTTGTATGTACACGGCCCGCATCTGTACCACCTTGTGAAATAAAGTATTGGTACGGAATGTTGTTTGTTTCTGCTGTATCTAAAATGAATTCGCGCATTCCTCTATGTGTTACCATCGTGCGATCGTAAATACGAAGAAGGGCACCTTTTCCTAATTGACCGAACTGCGTTTTGTCACCAGATGCATCGTTTGCTGGACTTGCATCAAGCGCATAGAAAATGTCTGGTTGAATCATATTTGCAGCGGTTTGCGCTCCGCGAAGACCTACTTCTTCTTGTACAGTAGCACCAGAATATAATGTATTTGGTAATGTTTCATCTTTTAATTCTTTTAACAATTCGATTGCAAGACCACATCCGTAACGGTTGTCCCAAGCTTTCGCCATAATTTTCTTCTCATTTGCCATCGGTGTGAATGGGCAAATCGGCACGATTTGTTGTCCTGGTTTTACACCAATTTCAATCGCATCTTCATAACTATCTGCACCTATATCAATTAACATATTTTTTATATCCATCGGTTTTGCACGTTGCGCGTCACTTAATAAATGAGGAGGAATAGAACCAACAACCCCAATAACAGGACCATTCTTCGTCATAACTTGTACACGCTGCGCTAATAAAACTTGGCTCCACCAGCCGCCTAACGTTTGAAAACGAAGCATTCCGTTTTTCGTAATTTGCGTAACCATGAAACCTACTTCATCCATATGACCTGCTACAAGAACACGCGGGCCAGTTTCGTCCCCTTTTTTCAGACCAAATACGCTACCTAAACCGTCTTGTACAATTTCATCCGCATATTTGCTTAATTCTTGTTTCATAAAACGGCGTACATCATGTTCAAAACCTGATGCACCTTGTAATTCTGTTAACGTACGAAATAATTGCAATGTCTCTTTATTCACGAAGTCCCCTTCTTTCAAACCTTAGTAGAATACCTCTTTTATTGTAACGAAATTTTCGAAATGTTTCTAGTTTCTTCTTTTTTAGCTGTATTTGCTTTATAATTATTATTGGTACACTATTTTTATTTTATAGAATTGAGGTGAATATATGAGCTGGAAAGGTTTAGTAGCAGGTCTTGGCGTTGGGTTCGCAGCTGGTTATCTCGTTGCAAACAAAGTACAAGAACAATCCCATATTTCTTCAGAAAAAGCATTGAAAATGGTGAAACAAGCATTAAGTCATAAAGGTGAAATTACTGGCTCTTGGGTACATATGGTTCCAGAGACATTTGAAAAATATGATGTCGCATATGAAGTTTATCGCGGCGGTCTTACAACAATGTTAGATGATATACAAGAACGATTTGAATTTTTAGTTGATGCTAAAACAGGTACTGTTTTAGAGGTTATAGCAGCATAAAACGGAGGGTTCCCATTAGGTGAACCTCTTATTTTTTTGAAATTGCGGGTATTGATTAAAATTATATCAGCGATTTTTTAAATATATCGACTTACCGGCAAAATTCTATAATAAAAAAGAAGCTGCTCCAATAAATATAATGGAACAACCTCCTATTTTTATGCTTCTATACTCGTTTTCCGTTCTATTTTTTCTACGATATGCCCTTCCTCATTCCACTTCACAGCACGATAATATGCATCATGATAAAACGTAAACCACGCCTCTTTGTCAGCACCATACTTCATCCACTTTTGTTTATTTTCAATCGAGGTCATCGGATAATCATCGTATGCCATTACCCATAATACATTTTGATGCGCGTGCGTCGGCAAGAGATCTGCTAAATGTAGCATCGTTTCCCCTTGACTCTCCAAAGCGATAACTGCATGTCCATCACTATGACCACCCGTATGCGCCATCTTAATTTCATCTGTAATTTCTATTTCTTGCTGGAACGTAACAACTTGATCTACAATCGGTTCCCAATTTTCCTTCCAATATGTATTACGGGATCTAATATTTGGGTTCCTCATTTCATTCCACTCTGTTTCACTTACGTAAACTTTCGCATTTGGAAACGCTGGTACAAGGTGATCCCCATCCCATTTTGTTAGGCCAGATGCATGATCAAAATGAAGGTGTGTCATTAAAACATATTGAATATCTTCTGGCTTTAATCCCTGTTTTTCTAACGATTCATAAACCGATGATTCTTCTGTTACACCTTGATTTCGTTTCATCTTCTCATCCAACTTACCGTTTCCTATTCCTGAATCAATGAGCATATTTCCATCTTTCGTTTGTAAAAGTAACGGATCTGTTCGTAAGTAAATATGATTTGTGTCATTATGTTTATATTTACGTGACCAAAGTACTTTCGGCACAACACCAAACATTGCCCCTCCATCTAAATGTGTATTTCCGCCTTTTAACCACGTTACTTTTATATCTCCAATTTGTAACTGTTCCATTACACATCCCCCTTTCAATTAATCTTAACATAAAATTCTGATTATTTTAGATATAAAAAAACCTATGCATTACTGCATAGGCTCTGTACGATATTTTGCTTCAACTCGGTAAATACGATGACCTTTACTAGAGAATTTCTCTTCGTATTCAGTCATGATGTTACCTTCAAAGTCGCTGTTATGAAGATCTAAGCTTAAGTAAGTTAGTAACATACCATACTCATAAGAGAATATTCAAATAAACCTTGGTTATCTGTTTTGAAATGAATTTCTCCGCCTTCTACTAACACTTCTTCATAATTGCGTAAAAACGTTTTATACGTTAAACGACGCTTCGTATGACGCTTCTTTGGCCATGGATCTGAGAAGTTTAAATAAACGCGATCAATCTCACCTTTTGCAAAGAAAACTGTTAAATCTTCAGCATCTTTATTAATTAACTTTAAGTTCGGCACTTCTTCTTCAATTAATTTATCAAGTGCATCTACAACAACACTTGTGAATTTTTCAATTCCAATATAATTAATATGTGGATTCGCTTTTGCCATATCATACATAAAGCGGCCACGACCTGTACCTACTTCAATATGAATTGGTTGTTCATTTCCAAATACTTCTTTCCAGTTACCAGCGCGCTCCTCTGGGTTTCCGATTACGATATGTGAATACTCGTTAATTCGATCCATTGCATATGGTTTATGTCTTAAACGCATAGATGTCTCCCTCTCTTTACAAAACTATTTTAAAGGAATAATTCCTTCTTTCTTTTTTTAATCAATCTACCAAACAAAAAACCAAGTACGTACGAGCACTCGGTCCGTTTCTTTCAAGTATAAGATGTACCATTTTGATAAAAACTACATACAGCATTAAACATTCCATGACGAAACAGCTTTTTCTCTTACATTTGAAGAGAAAAACAATCGAAAGGATGATCCGTTCATGCCAATTAATCAACAACATCAATTAGAAGTGCTGAAAGATATTTTAGTCAACCACCAAAGTGATTGCTGCGGGACAGTTTCAGAATGCGAGCAATTAGAGCGCCTCATTCAATCGTTACTCGCAAACGATAATATAAGTAGTGACGCTAAAACAATGCTAAACGATGTATATTCTTATAGTCAATCGGGTAAATCTTCCTCTAATTTGGACAACCATATTTCCAATAATCAAGAACAACTTACTCAGTGGATTGCTGGAATGGACAATTTTTCTTAAGTATTATTCTGAAGCAAGTAGTTGCTGTAAATATTGATGCCAATATTCAGCTTCTGCTTGCTGTTTTTTTGTTGTATGCCATTGAATAGACAAAATCGTTTGTGCTATCACATACCATCTCATGCGCCTAAGCAGCGATTCATCCATTTCAATATCATAAAAACAGAGCCACTCACTCCACTCCTGGCGCGGAATGTACCAATATAATAACATACCAAGGTCTAGAGCTGGGTCAGCAATTACAGCTCCATCCCAATCAATTAAAAACAACTCATCTTCATCCGACAATATCCAGTTGTTATGGTTTACATCACAATGGCATACAACGAATTCATTGTATTCAATAGCTTTTAATGAATCCATTAAATATTGAAGGCCTTGCTGAATTGTTTCATCATCCCTTATATCTCCTCTTAAAACGAGTTGCAGTTGTTGTAATAACTCTTGTGCGTGAAGCGGTTGCTTCCCAAGTCTTTGAATCATCTGTACAAGCGCTTTAGAGGAGTGAATTTTCTTCAAAAGTTTCGCAACACGTTCTAGTTTCATATCCTCTGGCTCTAACTTCTGTCCCGGAAGCCATTTTTGAGCAGAAATTACATCACCGTTCGTTACCCTTCTTGTCCAAAGTAATTTTGGAACAATTCCTTCTGCTGACAATACCGCTAAAAAGGGCGATGTATTCCGCTTTAAAAATAACTTCTGTTGTCCGTTTTGCGCAATATATGCATCGCCCGTTACTCCACCAGCCGGTACAAGACTCCACTCTTTTCCTAATAATTGTTCCAACCATTCCATATTCATTACCCGTTAACAAATCCTTATCTTTTATAGTTATGAAAAGAAAAACCGCAACATTTCTACACATGTTGTGGATTCATATATTTTACTGTAAATGAAAAGAAAAATTAGCCTCAGCCAAAAATTCTCTATTTTATTTTACAAAACCTGTCATAGAATGACAACTTATCAAAATCGTCACCTTTGTCAATTCTACATTTATTACATTCTCATCGTCAAGTAGCGATTTGTCACATTATCGTCAATATATACGTGCTAATTGGAGCGAGCCTAAGTTCCTTTCCTCTAAATGAAGAAATTGGCTCTATTTTCGCTTGCTTTTCGTCTACTATCACATGCCACGTTTCTTCTTTCGGAAGTTGCACAGTTTTAGCTTCTAAACCGCTATTAAATAAAACGACAATCTCTTTCCACGGCCCAAACGATTCTGCATGCTCTAGGTGATATGCAAGTACTTCTGTAGATGTTTGTAAAAAAGTCATATGTTTTTTTATAAGGTCTGCGTTTGGTAATCGGAATGCCCCATGCTCTTTACGAATCGCAATTAAACCTTTTATATAGTTAACGGTCTCTATTTCTTTCTCTTTTTGATCCCAATCTAATTGATTGATCTCATCACTTGCATTATAGCTATTTTCATTTCCTTTCTTCGTACGATAAAACTCTTGTCCTGCATGTAAGAAAGGAATACCTTGTGAAAGAATAACCATTGCGCTCGCTAGCAGGTGACGTTTTTTCAAAATCGCTTCTGATTCTTCATTACTGCGCACTAGTTTATCCCACATCGTCATATTATCATGACATTCTACATAGTTAATGCTTTGCGCCGGCTCTAGAAACAGCCCTGTTTCTTTCATACTTAAAAGACTTCCTGCTGCAATATACTGCAAATGATTACAGTCTACATGCCCACCAAATGCAAAACCACGCTTATTTATATGAAATGTACTCCCTTTTATCCCATCACGAAATTGATCATTAAACTGTGCCATATGTGGCATTTTCTTCGCATTATTTAACGTTGCTTTTTCCTCACGAGGAAGCGGTGTTTGTAAGTCCCATCCTTCTCCTAATAACAAAGCATCTCGTTTTATGTTTCGCACTTCTTTTTCTATCATATTCATTGTATCAACATCTAAAATTCCCATTAAGTCGAATCGGAATCCATCGACATTATATTCAGTAAGCCAATATAAAATAGACTCTACAATGAATTTCCTCATCATTTTCCGTTCAGATGCTATATCATTTCCGACTCCCGTCCCATTAGAAGGCATACCATCTTCACCATGACGAAAATAGTATCCTGGAACAAGCTTTTCAAATGATGATAGCTCTCTTTCATAAACATGATTATATACAACATCTATAATTACCCTAATGCCATGCTCATGAAATGTCTCAATCAACTGTTTACACTCTACTATCCTGTTATACGGATCAGAGGGATTTGTAGCATAAAATCCTGTTGGTGCATTGTAATATAATGGATTATAGCCCCAATTATAGGCAGACGAAGGATTCGCCTCATCTACACCACCGAAACAATATAACGGTAATAGTTCAACATGTGTAACACCTAAATCTTTTATATGAGACAACCCTGTTAAAGTCCCATTCCGTCCTGTTGTTCCCTCTTCCATCAATCCTTTATATGTTCCCTTTTGAATCACTCCACTATTTTGATGTATAGTCGCATCACGAATATGCAGTTCATACAATATGGCATCTGTCATTGATTGTAATGGTGGTAATCCTTCTCTTCTTGTTACATTCGTTTTTTCTAAATCGATAACAACACCGTGTTTTCCGTTTACCGTCACCGACTTTGCATAAGGATCTACAGCTTCGTTCCATATTAAATTAATACAAACGAGAAATGTATAGCGTGCTCCGTCTAAATCACCTTGTAATGTTTGAATCCAAACTCCGTTTTCTCCCCTGTACATTTCATGATCGGCATATTCTTTATCGCTCTTATAAATTCTTACTTTCGCAAGCCTTGCAGTCGGGGCCCATACTTTAAATGTCGTTTCTTCTTTTTGATACACAGCACCTAAATCTGTACCTTCGTAATAATACTTTTCATCGAAAATTGTTGTTCGAATAACAGCACCTATTTGTAAATCCGTTTCTTCATTCCGTTCATCTCGTACTGTATAATACTTTCCCACATCTAGCGGCTCTTCTATAAAGCACTCATACTTCGTTGCATCTGGAAGCGCAATCGTATGAGCAATCGGTAAATCTTTCACATTACTTCCTTCTTGCAAACGAAATGTCCGACTTGTTCCATACGCATGTGGGAGCAAAATTGTAATTTTATTCATTTCATCTAAATAGGCATCAAATGGACGTTTTACTTTCAACATAAAAAAATCACCATCATTCTCAAAGTTAAAATAAAGTGAAACTTTAATGAGCGAGATAAAATGAGCTGCAAATGATAAGGCTTTTCTTATCAACAAGACTCTATACAGTAACTCCATTCTTCTCTATAGTATATTCACCTGCATAAAAAACGTTTTCACCATTCTATTTTTGTAATTTTATTTCAGCAATCGATTTATACTTCGGGGTTTCTTTCACGTGGGATTCGTATAAAGTAATTGTATCTGCTTGAAATGATATTTCAGGTACTTCTTTTATACTTTCTAAATGAAACTTTTCTTCTCCTATCCATTTACGAGCAACAGTAATATGTGGATGATACGGGCGTGTTTCTAGAGAAAATCCATTTTCTTCACAAATGACATGTACTTGCTTTTGCAACTGAAACAAATCGTGATTCTCACTTACCTTCGCCCAAAAAATACGGGGCTGATCTTCTCTACCAAACGTTGAAAAACCTTGTAACGTGAACGATAGTTCTTTTGTTTTTGTAAGTGTTTGTAATCCATTCTTTATACCTTTTAACTGTTCTTCTGTCGCACCTCCTAAAAAGGAAAGGGTAATATGATAATCTTCCTTATGTACCCACGAGCGAAATGGTAATTCCTCATTCGTATCCTCTTTATAGTTAGACAGCACTTCTTTTATATGATTTGGTAACGTAATTGCGACAAAATAATGCCTATCCATGTACACCGTCTCCTTCTTTCTATTGTTTCTTTTCTTTCTTATCTCATTCAATTAAAAAGAAGCCGCCCTCTAAAGTAGAGAGCGGTCATTATTCATATATCGGCGATTAAAGTTTCACTTTACTTCGCTAGTTCATGAATTGCTTGCGCATAAATTGCTGTTGCTTTTAATAAGTCTTCAATTTCAATGTACTCATCTTTTTGATGCGCAAGTTCTTCTTTTCCAGGGAATAGCGGTCCAAATGCCACACCAGCTTTTAATGAGCGAGCATAAGTACCTCCGCCGATTGCTAACAATTCAGCTTTTTCACCTGTTTGTTCCTCATATACACGTTGCAACGTACGAATTAACTCGTGATCTTTATCAACGTGATGCGGACGAGAGTTAGAATAGTCTGCTACTGCAAATCCATACGTACCTACATATTCTTTTAACTTTGCAATCATTTCTTCAAAGTTAGTCGTAACTGGGTAACGTACGTTTAATCCTAAATTACCACCATTCTCTTTCTTATAAGAAAGGCGACCAACATTCACTGTTAATGGACCGCTAATTTCATCTTTATAAGCAATAGTAGCTTTTTCACCAAAAATATCACCAGTAAATGTTTCTGTTGCAAATGTCGCAAATGCAGTTGCTTTTCCATCAAGTGAAACTGTAGTTAAGAAGTTTGCTAATAATAAACCTGCATTTTCTCCTTTTTCAGGAGTAGATCCGTGCGCTGAAATTCCTTCTATTTGCAACGTCACTGTATTGCCTTCTATAGTCGATTTCCCTATTTTTTTAGCAGTTTGTAAATACTCTTCATATGCTACTGTAAGTGCATTTACATCTTCTCCTGTAATAACCGCTTCTGCAAAATCAGGAACCATATTTAAACGACGCCCTGAATCAAATGAAACAAGTTCATATGTACCTTTTTTCTCTTCACTACCATTTTGCACAACTTGTATATCAGAAATTCCTTTTTCTGCATTAATAATTGGAAAGTCTGCATCTGGTGCAAAACCGATTGTTGGCATTTCTTCGTTTTTAAAGTAGTGATCTACACATTTCCAATTGCTTTCCTCATCTGTTCCTATAATCATACGAACACGTTTTGAAAGAGGTAAGCCTAATTCTTTCACAATTTTCATCGCATAATATGCTGCCATCGTTGGGCCTTTATCGTCAATTGCACCACGTGCAAAAATCTTTCCGTCGCGAATATCCGCACTATACGCAGGAGTCGTCCAGCCATCTCCTTCTGGTACAACATCAACGTGACAAAGAATACCTACTAACTCTTCTCCTTGTCCCATTTCAAGATGACCTGCATATCCTTCTAAATTTTTAGAAGCAAAACCTTCAGCTTCTCCTTTATGTAACATGAAAGATAGCGCTTTTTCTACACCTTCACCGAATGGTGCGCCTTCTTTCGCCGATTCTTCTTCCCATACACTTTTAATTTGTAAAAATTGTTGTGTATCACGAATTAAATCATCTTTTCGTTTTGCAACTTCTTCAGTCCAATTAATCGCTGACATCACGCATCCATCCTTCACTATATTATCTCTTTCATCATAGCAAACCGAAATCCCTTATGCCATACACGAAAACTAAATACCGAACAATTGTAATATTTCAGACATTTCTTATTAGTTTTTCTTTTATTTTTTCAAAAAAATTTGCAGGAATTTGGCGTTTTACGTAGAATTTTATGTGTTAGTTGACTGACCATATATACAATGTCAACTACCAATATTTTTCTATATAAATATTTGTTAAACTTTTGTAAAATTTAAGTAGATTAAAGCATGAATTTTATCATGTAGAGTACAATGGTAGTAACGACCTTCTTTCCTGAATGGGGTCAAAAAAACTAGTAGAGGAGTGGTTTTCTCTTGAAACCTACAACTACTCGTATGCTAACACGCATTAAATCAATTTATATGTACATCAATGAAAACGGAACGGTAACGACGAAAGACCTTGTAGATGAGTTCGGGATCACACCGCGAACGATACAACGTGATCTAAATGTGTTGCAGTTTAATGAACTCGTGTATAGCCCTTGCCGCGGTAAGTGGACAACAACAGGAAAGAAAGTGAGAATGACCTCATAACGAAAAATAATTGTATGTAAATAAATACATACCCCTTTCTAACTATTAGAAAGGGGTTTTTTCTGCACCTATAAGGGTACTACTTTTCAGTATCTACTTGATATGTTCTTAACATTTCTACTTCTTCATCTGTTAGCTCTCGGTATTGTCCAAGTTCTAGTTCTTCATCTAATACTAACGGACCCATCTCTGTTCTTTTTAGGTAGACTACTTTTTTCCCTACCGCTTCAAACATACGCTTCACTTGATGGAATTTTCCTTCCGTAATCACAAGCTCAATTTCAGAAATATCATCGCTTTTCAATATTGTAAGCGCACCTGGCTTTGTTTCATAGCCATCGTCTAAAATAACACCTTTAGCAAACTCTTTTACATCCTCTTCTGTTACTACTCCTGCAACGTGTGCATAATATTTTTTCGGCACATGCTTTTTCGGAGATAATAATTGATGTGATAACTTCCCATCATTTGTTATCAATAAGAAACCTTCCGTATCGATATCAAGTCGTCCAACTGGGAACGGATCAAAGATTGCATCTTCTAATTCTAATAAATCTATTACTGTTTCATGATTATCATCTTCCGTCGCTGAAATAACACCTTGTGGTTTATGCATCATTAAGTAAACAAACTCTTTGTATTCCACAACTTCACCGTGAATCATAACTTCTTGCTCTTCTACATTTACATGAACTTTCGCATCTTTTACTGGCGTTCCATCAATTTTCACAACGCCATCTTTCAATAATTTCTTTACTTCTTTTCTACTTCCATATCCCATATTCGCTAATAATTTATCTAATCTCACGTTTTTCACCTTCTTTATTTATCATAGAAAAGGGGACGTAATTACGCCCCTCTTGATTTCAACTTTATTTTAAATCTACTACCAAGTTTACGTTGAATTTTATCTAATGCTTCTCCGCCAAATACTCTTTCAAGTACTCCTGTGCGAATTGCTAACAATCCGTAAACAAGACCACCAATACCTGCACAAATCGCAACTGTTATAAGAGCACCAATACGGCCATCAGGCGAAATCATGAAGGATAGAAGCCATTGTGATAGTTTTACAGCAACGACCATGATAAGTGTCAGTACTGCAATTTGGAATGTTCTTTTATATACAACACCGAATGAATAGTGTGCGTATTTTTTAATTTGTCGATTTGTATACCAAACAGAAGCTAAGAAACCAACTGCGGTTGCTAGAATTGCTCCTACTGTACCGAAATAACGAATAAAGATTACGTTACATACAAATTTCAAAATAACACCCATAATAAGCGCGACAATCGCATGCTTTTGCTGATTAATCCCTTGAAGAATTGCCGCTGTTACTGTAAATAAAGCAAATAACAATGCAACTGGTGCATACCACATTAATACTTGTCCACCTAATGGATCTGAGTCATAGAAAGCAGTGTAAATTGGATATGCAAGTGTTGAAATACCGATAACTGCTGGCAATGTTAAAAACATATTTGCCTGGAATGTTTGTGTAATTTGTAATTTCAAATAGCGGTATTGTTTTTCAGTAAATGATTTTGTGATTGCTGGTACAAGCGTTAAACTAAACGCTGTTGCAAGTGATACAGGAATCATAATTAACTTATGCGTCCACATTGTGAAAATACCGAGAGCTCGCTCTGCGATATCACCTTGACCAATCGCCTGCATAATTGAGTTAAATGTCAATGTATCAATTTGTTGATATAAAGGAATTGTTAACCCAATTACAACGTAAGGAATCGCATATGCAAATAACTCTTTAAACAATTGAACGGTGCTTACTGTTGATTCTGGTACAGTTTGTTCAATTAAATATTGATCCAAATATTTTTTACGTTTTAGCCAGTACCAAATTAACACACCGAGTGCTCCAACCGCTGAAACGAACGCAGCAAATGTCGCTACTCCAACTGCTGTTGCAACTGTACCGCCAAGTACTTTAATAACGATAAAACTACCTGCTAATAAAAAGACGATACGAATAATTTGTTCAATAATTTGTGAAACGGTAGTTGGTCCCATAGACTGGTGACCTTGGAAATAACCACGAATTAAACTCGCTGCTGGTACAACAATAAGCGCGAAGCTTACAAGACGAATGATCGTCGTAACTTCTCCTACATTATTGTGTATACTTTGTTTACCAAGCATCGCTTCTGCAAACAATGGCGCCGTCATGTACAGTACTAGGAACGAAAGAACTCCTGTTACTATCATCATAACCATTCCCGAGCGGAACATTCTCCGGCTCGTTTTATAATCGCCAAGCGCATTATATTTGGAAACAAATTTTGAAACAGCAAGTGGCACACCTGCCGTTGCGATACTTAAAAAGATCGTATATGGAATGTATCCATATGTATAGAGCGTTCCGCCTTCTGTTCCTACTAATGCATGAAACGGAAAGACGTAAATCATGCCTAAGAACTTTACTAAAAATGTCCCTAGCGTAACAATAAGCGTTCCGCGCAGAAATTTCGAATCGGACATACAAAAATCCTCCTACATCTACATAAAGTGAAACTATAATTAGTTGGAGACTTCTCTCCTACTCCTTATTAGTTGAACCATTCGAGCATTTACAGGCTAACAGACTCCCTATTTACTTCTCCTAAATCTTGAGGTTTTAGTCTTATCGCCTACAAATGGCAGGATAGTGCTGAACTCTAACTTTTGTATTGTACCACAATTCTCTCATTAAGCAGTACTTCACTCTATTTTTCTTTTAAGGGAAAACATGCTATTCTTTTAGGCAGGAAATGTAGAAAATGAGGTCGATATATTATGCATTATGATGTTATTGTCATCGGCGGCGGTCCTTCTGGGCTAATGGCTGCAATTGGTGCTGCAGAAGAAGGCGCAAATGTCTTACTTCTTGATAAAGGAAATAAACTTGGGCGTAAACTTGCAATTTCTGGTGGCGGACGCTGTAACGTAACGAACCGTCTACCACTTGATGAAATTGTTAAACATATACCAGGAAACGGTCGCTTCTTATACAGCGCTTTTTCTATTTTTAATAATGAAGATATTATTACATTCTTCGAAAATCTCGGTGTTAAATTGAAAGAAGAAGACCACGGTCGCATGTTCCCTGTGTCAAACAAAGCACAATCTGTTGTAGACGCACTTTTAACACGATTAAAAGACTTAGGTGTAAAAATTCGTACAAATACGCCTGTTGAAACGATTGAATATGAAAATGGTCAAACAAAAGCAGTTATACTGCAAACAGGCGAAGTGTTAGAAACAAATCACGTCGTTATCGCTGTTGGCGGAAAATCAGTTCCTCAAACTGGATCTACTGGAGACGGATATGCTTGGGCTGAAAAAGCGGGTCATACAATCACAGAATTATTCCCAACAGAAGTACCTATCCTTTCAAACGAGCCGTTTATACGTGACCGCTCATTACAAGGTCTTGCTTTACGTGATATAAACTTAAGTGTATTAAATCCGAAAGGAAAAGCTATCATTTCTCACAAAATGGACATGCTCTTCACTCATTTCGGCCTATCTGGACCTGCTGCTCTTCGCTGTAGCCAATTCGTCGTGAAAGCACTGAAAAAGTTTAAAACGAATACAATACAAATGAGTATTGATGCATTGCCAGAGGAAAATAGTGAACAACTATTTCAGCGCATGCTGAAACAAATGAAAGAAGATCCGAAAAAAGGAATTAAAAACGTTTTAAAAGGTTATGTTCCTGAACGTTACTTCCTATTCTTATTAGAAAAAAATGAAATTGACGGCAGCGAACAAGCTGGACAAGTTTCTCACGAAAAGATTCGTGCACTTGTGAAAGACTTTAAAGAGTTTACTGTGAATGTAAATGGTACGCAGTCAATTGAAAAAGCATTCGTTACTGGCGGAGGTGTATCCGTGAAAGAAATTAATCCGAAAGAAATGTCTTCTAAATTTACGAACGGCTTATATTTCTGCGGAGAAGTTCTTGATATTCATGGTTATACTGGTGGCTATAATATTACATCAGCCCTTGTTACTGGTAGAATTGCTGGAACGACTGCTGGAGAAAACGCGAAAATGCAATATTAAAAAAAGAAACAGGGATTCCTGTTTCTTTTTTTAATATTGCCATGAAATCATTATCGGCGATTTCTCAAATATATCGACTTACCGACAAAAAGCGACAAACATCTGCTCCATGTAACTTTCCATTGCTTTTTTGTTGCTTTATATACCTTAGTACCTTTATATTTTATATTGTTGAATATTTAAAAAAGGGTAAGGGGAAAACAAATGAGAAAAAAAGTCATGATGTCTTTAATGTTAATGACGTTTCTTTCTGCGGTAGAAGGAACGATTGTTAGTACAGCAATCCCTCGTATAACGAGTGATTTGTCAGGCGTCGAACTTGTTAGTTGGGTATATGCAATTTATATGCTTGCAACAGCTGTTTCGACTCCAATATACGGAAAGCTCGCTGATTTATTCGGTCGTAAAAAGGTTTTACTGATCGGGGCTACAATCTTTTTAGTCGGTTCTGCACTTTGCGGAGTCGTTACATCGATGGAACAATTAATTTTCTTCCGCGCGCTTCAAGGTATCGGTGCTGGTGCTGTTATGCCAATCACAATGACGATTATTGGAGACTTATATAGCGAAGCGAAAGACCGCGCGAAAGCACAAGGTTGGATGAGTGCCGTTTGGGGTGTATCCGGTGTTATCGGACCGTTAGTAGGTGGATTTTTAGTTGATTCCCTTTCTTGGCGTTATATTTTCTTCTTAAACGTCCCATTCGGAATTATCGCTTGCTTAATGATTGTAATTTACTACAAAGAATCTATTAAACCTGCTAAACATCATATCGATTATCTTGGTGCAACAGTCTTCTCATTAAGTACAATCGCTCTACTATATGCATTATTAACAGGTAGCAGTAAGCAAAACTGGGGAGACATAACAATTATCGGCCTATTAATCTTCGCCGTCGTTTCATTTATTATTTTCTTATTCATCGAGAAAAAATCTCCGGAACCATTAATTCCGCTAGCACTTTTCTCTAACCGTACATTATCTACGATAAATATATTAACTCTTATTGCTGGCGCAATGATTATTAGTATTACTGTGTATCTTCCAATTTGGAGCCAGGGTGTTTTAGGAAAAAATGCAACAGAAGCTGGACTCATTTTAATGCCAATTCCTGTTATGTGGACATTTGGTGCTATGTTCTCGGGTAACTTAGTTGGCAAGTTAAAAACGAAACAAATTATTTTACTTGGAGCTAGCATCTTATCAGTTGCTACGTTCTTATTATTTACACTATCAACAAATTCACCATCATTCCTTATTTATGTAGCAGTCGGATTATTCGGCTTAGGAATGGGGCTTGTGACACCGATTTACATGGTAACAATTCAAGCAGCCGTGCCAGCTCATACACGCGGGACAGCTGTTGGTTTAAATACATTTATTAATACATTTAGTCAAACGTTAGGTGCTGCAATATTCGGTACAATCTTTAATACGATGATTCACGCACGTGGTATTAAAAATCTTGATCTTGTATCTGGTGGACATGGCGGTACTACAGCAAACGTAGTAACCGAATCACAATCCGCATTAGCATCAAGCGTACATGTCATTTATATGAGCACTTTCGTATTAGCAGTATTTACATTAATTATTGCTTGGCTTTTATTAAAACCAGCTACACAAACAAGTGAGCAACAATAAAAAGGATGACCATTTTGGTCACCCTTTTTTTATTCTTCATTCTCCACAATATGTTTCAGCATGGATAATTTATTATCCCAAAAACGTTCATAATACGAGAGCCACTGTTGTAATTCTTCTAATGGTTCTGGATGCAAACGATATATCTTCTCTCTTCCGCTTTTTCTTCCACTTACTAAATTCGCTTCCGAAAGAATATGAAGGTGCTTTACAACCGCAGTACGACTCATCGGAAAATGATCCGTTATTTTGGAAATCGGTAACTCTTTGTCACTTAATAACCGTATTACTTCTCGGCGGGTTGGATCAGCAATTGCTTGAAATACATCATATTTCGCTGCTGACGAGGACACTTAGCCTTCGACAACCTTTTTCAGTTTTTCATTTACAATCGCTACCCAACCACCGCTCATTCTATCGCGAATAATAGAGCTCTTCGCATTCGCTTTCGGAAGAATTTCATCAGGATGTTTCCAGCCGCCGTGAATTAACGTAAATTCTGTTTTGTTATCTCCTAAGTCTTTCAAATTAAATGAAACAACCCAGCCATCTGTATCCCATGAGAAAGATAAATGGTTTGGCTCATCAATTTCTAACACTTTACATGGTGATGGCCCAAATGGCGATTGCACATGAAATTCATGCCCTACCTCTAATACAAAATCATTTGGCATAAACCATGACGCAATCCCTTCTGCAGTTGATACTACACTCCATACCTTTTGAATAGACGCGTTAAAAATGATTGTTTGTTTAATATCATTTAATGTATTTTGTTGTTCCATTTTCATTCTCCTTTACTCGGCGTTATAACATAACACCTTTTGGTTTCACTTCGATAATATAACACCTTTTAGTTTCATGTCAATGCTAATTCTTTTACTGTTGAGAAATTCTCAACATTTTTTCAACAGGACAAACACCCTCTTAGCATTTCCTCATAATATACTCACAAAGGCAATACAAAATAAAAACTTCTCTCAACATGAAACTCCATCATTCATATTGAAAGAAACGCCTTACTTATATCATGCGTACTTCGTCTCTCCTCCTTCCCTCAGGGACAATACGCGAGATATGACAAATCAGAAGGAATATGCCCACCATTTGAGTAGGTAGTTATTTCTCTTCTCCTCAACATTTCCTTAGGAGCGAAATGACTACCGACTCACTTTTTTCAAACAAAATAAAAAGGGGTTGAACGCTATGTTCTATTGCATTAACTGCTCTGATATTCACCATGAAAAACATCCGAATGATAAAGTATTTAAAAACGGTTTTTATATTGATCCATTTTTAGGTGATCGTTATCACCTTGGTATGTGTAAAGATGCCCAAAATCATGAAACAGGGGAGCCTCTTTTAACGACAAAGAAATTAGGCGCACCCCAATCTATTATGAATGTATTACCGACACATGTTGTCCCAACATAAAGCATAAAAAAGAGCTGGCTCACCCAGCTCTTTTTTATGCTTTATAAACGATCATTGCTGAAAAACAATAAATTTGGTTTTCATCGTCGTTAATAGAAACACCAACTTGATATTTAATATCTACAAAGTTGCTATCATCAATCTTTTTCAAAAAAACATTTACAGCATCTTCTAAGTCTTTTTCGTGACTTTCATCAAATACTTTCACACGAATCATGTTAACACCGTCCTAGATCGCAGCCCTCCGCCGCTTGATTATTGCCACGGTGCGTATCTATGATGCGATAAAACTTTCCATTCTCATATATATATCCGTCTTCTAACACATATTCTTTATCTTCAGTATAGACATAAAACTTACCTATCATAAATTTACTCGTATATAATTCCAAATAATTTTGTCTAAATTTAGCTACAACTTTATTTGTAATATCAATTTTTATTGTGCGCCCCACCTTCTCTCCCTCCTTTGCAAAGAACGGATTTAGGTATATTGTATTAGCGCTTTTACATTTTATGCTTAAAAATAAGTGGATATGCCTTCTTTCTTCACCTGTACTATTTTTCTAAAAAAATCACGATAAATAAGGTCCCCCAAAAAAACATAAAAAAGCACTTTATCTTATTGACTCGAATATAAATATTATGTTATTATATAAAATTTGACATTTTTACATACGTATGCTACCATTAAAAGTGGTTACCACATATGGAGGTGGATGATTTGTTTCAAATTGGTGATAAAATCGTTTATCCAATGCACGGTGCAGGAATCATTGAAGCAATTGAAGAGAAAGAAATATTAGGTACTTCACGTCAATATTGTGTGATACGCATCATTAGTAAAGATATGCAAGTAATGCTTCCGATGGATCAATTAAAAAAATCGGGTATTCGTTATATCGTTGATCGAGGTACGTTAGATGATATACTTCTTGAATTTCAAAACGGGGAGTCAGACCCATCACTCTCATGGAAACAAAGATATACAATGAATATGGAAAAAATGAAAAATGGCAATTTACAAGATAGCGCAGAAGTTGTTCGGGATTTACTTCGCCGCAATAAAGAGAGAGCATTAAATGCGAGCGAAAAACAAATGCTAGATAATGCACGAAAAATGATGATTAGCGAAGTCGCGCTCGTACAAAATGTTACTGAACATCAAGCAACAGAATTTCTTCAAGATACAATTAATCACTAAATTTAAAATAGCTGGCCGCTATTTTTTTTGTAAAAAAAGGACGAAGAGTTTTATCTCTTCGTCCTTTTATATTACCCACGCCCAGCTTGAAACGATGGATATAACGTCATTCCACCATCTGCAAATAGCGTAATGCCCGTTACATAACTCGCCTCTGAAGAAGCGAGCCAAGTTGCTACTGCTGCAATTTCTTCTGGTTTTCCAATGTAGCCCATCGGTATCATACTTTCTACGTCAGCACGTTTTTTAGGATCAGCAAATTTTTCTGCATTGATCGGCGTATTAATTGCACCTGGTCCTATATTATTTACTCGAATACCTTTTGGCGCATATTCTAGCGCTAACGTTTCTGTCATCAGTTTAATACCACCCTTACTCGCTGCATAGTGCACGAATAGTGGCCACGGAATTTTCTCATGAACACTAGACATATTAATGACAGACCCTTTAATGTCATGTTCTACAAAATATTTAATCGCTTCACGACTTCCTAAAAAAGCACCTGTTAAATTTGTATTAATTACCTTATTCCAATCTTCAAGTGGCATTTCATGCGATGGTACTGCATTTTCTATCCCTGCATTATTAATCATAACGTCAAGCGTACCAAATTCTTTCACAGCAGATTGAATGAGATTCACAACATCTGATTCGACGGTTACATCACCTTTTACAGCAATCGCTTCTCCGCCTACCTTTTTAATTTCTTCTAACACATCATTTGCTTCTGATTCTCGTGAGCGATAATTAATAACCACTTTCGCTTTTTCCTTAGCAAACCTTACTCCCATCGCCCTACCAAGACCAGTTGCTGATCCTGTAATAACGACCACTTTTCCTTCTAAATCACTATACATTTCAATACCTCCTTTAACTTTTTGCTATACCTAACATAATTCCGGCTGCGATAATAAAAACGATACCGACAACGATACCCGTTAATTGGCGTTTCGTTTTCTTTTCACCTAATATAAGGATCCCACCAAGCGTGGAAATAATAATTCCCATTTGCGATAGCGAGAAACTTGTTGCGACTCCAACACGCGGCTGCGAAATGAATAAAAACATATTTCCAGCTGCCCAAATTAATCCTGGAATAATATTTCGGATTGCATATTTATTGAATGGATGATGTTTAAAGGTAAGCAAAATCCCTCCTAATACCATACCAACTGCTTGTGGTAATAAAGCTGACCAACCATCTACGTTAAATAGTCTAATCACTACTACGTAAACTAAATAACCGACTGTTGAAATTAATAAAATTATGATACCTCTTTTAAAATTTGCTGCTTGCTCTGCATTTTTTTCTTCTTCACTTTGAAGTGATGTTAAAATAACACCGACAATAATACAAACGAGCGCTAAAATCCCAAGGACGACCGATATTGTCGTGGACCATTCATGAAATACGATAACGCCAAATAAAGTCGTCGCAACTAATTGAAGTCCTGTTGAAATTGGCATCGTCCTCGAAACGCCCATTAAATCAATACTTTTCAATTGATTCGCCTGACCAAGCGCCCAAAATAAACCTGACACAACTCCAACCCCAATCACAGTAGGTGTTAATACTGGCTTCATAAAAATATAAACAACAATTGAGAAAATAAGTGCTCCAAACGTTGTTCCAAGCGTTTGACTATACGGTCCCCCGCCCAGTTTTACGTTAAATAACACAATACTCCCCCAAAATATAGCTGGTAAAATTGCTAAAAATATATCCATCGCCCATTACCTTTCTCTGTAAAATGTCATAAATTGAAACTTTAATCATCCCGCAAATAGCGGAATAAGTTACCGCTCTCAATCATTAGAATGAGCTTTCATTTTTTCTTTTTTGCGAGCACAAATCTTTTCTACAACATCATTAGAAACATTTTTTTCTCGCTCCACATTTTTTACCTTTATATGATCTAAATAATCCTCCAAAGTAAGTGTAACTTTGTCATTTGGCGGATTATGCGCCCCTTGAAATGTAAGAAATTGTAGCGTCACTTCAAATCTAGGAACAAATTCATCTTTCCTGCCGAGACGCTTTATATTTATAACTGCATCACATTCATATTGATCTTCTGTCACTTGTCTAATAACCGAATAATACCTATTCAATAACGCACTCTCTAAAAGCTGTTCTCTTGATTCTTTCGCGAAAGAATCGCTTGGAGAAGAGAAAAAGATAGAACATATCGCTGTAATAATTACACATATTTTTTTCATAACGTCCTCCTTATTCCTATAAGTTAGTGTTCTCAAAAACGCCATAAAAAAACGACTTCCCCTACTTAGGAAAGTCGTTTTAATGAATCCAATATTAACCACCACTCACTGGTGGTATAAGTGCAACCACATCACCATCTTGGACCCTGTCATCTTCATTTGCGTATTCTTCATTAATCGCAACCATAATTGGCTCTGAAACTGGTACATTATATTCTTTCGCAACAACATCTTTTAACTCTGCAACCGTAATATTTTCTTTCTCTATTTGTAATTCACTTGTTCCTGCCTCTTCTTGCAAGTGCGCAAATAACAATACTCGAATCATACTTATAGCTCCTTCCCAGGCTCTCCCGCCGGATATGGTGTTTTTTCTAATTGATCACCAATCCATGAGTCACCATCTTCCCAAAACTCCTTTTTCCAAATCGGAACAATTTGTTTTATGCGTTCCATAATATATTCGTTTGCTTCATAAGCCGCTTTACGGTGTGGTGTTGAAACAGCAACAACAACCGCTATATCAGAAATTTGCAACGTACCGATGCGATGTGTAATCGCAACATATGTACCCGGCCATTTCTCTTTCACTTCCAGACCAATTTTCTCTAGCATCTTTTCTGCCATCGTCTTATAAGCAACATACTCTAAGTATAATGTACGACGCCCTTTCGTAAACTCTCTAACCGTTCCAATAAATGTTGTAACAGCACCGCATTCACGTCGAATCACTTTCTTCGTTACCTCTTCAATCGAGATTTCTGTATCAATTACTTCATAATATGTATTTGTCATTTCGCACTCCTAACCGTTTGTAAAAACCAGTCTATGTACAACTCTTCTTCTGTTATATGAAATACTTTATATTCTTCTCGTATATTTGCCGGGACATCATACCACGTAATAATCGCCACTATATTTTCTACTTTATGTAAAAGTTCAACGTCTTCCGCAGAACGAAGTAACACTACTTTCGGGTAGTTCTCTTTTTTATAGCCCTCTATTAAAATTGTATCCACTTCAAAAAACTCATATAAGCGAATAATTTCTTGCAAGGACCATTTCTTTCTTAGTGAAGAAAGTGAAAGCAATCCAGCACCTTCTACACTACTTACGACAGCACCAGCTTTACGGTGTCTTTCGCTATCTTTTTGCGCTACTTCTGGAAAACCTCCGTGCCCGTGATGTTTAATTGTAGCAACTTTTATTTCACTTTCAGCTAACACATGCACAATTTTCTCTACAAGTGTCGTTTTTCCGCTATTTTGATATCCTACTATTTGTAAGATTGAAGGGGCTTTGCCCATGGCCAATCACATCCCTCAGAGTGCTCTAACAATAATACGGATACTTTCATCCCAGTCTCAAATCCTCTCGTTCCTCCAGGTAACACGATAAAAGCATTCGCATCTGCAAGTGAAGATACCGCACTCGATTTATCTAAACCAACCGGCATCGCTTGTAACGCCCCGTCCACAATCGTTACGTTTGCTCTTACGAAACGAGTAAATGGATTTGGCTTTGAAAAATCTTTTTGTAAAATAGCATCCGCTCTATATACGTGAGGTTCCTTCGCATACAAATACGTTTTTATAATTGGATGCACAAATAATTCAAAGCCTACATAACAAGCAGACGGATTTCCTGATAAACCGAAAAGTAACTTCCCATCAACTTCAGCTACTGTCGTTACACTTCCCGGTCTCATCGCTATTTTATTAAAGAGTACATTCGCCTGTAACCTTTCATAAATAGCTGGTAAGTAGTCATAATCTCCTACTGATACACCGCCTGTTGTAATTAAAATATCGACCTCATCCATCGCTAATTGAACAGCTGTAAAACATGCATCTAGCTCATCGGCGAGTTGACCATAATAACGAACTTTCCCGCCAGCTTTCATAATTTGAGCTGCGATCATATACGAGTTACTATTTCTAATTTTCCCCGGCTGTAACGGCTCATGTACTTCTAGTAATTCACTTCCTGTTGTTACAATACCGACAACAGGCTGTTTTACAACTTTCACAGTGCTATATCCAAACGTTGCTAGTAAGGCCGCAACACCTGGATTAATTGCAACTCCTTTCTTAACGAGAACTTGATTTTGTTTTATGTCTTCTCCTTTAAACGACACATTGTCACCGTTATTAAAAGGGCGTTTTAACTTCATATATGTTTTCCCGTTCTTCTCAAACCCTTCTGTCAGCTCGAGCATTACGACTGCATTACATTCTTCTGGAATAGCTGCTCCTGTCATAATGCGAATCGCTTTAAAAGCTCCTACTTCTTCTAAAAAAACAGACCCCGCCCCGATTTCTCCTATTACTTCAAATTCAATTGGATTTTCTTGGGTTGCTCCTTTCGTATCTTCTGCTCGAATGGCGAAACCGTCGTAAGGGGAACGATCAAAATGAGGAACGTCATGATCTGAGACAACATCTTCCCCGAGAATTCTCCCGTAACTTTCCATAATAGAAATTTCTTCTACTTCACCATACTTCGCATATTTCATTACCCGTTCTACTGCCTCAGCAACTTGAATTGGAATTCGTTTTTCTACCATCGTTTCTCACCTCATATTTGCAATTTTTTTTATCTCGATTAAACTTTATGTATTCAATAGAAATTACTTCAAGGAGGAATTCCATGTCTTCATTTACACATTTTAATGACCAAGGACGCGCAAAAATGGTTGATATAAGCGATAAAAAAACAACCGTTCGTACAGCAATTGCGTGCTCTAGCATTGTCGTTACGAAAGAAATTTACGATAAAATCTCTCACAATGAAATTGGGAAAGGTGACGTATTAGCAGTTGCGCAAATCGCAGGCATTATGGCTGCGAAACGAACTTCTGATATTATCCCAATGTGCCATCCTTTATTATTAAAAGGTGTTGACGTTTCTTTCGATTGGAAACAATCAGAAGAACAATATCGTTTACTCATTGAAGTAAAAGTTAAAACAGAAGGTAGCACCGGTGTTGAAATGGAAGCTTTAACAGCTGCTTCCGCTACCGCTCTTACTGTGTATGATATGTGTAAAGCTGTCGATAAAGGTATGATTATCGGCGAAACGTACTTACTTGAAAAAACAGGTGGAAAAAGTGGAGATTATACGAGAAATTCATAATCCTCTCTCCGTTGAACCTAAAGGGTTTCCTTTAGGTTCAACCTATATACCTTGCATATAAACTTTTCGCTACATTCATATCATTCGTCCCATGAATAAACGCCCTGCCATCTGTAAATAAAACAAAACGATATTCTTCTACCGGAAATGATAATAAATAAGGTGTCGCCTTTATCTCTACGCTTCTTTGTAAGCGCTTTTTAATTTCTTCTAAATTAAAATTCTTCCGCACACCTGGGCGAATTTGTACTGTATTTCGCCCACATAGCACTTCTGTTTTTGTTTGTGCTTCAAATGTTAAACTCGGATATGTACGTAACCTTCCGCAAGATAAACAAGTATCTTTTTTCTGTCTATTCACTTTAAATGCCATCTGTTGATTATTCCAAAGATCAAACGATAACATCGTTTCACGAAGCGCCCCAAAGTCTTCTACTAATATTTTCAGCGCTTCCGTAATTTGATGCGCAACTACTAATTGTACTGCCGGTTGTATAATACCAGCTGTGTCACATGTTGCTCCGCTCGCCGGATGCTCCATTAAACAGCGAAAACACGGTGTTTTCCCTGGTAAAATTGTATACGTTACTCCGTAACTCCCGACGCAACCACCATATATCCACGGAATATTATACTTTTGTGAAATATCATTAATGAGAAGACGCGTTTCAAAATTATCTGTCGCATCTAATATTAAATCTACATCACGCACTAGCTCTTCCATTTCTTGCACCGTTACATCCGTCACAACCGGATTTATTTCCACCTCAGAATTAATCGCTTGTAAATGTTCTGCAGCCGCTATCGCCTTCGGTTTATACTGCTTCGCATCTTCTTCTGTGTATAGTTGTTGTCTTTGTAAATTACTCCATTCTACATAATCACGATCAGCAATCGTTACTTTTCCAACCCCTGCTCTAACAATCGCTTCTGCATTTGCCGCACCGAGAGCACCAGCACCAATAATAAGCACATGCTTCTCTCTTATTTTTCTCTGCCCTTCTTCTCCAACACCAGAAAATAATATTTGTCTTGAATATCGCTCCTGCATGCGATAGCCCCCTTTCTTATCCTCCTATATAAGACATTTCGATTTTCGGACGATTTTTTGCACTTTCTTCTGTCCGTTCATCCGAATACCTATCTTTTCTATTCATCCATACATCTTGTATAACACTTAATAACTCCTCATCCGAAAGATTTCCTCTAAGAAGTTCTCTTACATTCAAACCCTCTGTCGCAAATAAGCACGTATAAAACTTTCCATCTGCCGAAATTCTCGCCCTCGTACAAGAGCCACAAAATGACTCAGAAACAGATGTAATAAAACCAACTTCAACATTTGTTCCAACATACCGATATCGCTTCGCAACTTCACCAAAGTAATGGGCTTCAGCTGGCTCAAGCGGATACACCTTATGAATCATCTCAATCAATTCTCGCTTTGTAACGACTTGATCAAAATTCCACCCATTTGTACTACCAACATCCATAAACTCAATAAACCGAAGCGTGATTCCTTGCTCTTTAAAATACGCAGCCATCGGAAGTACTTGATGATCGTTCATCCCTTTTTTCACAACCATATTTACCTTTACTTCCAGCCCCGCCTCTTTAGCTGCTATAATTCCCTTAATCACCGGTTTCGTATTAATATTTCGACCATTAATATTCTTAAATATGTCGTCATCTATCGCATCTAAACTAACATTCACTCTATGTAATCCAGCTTCTTTTAATGCCTTCGCTTGTTTCGTTAAATGGATAGCATTTGTAGTTAACCCTATATCTATTAGCTCATCAATTTTCACAAGACGTGCAATAAGTTTTGCTAAATCTTTACGAAGTAGTGGCTCACCGCCAGTAATTCTAATTTTTCGTACACCGATGTTAACAAATAATTTTGCCAAACGCTCAATTTCATCAAAAGTTAGTAAAAACTCATCTTTCAAAAAAGCATAATCTGGCCCAAATATTTCCGCCGGCATACAATATGTACATCTAAAATTGCAACGATCAATGACAGATATACGTAAATCTTGAAGTGGGCGTCCAAAAAAATCTTTAACCATCTCCTGCATCGCCACCCTCCCTTTCTGCCAAATTTCTTTCTTTTCATTCTATTATAATATATTTTCGAACTGCGATGTTTTTGCTCAAGTGAATAAAGTGAAACTTTAAATAATTAGAGGGTATCCACTCCCCCTGGTTAACGAGGTTTACTTACAAATACAAGGATAAAAAACCTTGAAACATAAAAGTTTCAAGGTTTTCTGCTTATTAACTTAATCTAATAATAGTTAGAGTAGCCCCTGGCGTTGCCGTAGATAATGTAGCTAACGCAACTACTCCAAATAATTGTAAGCTAACTGCAGCTCCAGCAGGCAAGTTAGCAATTATTGTTGCACTAAATGAACCAGTAGCGACTGCCGGGGAGTTTATCGTTCCCGCAAGCGGACTGCCATTTACAGTTATACGAGAACTTACAAGTAATCCTGCCGTTAAATTAATTGTATAGGCTATATAATAGTTTCCTGCATTCGCAACTGTAAATACAGTATTTCCACCACTAACGGTTATTCCTGGTCCAATATTTTGATTGTTTGGTAACGGAATATTCGTGCCACCTAACAAAACAGAAATAACACTTCCTGATGTATTATTCGCAAACGCATACGTTGCAGTTGTACTGACTCCGGTCACCCCGGTCGCTCCTGTGGCTCCGGTTGCTCCAGCTCCGGTTGGACCAGTTGGACCTTGGATTCCTTGTGAGCCGGTTGGACCTGTATCTCCAGTTGGACCTTGTGAACCCGTTGCTCCAGTTGCCCCCGCTGGACCTTGGATTCCTTGCGGGCCTTGAATTCCTTGTGGACCTGTCGATCCGGTTGCTCCTGTAGCTCCCGTTGGGCCTTGTATCCCTTGAACTCCTTGGGGACCTTGTGCTCCCGTTGCCCCTGTGTCCCCTGTCGGACCTTGTGGGCCTTGCAATCCTTGCACACCTTGTGGACCGGTTGGACCTATCTCTCCTTGTACCCCTTGGATTCCAGTTGGGCCTTGTGGGCCTGTCGGACCTTGAATTCCTTGTATTCCTTGAATACCCTGTGGACCTTGTGCTCCAGTGGCTCCGGTTGCTCCTTGAATCCCTTGGGGACCTTGTAACCCTTGAATTCCTTGGGGACCAGTTGGACCTATGTCGCCTTGCGGGCCTTGGATTCCCTGTGGGCCTTGATCTCCTGTCGCACCAGTTACTCCTTGTATCCCTTGCGGACCTTGTATCCCTTGCGGACCAGTTGGACCAATATCTCCTTGCACACCTTGGATTCCTTGGGGACCTTGTAACCCTGTCACTCCGGTTGCTCCCGTTTCTCCTGTCGCTCCTGTCACTCCAGTTGAGCCTGTCGCCCCGGTATCCCCTGTTACTCCTGTCGCACCAGTTGCTCCTGTCGGGCCAGGTGGTCCACCCGATGGACCAGTTACTCCCGTCGGACCTGATGGCCCTGTTGGGCCGGACGGTCCTGCTGGTCCTCCAGAAGGTCCCGTTACCCCTGTTGCTCCCGTTATTCCAGTTGGGCCTGTAGTTCCTTCCCCTGTCGCCCCTGTTGCTCCCGTATCTCCTGTGGCCCCCGTCGGACCTTGGATTCCTTGTATTCCTTGAGGACCTTGCACTCCTTGTGCACCCGTCGCTCCTTGAATGCCTTGGATTCCTTGCACTCCTTGGGGACCCATCGGACCTGTTGGGCCAATCCCCCCTTGAGCACCTTGCACTCCTTGGGGACCCTCTGGACCCGTTGCTCCTATTTCTCCTTGTATACCTTGAATTCCAGTTGCTCCTTGTACTCCTGTTGCTCCCGTTATCCCTTGCACACCTTGAATTCCCTGAATTCCTTGGGGACCTTGTGAGCCTGTTGCTCCTACCGGTCCTTGAATGCCTTGTATCCCCTGTGGCCCCTCTGGACCCGTTGCTCCAGCTGGCCCCGGTACTCCTTGTATTCCTTGCGGGCCCTGAAGTCCCTCTGGGCCTTCTGGACCTGTTGGTCCTATATCGCCCATTGGACCTTGTATCCCTTGAACTCCTTGTAGTCCTGTTGCTCCTGATGGCCCTGGTACTCCTTGAATTCCTTGTGGACCTTGATCTCCTGTTGCTCCTGTGGCCCCTTGAGGACCTATAGCCCCCTGTATACCTTGTGGACCTTGATCTCCTGTTGCTCCCGTTCCCCCTTGAATACCCTGAACTCCTTGGATTCCTTGTTCACCAGTTATTCCTGTCGGACCAGGAATACCTTGAATCCCCTGCGGTCCTTCTGGACCTGTTGGGCCAATTGGCCCTTGAATTCCTTGTATTCCTTGCAAGCCCTGTGCTCCCGTACTTCCAGTCGGACCTGTAGTTCCCGTTGCTCCTGTT
Source organism: Bacillus sp. S71 (assembly GCF_016625265.1). Classification (NCBI taxonomy): domain Bacteria; kingdom Bacillati; phylum Bacillota; class Bacilli; order Caryophanales; family Bacillaceae; genus Bacillus; species Bacillus sp. S71. The sequence goes on along the minus strand of NZ_JACVUW010000015.1, from coordinate 46,972 downwards.
CCCCCTGTACTTCCTGTAGCCCCAGTACTTCCCGTTGCTCCAGTCGCACCTGTACTTCCACTCGGTCCGCCACCCGGACCTGTCGCACCAGTTGGCCCCGTTGGACCAGGAGGTCCTCCAGATGGTCCAGTTATCCCTGTTGGGCCTGTTATTCCAGTCGGACCTGTTAGCCCCTGACCCGTTGCTCCGGTTGCACCTGTATTTCCACTCGGTCCTTGTGTTCCTTGTATCCCTTGTGCTCCTTGTATTCCTTGTGGACCAGTTGCACCCGGTAACCCTTGGACGCCTTGAATTCCTTGAGGTCCCTCAGGTCCCGTCGCTCCAATTGGCCCCTGTAATCCCTGTATTCCTTGTATACCTTGTGCCCCAGTCGCTCCCGTTGGACCAATCGGACCTTGTAACCCTTGCACCCCTTGAGGTCCTGTCGCTCCAGTTCCTCCTTGTGGTCCTCTCAATCCTTGTGCTCCCTGCTGCCCTTCTGGTCCCGTTGCGCCTATTGGTCCAACTGGCCCTTGAATCCCTTGCACACCTTGAGGTCCAGTCGGACCCATCTCCCCCATTGGACCTTGAAATCCTCTCGGTCCTTGCGGTCCAGTCGGACCTTGTGGACCTGTTGGACCAGTAATCCCTATACCTGTAAATCCAGTTGGAACAGGGGGGAAAGTAGGTCCAATAAGTTCGGGTGGAATTCTAAAATTAGAGCTTAACGAATTTTGCTTCCGATTATTATCACGATTCTTCACACTTTCACCACCTACAAACCGTCTTTTTCATAATAAATAAACCTCTTCTTAATCTATTTACAAAAATAATCTCCAAGACTATTTTTATTTCAAATAAATAAAAACTCCCTTAATTCCTTAAGGGAGTCCTGCAATTGAATCCATATTATCTGTATTAGGGACAGCTTGTGCTATACCCGATGCATTTACACTTTGCCCCATATTTGTTCCTGTTACAGTACCAGCAGGAGTGCCTCTTGTATATGTTGTCGTCACCGAATCACCCGGCTGTAAACAAAGCTTCGTCTCCGTCCCTATTACTGTAACAACATCAATCCAAGTGCACCCCATTGAACCACTATATGATTTCGAAGCAGTAAATGAAGTATCACTCAAATTATCACCTGTAAATATATTCCCAGTATTATTAACAATAACAAATTCTTTTATATGCGCAGGCATAATTACACTCTACCTTTCCTTTATGAACCTAACGTACGTGTACTTGTTGCCAAAGGCGGAAGAAATACCGATGTTCTAATCACCGCTTCTGGCTGCCTTTTTCCATTTAAAAAAATAGCCGCACTCGATCCTCCAGCACCTGCATATACTTTCGCCACAGCTAAAGGCGAGATATCATAACAGTCACCGACATTAACAGCGCCTGTATTATTAATAATTTTCACTTTACGCAAATTAATTCCCATTTCCCCCTCCTCCTCCTTTTTTATACTGTATGCAAAAGAAAAAAACTTGAAACAGACTCGCTTCAAGTTTTTAACTATTAACTATTTCGTTTCACCTTCATATTGAAGCATACCGCCAACCATGTTCACTGTTTTAAACCCTTGCTCATTTAAATAATGACATACATTTTCACTGCGCATTCCCGAACGACAAATAAAGATATATTCATTCTCTTTATTAAAGAAATCTACTTTATGTGGGATATCGCCCATTTTAATATGTACAGCTTCTGGAATCTTTCCTGCCGCTACTTCTTCATCTTCTCTTACGTCTACTAGAAATAACGTTTCTCCATTTTCTAAACGCTCTTGTACCTCTTCTGTAGTAATTGTATTAACTTCTGTCATATGTAGTTCCTCCTTATATACAATAAAACCTTTAGTTTCTTTTTCACAAACATTCTCTACCAATTTTAGCACGCAAAAGAAAGAACGCAAAGAATCGAAAAACTATTTCTCAATTTTCTCTAAAAATTTATTCTTTACAAACATAACTAGCACATTGTATCCTCAATATACTTGTTTTATGAAAGGAGTCGATTAAAATGACGCTTTTTCTTTTCATTATGGGCATTGTGTTCTTACTCGCTGCAATTATTGCTCTTAGTATGAAAAATAATAGAAAAATAAACTCCCCACAAGAAATGTCATTCTTATTTCTATTGCTTAGCATAGCGTTTTTCGGTATAGCAATCGCTACATATATTTTCCGTCTACAAATTATGTAAAAAAAGGTGCCTACTACAAACATTGCACCTTTTCCCCATCATTTGTCTTTTACACAAAACTAGATACTTTCCGATTCAAAAATTCATAAACCTTTTTTTCAAATAAATGAATATCAAATGCTCCTGCCATATGCCCATTTATACTTTCTATCTCATACACTTCCGCATATTTTCCTTGTTTTTGCAAAATATCTACCATTTTATAATTATAACGAGAAGGCTGAAGCAAATCTTGTTTACACGGAATCATAAGTACATTCGCTTCTATGTTAGAAAGAGATTCTTCTAGTGAAGAAAACCCATGTGCAATATCATGCAATAAAACTGCCTTCGCAGTATACATCCATGAATTTGCATCTACTAACTCTATACTTCTATATGTCGCTGTATTTATCTCTTTTTCAAATGATGTTAATGTAGAAAACTTTTCATAAGGTTCTATCTCGATATTATTACGAGGAAATGCCATTTCATAAAAATGCTCATCAAACGCATTCATAAACATCATTCTACTCGCTAAATGAAGCCCCTTTATAGGCTGCTCTTCTCCATATTTTCCATCTTTCCAACTTGGATCCAGTTGAATTGCCTCAATCGCATTTTGCGCTACGTTTACTGACGTAATAATTGGATTTTGTGGGTTCGTAATAACGCCAATCATCCGCTCTACCATATGTGGATAGTGAACCGCCCATTGTTGTGCAATCATTCCCCCCGCCGACGGTCCGATTACAGCGTGTAACCTTGAAATTCCCATACCTTTTATTAACTCATATTGCATACGAGCTACATCAAGAAATGTAAAAACCGGAAAATCCATAGCATATTCTTCTCCAGTTTCTGGATTAATCGATTTCGGTCCTGTTGTAATCACATATGGATTCCTCGCCTGCACATTACAAAGATTATCCGTACATATAACAAAATACTTATTTGTATCAATTGCTTTCCCAGGTCCAATGAGCCCATCCCACCAACCAGACTCCTCATCATGCACTGTATATTTTCCTGCCGCATGACTTGTTGCACTAAAATAATGACAAACCAAAATCACATTTGACCTTTCTCTATTTAACGTACCATATGTCTCGTATCCCATTTGAACAGGAATTTCTCTGCCATTTTCAAACGCAAACTCTTTTAAAACAAATTTCTCTTTTTTTACAATTTGCACAGACTCTCCCTCTCCCCGTTATAGTATGAACTGCTTACTAAAGACTTTTTTCTGTGCAAACTAATCTCCTTCTTCTTTTCATAAATAAATGAATAATATACAAAATTAGCCACAAAATAGCACTATATTACAAGATTAAAGAGGGCGTACATATGATTTGGAATTGGTTACGTAAGAAAAAAAAATCAAATACACCAGAAGCAAACGAAACAGATAACTGGGAGCAGCATTCTAACAATCAAGAGGGTGATAACGAAGAACAGACTAGAAGTATGAAACATAATAAGGGTAAAAATAACGAGCAAAAAGATTCCTCTCAGGATAAGCAACAAAGTGCTAAACAAGAGGATTCTTCTCAGAATAAACAACAAAGCTCTAAACAAAAGGATTCCTCTCAAGGTAAGCAACAAAGTGCTAAACAAGAGGATTCCTCTCAGGATAAGCAACAAAGTGCTAAACAAGAGGACTCCTCTCAGGATAAGCAACAAGCTAAACAAGAGGACTCCTCTCAGGATAAGCAACAAAGCGCTAAGCAAGGTGATTCCTCTCAAGATAAACAACAAAGTGCTAAACAAGAGGATTCCTCTCAGGATAAGCAACAAAGCGCTAAGCAAGAGGATTCCTCTCAGGATAAGCAACAAAGCGCTAAGCAAGGTGATTCTTCTCAGGATAAAAAACAAAATACTAAGCAAGATGAACCTTCTCAAAGTAAGCAACAAAGCTCTGGAGGTAATAGTATTTATGACTTTACAAAACCAGAAAAAGACCGTATTCATTCCCTACAAGATTTAATAGAGAAACTTAAAAAGTCTAGTGATTTTATTAATTACCATACATCTGACGATGAAACGATGCCTTATTGGATTTCTTACTATCGCCCTTCACTTGATGGAGAGAAATTACAGAAATATTTAATGCCTACTCTTTTAGAGAAACCTTGTGCTTCTCTAGAACAACTAAAAGAACATATTCCGATGAGCGGCATTACAATTACGAACGATTTACAAAAAATTGAGGATATGGTTTTAAAGGGGCATGCGATCATTCAATTAAATCAGCAAGATCAAAAATGTATGCTTGCAAACATTGCAATTGATAATTATCGTGCGCCAACCCCTCCTTTAAACGAATCAACTGTTATTGGTCCGCAAGAAGGTTTCGTAGAGGATATTGATACGAACATTAATTTAGTTCGAAAACGTCTTCCTGTTTTAGATTTACAAACTAAAGAAATGATTATCGGCGAGTTTTCCAAAACAAAAGTTGTCATGATGTATTTAGACAACCTCGCTGAAAAAGATAATGTAGATTTTCTCGAGGAATCATTACGCGCTCTTGAATATGATCAAATTAATGATAGTGCTTATATACAAGAATTAATGGGTGAAAAATCGATTTTCCCTCTCTATATCAATACAGAACGTACTGATAGAGTCACAAAAGCACTAATTGATGGGAAAATCGCTATTTTTGTTGATGGTTCTCCAAGCGTTTTACTAACACCTGTATCCTATTTCGATTTTTTCATTTCACCAGAAGACTATAACGTCTCTTGGCTATACGCTACATTTTCAAGGATTTTAAGATTAATCGCCGTTCTATTTTCAATTTGTGCTACACCGTTATACGTTGCAGTTTTAAATTATCATTATGAACTTATTCCAAGTGATTTACTTGAAACTTTAATTTTATCAAGGGCACAAGTACCATTCCCACCTTTAATTGAAGCGCTCTTTTTAGAACTCGCAATTGATTTATTAAGAGAAGCCGGCGCAAGGTTACCGATGAAAGTTGGACAAACACTCGGTATTGTAGGCGGTATCGTAATCGGGCAAGCATCTGTACAAGCTGGGTTAACGAGTAACATTTTATTAATTATCGTTGCACTATCAGCACTCGCTTCTTTTATTACACCTATTTATAAAATGGGTAACGCTGTTCGATTACTACGCTTTCCTTTTCTTATGTTTGCAGAAATAGGTGGATTGTTCGGGATTTCTCTTGGATTTATCTTCTTATTTACTCATCTATTCCGGCTTACTTCCTTACGTAAGCCGTACGCTTTATTTTATCCGACAAGGCAACAATCAGTTAAAGATTCTTGGATCCGTTTTCCATTAACAATGATTGATACAAGAGATGTACAAGCAAGGCCACAACATGTAAAAAAAGCAGCGAAAGGAATTTCAACAAAACATAGATCAGATTTTGATGATTGAGAAATGAGGTGCATTGATGAGTAAAGTTCAAGAAAAATATCAAATATCTCCTATCTTTGTTTTCTTCTTAATTCACGGTGCACAGTTTGGTGCTGGAGTTCTCGGATTCGCTCGAATTATCGCAAAAGCTGCTGGATACGACGGCTGGATGGGGGTTATAATCACAGGAATTTTCATCCATATTCTTATATGGATGATGTATGTCTTATTAAAAGAAACAAATGGGAATTTAGTTGATTTACATCGGCAAACATTTGGAAAATGGCTAGGAAATGGCATTAGCATCATCTTTATGGCTTATTTTTTAATCGTTAGTATTTCGGTCATCCGAACATATGTTGAAATTATTCAAGTATGGATGTTTCCGACCGCTTCCACCTTTATGTTAACACTCTTTTTATGCTTAGTTAGTTATTACATTATTTCCTCTGGATTTCGTGTCATTACCGGTATTTGCGTAATCTCAGTTGGCGGTACATTGGGCTATTTATTTCTTAGCCTATTTGTTTTGAAATACTCACATTGGGATAATTTACTTCCTATATTTACACATTCTTTTTCAGATATTTTAAAAGCAGCGCATCTGTCAATCTACAGTATGACAGGGTTTGAGATTTATCTCATGGTTTATCCTTTTGTGAAAAAACCTATGCAATCTCATAAATTCGCTCAATACGGAGCACTATTTTCAAACCTTTTATATTTATTTAGTACCCTTTTAGCCTTTACCTTTTTTAGTGAGAAGCAGTTGTTAAAAACAATATGGGCACAACTTTCTATGACCCAAGTCATTCAATTACCATTCATAGAAAGGCTAGAATATATTGCAATTTCGGCTTATGCACTCGTTATTATTACAAGTTTCATCCTTCCTTTATGGGCGGCAACGAGAGGAACTCACGAAATATTTCGCGTGAAACAAAGAGGTGTTCTAATTGCTTTCTTCCTTATCACTGTCATTGTTTCACAACTTTTAACAAACAGACATGATATTAATAATTTTATTAGTAATGCGTCAAAAGTTAGTTCTTGGCTCATTTATGTATACATCCCAATCCTATTTATTATTGTGTGGGTGAAAAGAAAATGGAAAAAATCAAAAGCACAAGTAAATTAATACTTATTTCTTGTATAACATTCTTCAGTCTAACTGGATGTTTACAAAAAAATATTATCGATGATGTACAACTTATTCAAGGAAGCGTTTTTGATGTCGCAAAAGATAATAAAGTAAAAGTGACATTCGTTTGTCCCATTCAGAAAAAAGGAAATAAAGTTCAAGTTTTTGAAGGCAGTGCAAATGCGGTAAAACAAGTAAAAGCAGACACATCTTTAGAGTCTTCTCAACCATTTGCTAGCGGACAAATGCGTGTCGCTCTATATACAATAAGACTTGCCAAAACAGGAATGTCTACTTCATTCGATACATTACTTCGAGATGTGAATATAGGGAACGCTTTATATGCTGCTTTATTAGATGGGAATGGTACTGAACTTTTAAAAGGCAAATATTCGACTTCATACAACGTTGCAATTTATATAAAAAAATTGCTAGAACATAACATGGAGACCGGACCTTTACCAGCGGATAATCTACATATAGGAGCATTTCGCTATTATCAAGAAGGAAAAGACTACTATATTCCCATTCTAAAGAAGCATGGTGATAAAATAAAAATTACCGGAATTGGCCTTTTTAAAAAGGATAAATATATCGGTAAAATTGCGGAAAAAGATATGTTCATATTTAAAGGACTATTAGAGAAACATAAATTAGATTCACATGAATTTAAAACAGATTCTGCGTACGTAATGATTAATAATATTCGTTCTGTTCCAACTTACGATATAAAAATTAAAAACGGAAAGCCTTCTTTTTTCATTAACGTTCGTCTTGATGCACGTATTCAAGAACTATCGAAACAAATTAACTTAGAAAATAACAAGAACACAAAAAAGATTGAAAAAAATGTCCAAAAACAATTGGACATACAGGCTGCCAAATTAATTAAGCAGTTTAAATCTTTAAACGTCGATCCTCTCGGGCTAGGTGCAAAGTATAAGCAACATTATCGCCCATTCAAATTAGAAGAATGGAGACAAATGTATAAAGATGTTCCAGTTCATATAAAATACACCGTAAATATTACAAATTCTGGTGTCATTGAATGAGAAATGATTGAACTCCTCTCTCCAGCATGATACAACGGAGAGAGGAGTTTTTTATTATCAAATAGAGAGAGAAGATATTTATGGGGGAGCTTATGTCTAAAAAATTAGTAAAGCCTATTTTAAATGGTATTTTATTTCTCGGCGTCTTTTTATTTGCTCATACATACTTAAAAAATGTTTCCTTCACACGTTACTTGCTTGTCGTTATACCAATGTTACTGGTCGGTATTTTTGGCATCGATCTTATTTCATCCCTTTTAATAAAAAAAGAAGAATAACGAGCGAACATCTTATTTCGATAAGATGTTCTTTTCATTTCATAATCACCTTATGTTACAATAAACTTCGGCATAACGTAAGAAAGGATGAAACAACATGACAAACGAAAAAGGTTTAGATAAAGGATACGAACTTGTTGCGAAAATGCATGAAGTATTCGGACATCCTGTGACAAATACTCCAACAAAATTAACAGAAGAGCGTGCAAAAATCCGTGCGAGTTTTATGCAGGAAGAACTAGAAGAATTTCTAGAGGCAACGACTGTTGAAGATCAATACGATGCACTGATTGACCTTATTTACTTTGCATTCGGCACGTTTGCAGAAATGGGCGTACGTCCTGATAAAGGATTTGAAATTGTAAATAACGCAAACATGGCAAAGCTATTCCCTGATGGAAAACCTCGCTTCCGCGAAGGCGACGGCAAAATTTTAAAACCAGAAGGCTGGCAAGCACCAGAGCCACAACTTCGTGCTGAAATCGAACGTCAGCGCCAAGAAGCTGAAAAAAACTGCTAGGATTTCCTAGCAGTTTTTTATTATGTCTTTTTTTCTGTAGCTCATTAATGACCCACGTGCCCCGCGTGTCCTGCTGCTCCACTAATACTAGCTGCTCCTGCCGCTGCCCCTGCTGCCCCTGCTCCAATTCCACCTGTCCAAGGAGAAGATTGTTGCTGTTGTTGATATTGCTGATATTGTTGGTGCTGTTGGTGCTGTTGACCGTGGTGGCCATGATGCTGGCCATGGTGCTGGCCATGGTGCCCATGATGACCGTGTTGGCCTTGATGGCCTTGATGGCCTTGGTGATGGTGTCCATGATGTTGGCCTTGGTGGTGCTGTCCATGGTGACCGTGTTGGCCTTGATGAGTTTGATAAAGAACAGCTTGCGGATGAATGTGGTGGTGGCCTTGGTGATGTACTTGTTGCCCCTGATGACCATGTTGACCTTGATGATGGTGATGACCTTGATGGTGGTGATGACCATGATGACCATGATGGCCATGTTGGCCTTGATGATGATGATGACCGTGGTGGCCTTGGTGGTGGTGATGACCATGTTGACCGTGGTGGCCTTGGTGATGGTGATGTACATGATGACCGTGAACACCCTGCGGATATCCACCTACTCCTCCTGCTACAACACCTACTCCTGGTACAGGAAATCCTGTCTGTACTCCTCCAACGAAAGATGGAAATGCAGTTGGTACGCCTACTGGTACTCCTCCCGCTGCTCCGCCAACAAATGTCGGGATTCCAGTTTGCACTCCGGCTACCGATGATGGAAATCCTCCTGTTAATGTTGGAATTCCAGTTTGTACACCCGCTACTGATGTAGAAAACCCTCCAGATGTTCCGCCCATCCAGCTCGGAATTCCACCGTATCCTTGTTGTCCTCCTCCCATTAACATCATTTGTTCATAACTATCCGACCCACTCCCGAAGAAACCATGTGGTGCATTATTGTCCATCCCTTTCATTCCTTTCACCTCTTCTACTCAATTTAGCCTACCTTTTTTATCATATTTCCTATAGAAAAATAGGTGTTTGTCTGTATTGGAATTCCGCTCTTTTATTTGTACGTAGTGGAATAATTGAAAATTTAGATGAAGGTGACCCTGAGATTATTTTCTACACAAAAAAGCTCAGAGCATAAACGCTCTGAGCTTTTTTAAATGATTTAGTTTGCAACAACGTTAACAAGTTTTCCAGGAACAACAATTACTTTACGAACTGTTTTCCCTTCAATTTGGTCTTGAATTGCTTCAAGTGCAAGTTGTTCCATTTCTTCTTTTGATGCGTCTTTACTCATTGTTAGTTTTGCGCGAACTTTGCCCATAACTTGAACAACGATTTCAACTTCATCTTCTACAAGTTTAGACTCATCAAATGTTGGCCAGCTTGCATATGTGATTGTTTCATTGTATCCAAGTTTGCTCCATAGCTCTTCCCCAATATGAGGTGCAACTGGTGCAATCATTTTTACGAAACCTTCTACATATTCTTTTGGAAGTGTTTCAGCTTTGTATGCATCGTTGATGAATACCATCATTTGAGAAATCGCTGTGTTGAAGCGAAGCTCTGCATAGTCTTCTGTTACTTTCTTCACTGTTTGGTGGTAAGCTTTTTCAAGCTCTTTATTTGGTGCGTCAGTAATTTTCTCACTTAATTCACCGTTATCTTGAACGAATAGACGCCATACGCGGTCTAAGAAACGACGAGCTCCGTCAAGACCATTTTCAGACCAAGCGATTGAAGCATCTAATGGGCCCATGAACATTTCGTATAGACGAAGTGTATCTGCACCGTGGCTTGCTACGATATCATCAGGATTTACAACGTTACCTTTTGACTTACTCATTTTCTCGTTGTTTTCACCTAGAATCATACCTTGGTTGAATAATTGTTGGAACGGCTCTTTCGTTGGAACTACACCGATATCGTATAATACTTTATGCCAGAAACGAGCATATAGTAAGTGAAGTACAGCATGTTCTGCACCACCGATATAAATATCAACTGGAAGCCATTGTTTTACTTTTTCAGGATCTACAAGTGCTTCGCTATTGTTTGGATCGATGTAACGTAGGTAGTACCAGCAACTACCAGCCCATTGCGGCATTGTGTTCGTTTCACGACGACCTTTTTTACCAGTCTCAGGATCAACAACATTTACCCACTCGTCAATGTTAGCAAGTGGTGATTCACCTGTACCTGAAGGACGGATGTTTTCTGTTTTCGGAAGAACTAATGGTAATTCCTCTTCTTTCACAGCTGTCATTGTACCATCTTCCCAGTGAATTACTGGAATTGGTTCACCCCAGTAACGTTGACGGCTGAATAACCAGTCACGTAGACGGTACGTTACTTTTTGATTTCCTGCGCTCGTTGCTTCAAGCCATTCAATCATTTTTGCGATTGCTTCTTCTTTATTTAATCCATCAAGGAATGCTGAGTTTACGTGTGCACCATCACCTGTGTACACTTCTTTCGTAATATCTCCGCCTTTTACAACTTCCTTCATTGGAAGATTAAATACTGATGCGAATTCATAGTCACGCTCATCGTGAGCTGGAACTGCCATTACAGCACCTGTTCCGTAAGTTGCAAGAACATAGTCAGCGATCCAGATTGGTAATTTCTCACCGTTTACTGGGTTAACTGCGTAAGCACCAGTGAATACACCAGTTTTCTCTTTCGCAAGTTCTGTACGCTCTAGGTCACTCTTCATTTTTACAGCGTTAATGTAAGCTTCTACCGCTTCTTTTTGTTCTGCTGTTGTAATTTCTGCAACAAGTGCATGTTCCGGAGCAAGTACACAGTATGTTGCACCAAATAGTGTATCAGGGCGCGTTGTGAACACCGTGAACTTCTCGTCTGTACCGTCGATGTTGAAGTGTACTTCTGCGCCTTCAGAACGACCGATCCAGTTACGTTGCATATCTTTTAAGCTTTCAGGCCAATCAAGCTCATCTAGATCTTCTAATAGACGATCTCCGTAAGCTGTAATTTTTAACATCCACTGTCTCATCGGACGACGCTCAACTGGATGTCCACCACGCTCACTCTTACCGTCAATGATTTCTTCGTTTGCAAGTACTGTACCAAGTGCTGGGCACCAGTTTACAGGTACTTCATCAACGTAAGCTAAACCTTTTTCAAATAATTTCAGGAAGATCCATTGTGTCCACTTATAGTAGTTTGGATCTGTTGTATTTACTTCACGGTCCCAATCGTAAGAGAAACCTAATGATTTAATTTGGTTACGGAACGTATTAATATTATGCTCTGTAAATTCTGCTGGGCTGTTTCCAGTATCAAGTGCATATTGCTCTGCTGGAAGACCAAATGCATCCCATCCCATTGGATGAAGAACGTTATATCCTTGCATACGCTTCATACGAGATAAAATATCTGTCGCTGTATAACCTTCTGGATGTCCTACGTGTAAGCCTGCACCTGATGGATATGGGAACATATCTAGTGCATAAAATTTTGGTTTTTCTGTCTCATCTGGCGTACGGAATGTTTTATTCTCTTCCCAGTACCCTTGCCACTTCTTCTCAATGTCTTGATGATTAAAGCTCATGAGATACCCTCCTTGAAATTCTATTTATTTTCACCGCCCAAAATACAAAAAACCTCTCATCCCTAGAAAGGGACGAGAGGTTATAGATTCCCGCGGTACCACCCTAAATTAATGTAAAAATATACATTCGCTTAGATCCGTAACGTGGATTAACGGCAATTGCTACTATTAGTTTCACAACTGCAACTCAAAGGCGAGTTCATAACGAAACGTGGATTGACTTGCACCGACCGTCAACTCTCTAAACCAGCTTCTATTACTACTACTCCTTCTCACTGTTATTACACATATAAGTTAAGTGAACTATCCTTCACCTAGTATCTCTTAAGGACTTACTTAAAGCGAGGACTTCTCGGTTAATCGTTACTCTTAATAACTAACGAATTCATCTTAAGACAGCCGAGCTATCTCCCTTGTTCTAAAGGTTGTTTTATTTAAATATATTCTAAAACATGTGAACATGTTCCGTCAAACTAAACTGCAATTTTTTCTTCAACTGTTTCTTCTACTTTTACTCGTTTATCATAAATACTCGTTGCTATAAGCGCTACTACAAGCATTACCATGATTGCTATAAACAATACTTCCATATTGTATAAATCCACAATTGCTCCGCCAACGACCGGCCCGAACATTTTCCCTACAGTCGCCGCACTATTTACGACCCCTTGATAAAACCCTAATTTATCTTTTGGTGCAAGTATATTTGCAATCGTTGGAACCGCAGGCCATACAAATAACTCACCAATTGTTAATGTTACCATCGCAACGAGGAACATCGTAAATTGCTGCGCTTGACTTAACACAATGAATGACGCCGCAAAAATGAAGATTCCAATCATAATTTGCTGTTTTAAAGAACGCTTCATCCAACGAATTAGCATACTAACAAGTGGCTGCGCACAAACAATCATCGCTCCGTTTATCGTCCATAATAAACTATAGTGACGAAGGCTAATATTCAATTCTTGCATATGTGTTGCAATCGCTCCTTGCCACTGTACGTATGTAACCCAGCATAAAGCATATGCTACACACACGATAAGAAGTGCTTTAAATCCAGGTGTAAGTGACCACCCTTTTTTCGTTTCGACTTCTTTTTGCACTCCTGGCTCTTTCTTGTCTTCCATACCACGGAATCCGATAAAAGCAATTAAGAAGAAAACAAAGTATAAAATAAAGTTCGCTAAGAAAATATAATCAAAACGATATGAAGCAACTAAACCACCGCACGCTGTTCCAATCGCAATACCGACGTTTTGTCCAACATACATCGCATTAAACGCTCGTCTTCCGCCCTCTGGCCAAACCGTACCAACCATCGCGTACATCGATGGGAAGACCATCCCAGAACCGAAGCCGATTAACGCTAGCCACACAACATATAACGGCCAACCGTGGAAGAACACAAGACCTAAAATCGATACAAGTGTAATGACAATCCCTACTAAAATTGATTTATAACCGCCCCATTTATCAAATAAAACACCGCCGAGCAAGTTTCCGATTACACCAGTAAGCGAGTTGATCATTAATACCATTCCGGCCACAGATAAAGATTTGCCTAGGTGATCATGCAAATAAATTGTATTAAAAGGCCATAAAAAAGAAGCACCCGTGACATTAATAATCATCCCAGCTACTAATAGCCATACTTTCCTTGGCATAGTTTCCCCTCCTATTCTATTTTTTTCGTTCATATATATAACAGTAAAATTGTAGTCGTTTTTAAATAGGAAGGCAACTGATTAATAGTTGATGAAATTCAGATAATGGTTCGACGGTAAATGAAATTATATTTATCCCTGCTTGAAAATATATCAGCGATTTTGGAAATATATCGACCGCAACTCAAAATAGATCAGCGATTTTTCAATTATATCGACCACAACTTGAAATATATCAGCGATTATTAAAATATATCAACTTACCGACAAAAAACGACAACAGTAACAATATATAAAAGGGTAGACTGCATGAAATTTTCATGCAGTCTACCCTTATTTATACTATCCAACTTCTTTTTCTCGCTTCGCACTTTCTTTAGCGCTCCATTTAAATATTTTATCTAATAAGGAATATATTCTCCCAGATTCTTTCGTTAACAAAGGTCCTAACGATGCTAATATTAAAACATACAAAGCTGAGAATGGTTTAATCGTTGCCATTAAGCCGCCCGCAATTCCAATATTCGCGACGATAATGGAAAATTCTCCGCGTGATACAAGTGTTAAACCGATATTCGTAGAAGCCTTATGCGATAACCCAGCTTTACGCCCCGCTACCATTCCAGCAGTAAAATTACCGATAAGAGTAATGAAAACTGCTCCTAATGCCAACCACACTGCTCCCCCAAGCGAAAATGGGTCTATACTTAAACCGAAGCTGAAAAAGAATATAGCTCCAAAGAAATCACGAAATGGAACAACGAGCTGTTCAATTCGATCACTATGCTCTGTTTCAGAAAAGACGAGCCCCAATAATAATGCTCCAATTGCCTCCGCGACATGAATCGTTTCTGAAAATCCTGCTACAAAGAATAAAATAGCGAATATTACGATAATGAAAATTTCATTGGACGAAATATCTAACATTTTATTTAAGAATCGTGTAGCTTTTCTAGCAACTACAAAGAATAGTAGCATATACCCTACTGCGATTAAAATAGATGTAAGAGCACCTACAAATGACGTTGCCCCTCCGAGTACTAATCCTGAAACGACTGATAAATATACTGCTAAAAAGATATCATCAAACATAATGATTCCTAAAATTAGCTCCGTCTCTTTATTACCAGATCTTCTTAAATCAACAATTACTTTCGCAACAATTGCACTCGATGAAATTGTTATGATCCCAGCAATAATTAATGTTTCTAATAAGGGGAAACCCATTATATATCCGTAAAGTAAACCTAATATAAAATTAAGCGATATATGAACAGTTCCCCCAAAAGCAATTGATTTTCCTGATTTAATTAATTTTTTAATTGAGAATTCTAAGCCTAAATAGAATAAGAGGAATATAACGCCAACACGGCCGAGGAAGGAAATAACTTCTCCGCTTTCAATAAATCTTAAATCGATAAGCCCTAAATCTGGCGCATGTGGCCCCACTAGCATACCGAGTATAATGAGAAACGGAATAATCGAGAACTTTAACTTTGCAGCGAGAATAGCTGCAAAAGCGACTAATACTAACGCAGTCCCAACTTCAAAGATTAAAGTATCCATCGATTATGAATCCCCTCCTACTGAAAGCAACTCATTAATAATTCTTTTTACTTCATGTCTTTCGCCTGATAATACAAGCATATCGCCAGCTTCAATGATAGAATCTGGACCTGGATTAAAGAACTTCTTCATATTCTTTTTCAAAATGGCAATGATCGTTACATTATATGTGTTTCGGACATGTAAACTACCAATTGTTTTTTGTACGACTGGTGCATTATTTTCCACCTTAAACCACTCAATTGATAATCCTTCAAAGGCCATTTCAATCGTATCTAAAGCTTGTGGCCTATATACCATTCCGCCCAATATAGCTGCAATTTGTCTCGCTTCGGAATCACGAAGAGAGACGCTTGAAATACTCTCCTCATGATCAGCATCAAAATGGTACATTTCTCTTCGGCCATCATCATGAATAACGATAACCATCTTTTCATTACCTTTTGTAATCACTTCAAACTTACATCCAATACCCGGCAGTTCACTCTCTCTAATATTCATATTTTCCGCCTCCTAATTTTTTTAGTTACGGCTTTTATAAATCGACATCAATCTCCGTTTTAAAGGTCTCATCCTTTGAGATGCCTAAATACTTTAGCGTCTCTGATGGAGTCGCGTGATGGAAATGTTTTTGCAATAACGCAATCGCTATCCCTCTTTTGTACGCATGAAATCCAAACGTTTTTCGCATTGAATTTGTTCCGATCTTACCAACAACTCCAACTGCTTCTGCAGCATTATGAATTACACGATACGCTTGTTGGCGCGTAATTGAATTTGGCGTTTTATTAGATTGAAATACGTAATTTTCTCTTTTAACGCCAATAGATTGTACGTAATCTAAAAGCGCTTCTTTTACTTTTGTATTTAAATAAATATCTTGTTTAAATTTTTCATCTTTCACAGGAAGAGTATAAAACTCTTTAACAGTCCCGTCTTCATTTAATACATCTTCAAATTTCATACTAAGTAGTTCTGTAATTTTTAATCCTGTGTTAATTCCAATAACAAATAAAAGATAATCTCGCTGGGAGTGCTCTTTTAAATATTTTTTCATAGCCTCAATTTGGCTTATATCTTTTAATGCCTCTACAACTTCCATACATGTATTCTCCTCATCTTATGAACGGTAATTTTCTCATCATGTTGTCCATTTTACCTTATCATGCTATGAGATTTCCATGTATTATCCATTATTTTCACAATATACTTTTGTGATTCAAGCAATTTTCAATTTGGAAATTTACAATTGTACAAATACGTTGTGGTTAGAAAAGAAATAGGGGATAAAAGTTCAGCTTCTTTCTATAGATTGGATTCCTCCTTTCCTTATCCAGCTGCTTCTACTTTCATATTTCGTTACTTATTTACATTATATTATACATTTCAGTAACATTAAAGTGTTTTTTCTGAAAATAATAAAAACCGAGCGATTTCGCTCGGTTTTTTATTAATCTTCTTTCGGAAGAACAATTCCTTTATACAATTGAACTGTAATAAGGTAATAAATCGTGTAAATAACTACGAAAATTACGATTGGTACCCAAATACGGAAGTACGGATCGACTAAAATAAATCCGAAAATATTCATACCAACTAATACGTGAGCGATACCCACAATTGCTGGGAATAAGAATACTAAGAATAACTCTTTATAAATTGATTTCGTTAATAATTCACGGCGTACACCGATTTTACGAAGCATTTGATAACGCGTAATATCTTTTGATGCACCAGAAAGAATTTTGAACATAAGACAGCTTGCCATCATTGCTAAGAAAGCAATTCCAAGGAAGAAGCCCATAAACACTGTTCCGCTCGCAAGACCGTAGAACATGTCATATACTTGATATTTACTACTCATTTGCTCAGCTTTTATATTTTTATATTTAGCTAGCTGCAACTCGTCAAGTTTTTTCCATTCTTTTGTGTGTGCTACGAAATCGCCTGTTTTTCCAGTAAATACGATTCCTTCTTTACCATTTACAGTATCGTACATTTTTTGATCTACAATTTTAATGGCACGATCTTGGTATATATAATATGGTTGGATTGTTCTAAATGCCTCATCCCATTCTTCAGGCATTGCTTTTTCATTTTGAGTTTGTTCTGAGCTCACTCCTGCTACTGTACCTACTGGAGCCTCTCCTGAAATTTCTTTATATTTACCGAAATTCTCTTTACCTACACCATTTCGAATAAATGGCTTATGTTTCTCTAAATCTTCTTTTACATAATAAATATATTTGTCGTCTACCTTATAACGATACTCAGCTTTACTTTTAAATGATATGCCCTCTAAAATTTTCTTCTCTTCAGCTGTAGGATTATGAATAACTGAATCATAAATTTCAAATCCATCAACCGTTTTTATAACGTTATTTTTAAACGCCATACCACCTGAAATTGCACCAGCTCCAAGAGCAACTAACATCGCTACCGTAGCAAGCACTTTCGTTAAGCTATTAATACGGAAATTTAATTGTGCAAATGTAAAAGCATTAAGTCCTTTTTCACTACGCTTTTTATTACTCTTTAACTTTTTAATAATGACTGGAAGGAGTGATCCAAATAGCATGTAAGTACCTGCTGTTGTTGTAATTAATGCAATAAGGATTCCCATTTCTCTTAGTTTTTCCATGTAAATCATTGATGCATAGCCAATTCCTAATAAAATAACCGCTAGGAATGCAACTAAACCTGTCATTTTTCCTTTTACTGCAACACGCTCTGTTTGCGCATCTGCATGTACAAGTTGCAGTACAGAAATACGTGATAATTTAATACTGTTCATAACTGCTGATAATATAAATAGCGCAAAGAAGAAGATGCAAGTAACAGTCATAGATGGCAGGTAGAATGCTTTATAGCCTTCACCAGCAAATTCTAATTGTTTCATTAATAACTGTCCGATACCTTCTGCAAGTCCTATCCCAACCACAAGTCCAATTGCAAGAGAAGCAGCCCCTAATACAATCGTCTCAATAAACATAAGTAATGTAACTTTATGTTTTTTCGCTCCTAACATCATATACATACCAAACTCTTTTTGACGAAGAGATAATAAGAAAGAGTTCGCATATAAAATATAGAAGAACGTTATGATTGCTAATAAAAATGAACCTGCTTGGAATACGAATCCAATTGATTGAATAACTGAGTTGGATTCAATAAACGCTTTATTCAGCGCTAACGTTTGAAACATATAAAAAATTGAGATAGACATGACAAGACCGACAAGTAAGACGATATAATCTTTCAGCTTACTTTTTAGCCCTGACATGGAAAGTTTGAATAACATGCTCTAGAACCTCCTTTCTTACGCTTTTTGTGTACCTAAGTCCGCAAGCACATCTAAAATTTCTTTATAAAACTCTTCACGTGTACCGTCCCGATGAATTTCTTTATATAGCTCACCATCTTGAATGAATAAAATACGCTGACAGTAACTTGCACTATACGGATCATGTGTAACCATCATAATAGATACGCCTTGATCTTTATTTAAGTTTGTCATCGCATCAAGTAAACTCGTTGCATTTTTAGAATCAAGCGCTCCTGTTGGCTCGTCCCCTAAAATAATTGCAGGTTCATGCACTAACGCACGTGCTGCTGCTGAACGTTGTTTCTGTCCACCAGATACTTCAGATGGATACTTTTGAAGTATTTCTGTAATCCCTAACATATCCGCTACTTTTTCTACTTTCGGTCCAATATTACGTGACGCGACACCTTGAAGAGATAATGGAAGTGCGATGTTTTCATAAATAGATAAGTTCTCTAATAAGTTAAAGTCTTGGAAGATGAATCCTAATTTTTGTGAACGGAAATCAGAAAGCTCACCTTGCTTCATTTTCGTAATATCCGTACCCGCAATTTCAACAACGCCGCCCGTTGCTTTATCAAGCGTTGAAATTACATTTAATAATGTCGTTTTACCAGAACCAGATGGTCCCATAATCCCTACAAACTCACCCTCTTGAATTGAGAATGAAACACCTTTTAATGCATGTGATTGGTTCTCACCTTTTTTACCGTACACTTTTTGAACGTTTTTCACGTCTACAACTGGTTTCGTCATATATATCCTCCTACGCTTGTTTTTCCATTACCTATTTTGCGCTTTTTAAAGGAGAACTGCTATTTGTTAACATTACATTTACCTTACACTTTTGTAATATAAAAAGATGAGTGTGTAAGGTTCGTTGATAAATGAAATTTTATTAGCGATTTCTCAAATATATCGGCGATTCGCGAACGAATATCGACTTACCGAAAAAGATGACAATAAAAATGGGCTGTTCCACAAAAGGGACAGCCCACTTCTCTCTTTATTTCTTTAAAGGTGTTACCGTCCAATACGTAACAACTCGCCAAATCCATTCTAATGGACCCATTTTAAAGATTTTCATCCAAATCACACTAAACACAATTTGAATTGCATAAATTGCAATACACACATATAAAGTCTGCATGTACGTTAAGTTTTCTGCAAAGTTAAATACACTTCCTGCGATTAAAATCATTGCAGTTTGTCCAATATAATTCGTTAAAGCCATGCGGCCATAATATTTCAGTGGTGCTAACAATGTTTGAACTGGTTTTAATTGAAGTAATAAAATTAATGCTCCAACATAGAAAGCTGAAATAATCGGTCCAACTGTAACACCAATTTTTAAAAATTGGCTTGCAGCATTCATTGTTCCATCCTCATTCTCAAGTATCATATTTATAAATGGTTCAGCAGGAACGTGCCCATATTGATACCATACAGCTATGACACTTAAAACAAACATAATACCTGTAAAAATAGCGACTTTCTTTATATTTTGCGCGAGATTTTCAAATACACGATATTGTCCTGCAGCAAGCCCTAATAAAATTAAGCCAAGTGGTAATAGTTCTTTAACTCCCATTACACTGAAGGCAATTGTCAAAATAAGTCCTAGTACTAGGTTCACTTCTTTTTTCGCTTTATAAAACGGTAAAACGATTAACCCGCAAATTGCGTATAACGCTAGCGCTTCTCCAGGCTGAAACATTTGATGAATTAAACCAAAAATAAATAGTGCAACTAATCGGCGTAAAAATAAAACATAGCCATTTTTCCCTTTCGCAATCGCTCTTGAAATAAAGATATAAAATCCCACTCCAAATAAGAATGAGAAGATTGAGAAGAAACGACCTTCTACAAATAAATATAAAAATCTTTGATAGCTCGCATCCACTGTATTAGGATCTGGGATTTTAATATGAAGTAGTGCAAGAATATTTACTAAAATAATCCCCAGTAATGCAAAGCCACGAATGTAATCTAACTCATCAATTCGCTTGTTTGTAATATTGTTCCCCATAAAGCAACTCCTTGTATAAAATTTAATCCTTCCTTACTCTACTGGAGAAAGCTGTTCACAACTATCGACAAACCTTACATAAATCTTACATTATTGTCATATAGCAAAATAAAACCAGGTCATATTTCGACCTGGTTTACTCTGATTGTTTTGATTTTTGAGGTTGTCCTTTTTTACTATTACGCTGTTTCACTTGAACAATCGGATCAAGCTCATTCGAAAACTCAGCGTTATGTCCATTTTGCGTTTTTTGCTCTGGGTTATTTTGATCTGAACGTTTCGCCATTACATTCACTCCTTATTAGTGCGGTGTAATAATCATTTGATGTTGCAATTGGCGAATTGCCATACGTGCTCTATTTAATTGCTCACGTTGCTCATCATTCGCATGTTGTTGCATCGTTTGTAAATCGTTATATGCTTGTTCTAATTGCAACTGCGCATCCGAATACTCCATCGTATTATAATGCTCTTGTCTCATACCTTGGTCTAATTGTTCTTTCGCATATTCCACCGCTTGTTCCGCTTGTGTAATATACGATTCAAGTGATTGACGCTCTGCCATAATTGTCCCTCCTTGCTTCAATTCCCCTTTAGTGTGTCCCTTCCTTATGAACCTTATGAGTATGTTATAATGGATTTTGTGTTATTTTGACTCGGCTTAGGAGGGAAAGTAATGAAGGTTCAAAACCCTTTTCCATATACAAACGACAATAAACGTTATCATACATGGAATTATCATTTACGAAATGAATTTGGTGAAAAAATCTTTAAAGTTTCATTAGATGCTGGCTTCGATTGCCCGAACCGTGACGGTACAGTTGCTTATGGCGGTTGTACATTTTGCAGTGCTGCTGGATCTGGTGACTTCGCTGGCGATCGCCGCGATGATGTTATAACGCAATATCATGAAATGAAAGAAAAAATGCGCTCAAAGTGGAAAGATGGAAAATGTATCGCTTATTTCCAGGCTTACACAAATACACATGCACCACTTGAAGTGTTAAAAGAAAAATTCGAACCGCTTCTAGCAGAAAAAGACGTTGTCGGTCTTTCTATTGCGACTCGTCCAGATTGTTTACCGGACGATGTTGTTGAATATTTAGCGGACTTAAATAAACGCACTTACCTTTGGGTTGAACTCGGACTACAGACTGTTCATGAACGTACTGCAAATCTTATTAATCGCGCTCACGATTATCCGTCTTATGTGGAAGGTGTAAATAAATTACGTAAGCACGGCATTCGAGTTTGTTCTCATATTATTAACGGCCTTCCACTTGAAGATTACGACATGATGATGGAAACAGCTCGTGAAGTAGCTAAGCTTGACGTACAAGGAATTAAAATCCACTTACTTCACTTATTAAAAGGAACGCCAATGGTGAAGCAATATGAAAAAGGACAACTCGAGTTCCTTTCTCTTGAGGATTACGTAAGTCTCGTTGTTGACCAACTTGAAATTATTCCAGAAGACGTAATTGTGCACCGTATCACAGGTGACGGTCCACCTGATTTAATGATTGGCCCAATGTGGAGCTTAAATAAATGGGAAGTATTAAATTCCATCGATGCAGAATTTGTACGCCGCGGAAGCTGGCAAGGAAAATATGCAAATGAGGAGAAACAAAAATGAAATTAGAACGTGTATTACCGTTTGCTCGCACTCTCTTGCAAACAGCAGTAAAGGAAGGCGATTACGCTGTAGATGCAACTTTAGGAAACGGCCATGACACTTGCTTCCTAGCTGAAATCGTTGGAGATAACGGAAAAGTATTTGGATTTGATATTCAAAAAGAGGCAATTGAAAGCTCAACAACTCGTCTAAAAGAAAAAGAGCTTTTCGAACGTACTGTTTTAGTTCACGATAGTCACGATACGCTTCTATCCGTATTACCGGAAGATGCAAAAGGAAAAGTAACAGGCGCAATTTTCAACTTAGGTTACCTTCCAGGCGGAGACAAGCATATCGTTACAAAACCGAACTCAACAATCTCAGCGATCGAACAATTATTAGAAGTAATGGCACCTGAAGGTATCATCGTCCTTGTTATTTACCACGGACACCCAGAAGGGCAAGTAGAACGCGACGCTGTGCTTACATTTGCCGAAGAACTAGACCAAAAACAAGCACACGTACTGCGATACGGCTTCATTAACCAGCAAAATAACCCACCATTTATTGTGGCGATTGAGAAGCGATAATATATCAACGATTTTTCAATTATATCTATCGTAACTCAGGATATATCAACGATTTTTTCGATATATCTATCATAACTTACAATATATCAACGATTTCTCGGATATATCGATTGTTCGACAAAACATAACAAAAAAAGACGTGCACTCATTGCACGTCTTTTTTTATTCTCCTATATAATGGATATATACACTATTTAAAGAAAGAAGGATAGAACTTTGCTAGTAGAACTACGGGGAATTCAAAAGAAGTACGGCAAATCACTTATACTAGACAACATTGATTTATCCATTTCAGAAGGAGAAGCACTCGCTATTATTGGCGGGAACGGGACTGGAAAAAGTACTTTACTCAAAATAATTGCAGGATTTATTTCACCTACAGCAGGGACACTTCAAAGAAAAGAACATATACAAATCGGCTATGTACCTGAACATTTTCCTGAAGGGATTCGTTTTACATTAGAGGATTATTTATATCATCTCGGCTGCATTCACGGCTTATCAACAGCATATGTAAGAAATAAAATTCCGATGCTCCTTGAATCTTTTCATTTACTTCATGCAAGGCATTCTCTTGTACGAAACTTTTCAAAAGGTATGAAACAAAAAACAGGCATTATGCAAGCATTACTTACGGACGTACATTTATTAATTTTAGATGAACCGCTTTCTGGGCTCGATCCTAACTCTCAGCAAGAACTAGAACATATTTTACTCTCATTAAAACAACACGGCATATCTATACTCTTCACATGTCATGAAAAACAACTATTAGAAAACTTCGCCGATAGAATTGTGACGTTAGCAAATCATACAATCATAGCAGATACCTTTATACAAAAAGGGGCAGAACAAGTCTATATTGAAGCAATCGTTCACGACACATTTTCAGCGATAGAACTACGGAAACAATTAGGCTTTATACACGTTACACACAATTCAAATCAAAACCTTATTCAATTACAAATCGAAAAGGAATATACAAACGAAATGCTTCAGTTTTTATTACATAAAAAAGCATCTATCACACTGCTACAACCTAACTTTTAAATCGAAAGAAGGTTTATTATGTTTGCGCTTATTCGTTACCATTTTCTCGACTATACAAAATCGTATAAGTACATCCCTCCTATTGCGATGTACTTTGTGAGCTTGCTTTTTGTATATACATATAAACCGACTCCTATTGTACCGACATATTTAGAAACAGCACTCGCACTTTATTTATTATCTGCCTGGATTACAGTCACAATTTTTCATACAGAAGACCCTGTCCAAGAACAAATTACTATTTCACACACAAATAACATTTCAGCATTATACGTTGGTAAATATATTACAGCTCTTCTCATTTGTACTGTGTTATCTTTTATATCCGTAATCTACCCAATTTTTTTGCAAATGTTTAATGAAAAAATGACAGTTTCTTTATTTCTAGTCGGATTTTTCGCTCACATGTCTTTCTCTATACTAGGAATTTCAATCGCAACATTATTTACAAGAAATATAATTCAAAAAGCAAGCACTGCTTGGCTTAGCCTTACATTCATATTGCTTATAACGATCGCATCTATCCGATTTAAAAAAGAATTACTATGGTTTTTCCCCCCTGTCGAAAGCTTTCTCATGCTTGGACAATACAAATATAATATACTGACTCACACGCTATGGCTCACAGCTTGGGCTATCATATATTCATTTTTATTATTTACCTTATTTCTTTTTATTGTTCGCAAAAAACGTTTTTAATTACATTTTAAAGGAGACGAAACAATGATCGGAATACTAGCAGGAATGGGACCAAAATCAACTGGACCATTCGTCGATATAGTTGTAGCAAAGTGCCAAACAATATATGGAGCAAAGCATGATATGGACTTTCCTCATATGATGATTTACTCGTGCCCAACACCGTTTTACATGGATCGCCCTATTGATCACGAAGCGATGAAAAAAGCGATTATTAAAGGAGCACAAAAACTTGAAAGTACTGGCGCAAGCTTTATCGCTATGCCGTGCAATACGGCGCATCTTTATTTTGAAGAATTACAGCGATCTCTTTCTATTCCTATTTTGAATATAGTTGATGAGACGTTAAAAACAATTCCTGAAAATACAAAAAGAGTTGCTCTTCTCGCAACAGAAGCAACTGTTCAAGCTGGGATTTACCAAGATGGGATTGCAAAACGTAATATAGAGTTCATTCATCATGAAAAATGGCAGGAAATGATTAATCAAATTATTACTTGGATTAAATCTGGAGAGAGTGAAGAAGCTCGCGAATTGTGGAATGCGCTCGTTTTACAGTTGGAAGATGAAGTAGATACTGCAATTATCGCATGTACCGATTTGAATGTAGTGGCAAATGAGGATTTTGTTGATTCCTCTCAATGTCTTGCTGAAGCGGTTGTTGAAATGTATTTATCAAATAAGTAGAAACATTTATAAACGTTGAAAACCCTAAAAACTTTTAACTTTCTTCACAATTCTTTCAAAGTAATCACACTTAATCTCGCTATATTAAATAAGTAGTTATTCATATAGGGAAGGTTAGGGGAACTGAAAGTATGAAACAAAATCGTTCGCTTCATTACATTTTTTGGCGTTGGCATTTTTATGCTGGACTTTTTATTACGCCGCTTCTTATTACGTTGTCACTGAGCGGAATTGGGTATTTATTTCGGGAGGAAGTTGAAGATTTCATCTATAAAGATTTATATTTTGGGAAGAGTGCTCAAACAGAATCTATTTCGATGTCTGATTCTATTTCCTTAACAGAGAAAAAATATCCACATTATAGCGTGGCGAAAATTAGTGAGTTTAATGGGGATTATAATACGAGACTTACAATTGCAAATGAGTATACTGGGCAACAAAAATATGTGTATTTAGATAGTAATAATCAAATTGTTGGGGATCAAAACGCAAGTGAAACGTTTGCCAATATAATGAGAGAATTACATAGTTCTCTTTTAGTTGGTGGCACTGTCGTCAACTATACTGTAGAACTTGCAGCATGCTGGACAATCTTTTTAATCGTAACCGGATTGTACATGAGTATACGCCAATTCAAAAACACACCCTCATCCAATAAGCGAGAAAAAGCAAAAAGACGTCATTCTATTATCGGTATTATATTTACAATTCCTCTCTTTCTGCTAATCGCATCTGGATTGCCATGGTCAGGATTTATGGGGAACCAAATTTATAAAATTGCATCTTCTAATGAATCACTCGGATATCCAAAATTGTACATGGCACCGCCTGAATCAAAGGTAAAAGAATTGCCGTGGGCAACAAGAAAAGAAGCTCCTCCTGAATCGAATTCAAATGAACCGAAAGCAATTTCTGTCGATGAATTACAAAAAGGAATTGAAATAAAGAAGCCATATGTTATTTCACTACCAGCTGATCCGAAAGGTGTATTCACTGTTTCAAAATCGAGCGGTTCTGGTATTACAGGGATGCATGTTGCACCAAGTGAAGAGATAACAGCTTACTTTGATCAATATAGCGGGGAACTCATTTCAAAAACGGACTACCGTGATTATGGATTACTTGCACAATGGTTCACTTACGGTATCCCGCTTCATGAAGGACATTTATTCGGATGGCCAAATAAAATATTATGCTTACTAACGACATTATCTCTATTACTTCTTATTTATTACGGAGTAAAAATGTGGTTAGCAAGAAAGCCAAAAGGAAAATTAGCAGCACCTCCAAAGCAAAGAGATAAGAAAAGTATATTCGTTTTCTTTATCATGATGGTTATATTAGGCGCTGTCATGCCTTTATTCGGACTATCTGTTTTAGTTATTTTTGCAATTGAACTTCTTATATATGTATTTTCAAAAATACGATCATAATAAAAAGCATTTGTACTCTCGTGTACAAATGCTTTTTTATTTACTATTTTCTTTTTTTCTACCACTTATTAAAAAGACAATATCTACTATAATAATTGCGCCAATTATTACTTGTGGCACGTAATCCATCACAGTAGGACCACTTGGTCTATTCATCATCATATACATTCCAGTTACAAATGAAATGGAAAGTAGCACAAGTAATGTTACTTCAATATTGTCATATAGCTTTTGAAACAATGGCTTCATTTCCACCACCTTTACCATATTATAACAAAGAAAACCACTCTACATGAGTGGTTTTCTTCATCACTGCGCCATTTTCTTTCGGTACATCTTCCCGTTCCAATAGAAGAATCGTGAAGTGAGGCCTCCGTACTTTACAATGCGCCGTGCCATTTTGTGCATATTCTTTTGTGCTGATACTTTTTGATCTGATAAATAAATACCAAGTAACCCTCGGCTTATAAGGCGATGAAACTTCGCATGAGGCAAATCACCAATGCTCTTCTCTGCTTCTTCTACAAAGTGTTTCATACGATCTAATATAGCTTGCTCGTTTTCATAATAACTACAGAAATTCAAATCCCCGCCTATGCGGTCTTCTTCTTGATCAATGAAATAATCAAGTAAGATATGAAGTCCTTGTACGTAAGGAAAGTATCCTTGTCTAATTTTCGCAATATCTTCATCATGTAATTCATCATGAAATGCATATGCTACAAGGCAGAAGATTCCAAGTGTAGAACCGGCACATGCTGAAAATTCAAACCAGCTCATCTCAGGTAAGTTTTCTTTATGTGCTTCAAACCAATTTTTCAGGCGCGGTTCTCTTTCTTCTAACTTCACGTGTTTATGAATTTGTAAATCACAATAATAACAAGCAAGTTCATGAAGAACAGGAGCAATTTTGTCATAGTGCTTCGTTTTCTTTAAAACATCTTGGCACGTTTCAACAAGTTCATCTAAATAACCACCATCATCTTGATCATCACGGTAACGATAATAATTACCGCCACCTTCCACTTCAGGTGATAGTGCCATTAACATTGATTCATGTAGCGCGGCAAAATCATTCGGATCAAGTGATGTACTGCGATCACATAAATTATCTAAATAGTCACTGATTGTTTGATACGCTACGATAAAACGAATACATTCCTCTCGGTGTTCATTTGCTAGCAGCGATAAAATGCCACCACCCTCACAATGAAACGTTTTATGCTCAATACTTGCGATTGCCTGACTATGAAGCTCATCATTCGGAATATGGTAGGCACGCTCTTTCCACATCGCTAGCTCATGGTGTACAACCGGAAACACATCACGGTATACTTTCGCCATGAGCGTTATGGGATTACTCGGTACGTTCACTTCTTCCTTCATCTCCTCTATTAAATGTACAAATAATGATTTATTTGTTTGTTTTTACTATATTATTGACATGCATTTCAGTAAATGACTGAATATAACTCAAAATTTCATCACGCTCATACTCATTTAATAACTCGTGATAACAATTCGGCCATTCTTTAAAAGCCTTATCACTTATTTTAACATTATCAAACCAAGTGCGGACACGTGTTTTATCTACAAGTTTATCCTCACAAGCTTGCATTAGCAAGAGCGGAACATCTGGAAAATCATCTATTTTTTTATGAGCAATTTCGATAGACTTAATCAATTCACTATACCAACGTACTGATACTTTGCGCAAGAACAAAGAATCATTCTCCATTGCATCTCTCACTTCATGGTTACGTGTTGACATTTCCACCGTAAGATTCGTTGCAAATTGCAATTTTGGAGCCACAACATTTAATATTTTTGAAGCAAATTGAAGCGGAGCAGAGGGTCCAGTCACTACCCCTAAACAAGGCGAACTCAAAATAATACCCTCGACATCTTCTCTCTTCGTTTCTTGCATCATACGAATGACAATAAGACCACCCATACTATGACCGAATAGAAAAATAGGTAATCTATACTTTCTTGCTTCTTTCACCCATAATTTAACTTCCTCTATGTATTCATCAAATGAATCAATATGTCCTCTATTTCTTGAAGTCGTTCCATGTGACGGAAGGTCCCCCATCACGACGTGGTAGCCGATATGATTCCACATTTCCGCAACGGCTTCGTAACGTCCGTGATATTCCATTGCGCCGTGCACAATAACAATGACAGCTTTCGCTTCCTCTGCTTCATAATTCCACATACGGACCTCCTCCATTTCACTCTTTCTCATAATTTGATACACTAAAACTAGTCTCTAGGAAAGGAAGACTTTACATGATATATCCTTACAAAGAAAAAAATCCGAAAATTGCGAGTAGTGCTTTTATCGCTGACTATGTTACGATTACAGGCGATGTTTCCGTTGGAGAGGAATCAAGTATTTGGTTTAATACGGTCATCCGTGGTGATGTGTCACCAACAATCATTGGAGACCGAGTAAATGTACAAGACCAATGTACCCTCCACCAAAGCCCTCAGTATCCTCTTATTTTAGAAGATGATGTTACAGTTGGACATCAAGTTATTTTACATAGCTGTCATATTAAAAAGGATGCTTTAATTGGAATGGGATCCATTATATTAGATGGTGCTGAAATTGGCGAAGGAGCTTTTATCGGCGCTGGAAGCCTCGTTTCACAAGGAAAGAAAATTCCACCAAACACGTTAGCTTTCGGTCGCCCCGCGAAAGTCATTCGTGAATTAACAGAAGAAGACCGTAAAGATATGGAGCGTATTCGTACGCAGTATGTTGAAAAAGGTCAATATTATAAATCACTACAAAAATGATTTTACTGCTGCCATAATACTGGCAGCTTTTTTTATATAAAAACTAACTTTTTCTTTACAAAACATTATTACTCCCTCAACAAAATCTTATTAAAATAAAAGCTAATATCTCCATATATATGTAAACGAGGGAGGAGAATTTTCATGAAGGTCAGTGGATTATATAAAATAGAATGTTACATTTTTAAAGGAATTAATCGCTACTTTGATCAAAAAACATTAAATATCTTTTTCAGCAATATTACCCATATCGGTGGTGCTACTTTCTCCATTGCACTTACACTTTTCTTTTTAATTTTTGCAAAAGGGACTTTACACCAAGCGGCAATCGCTGCTGCTATTTCTTTAGCAATTAGCCATATTCCTGTACAAATATTAAAAAGGTGGTATCCACGAAAACGTCCGTATTTAACAATTCAGGATGCGAAATATCCAGTCCATCCATTAAAAGACCACTCTTTCCCGTCTGGTCATACAACAGCCGTTTTCTCTGTCTTCATTCCATTTATTTGCTATAATCCAAGCTTACTTGCTTTCCTATTACCGTTAGCATTATGCGTCGGTATTTCTCGTATTTATTTAGGGCTTCACTATCCGTCAGATGTATTCGTCGGCATGTGCCTTGGCACTTGCTCTGGCATCATCTCTTTTTATCAATTCATCCCACTTTTCACATAAAGGAGTGATATGATGAGAGTCGCCATTTTTACCGATACTTTTACGCCACAAGTTAACGGGGTTACGAAAACGTTAGAACGATTAACAAGTTACTTTCAGAAAGAACAGATCGCCTATTCTGTTTTCGCCCCTCAACATACAGCTGAAGATAATTTCGTGGCTAATGTGAACAAGATGAGAAGTATCCCGTTAACAATATTATATCCAGAATGTCGCTTTTCTTTTCCTACTCCGCGTATTAAACGGGAACTTCATTCCTTTAAACCTGACATTATTCACATTGCCACACCTTTCAACATGGGACTTTGTGGACTGTATTACGCAAAAAAATTAAACATCCCAGTTGTCGGTTCTTATCATACTGATTTCGATGCGTATTTACGCTATTACAAAATTGAATTTCTCTCCAATATGCTTTGGAACTATTTAAAATGGTTTCATAGTCATATGCAAAAAAATTTCGTTCCCTCCCCTGAAACATTACATCAATTAAAAAATAAAGGCTTTCAGGCCCTCTCCATTTGGGCACGTGGTGTAGATTGCACACTCTTTCATCCAGCTTACAATACAGACCTATTCCGAAAAAAATATAATATTACAGCGAAGTATGTTCTTTCCTATGTAGGACGAATTGCTCCTGAAAAAGATATTGATACGTTGCAAAACCTTATCGTTAAAACATCGCATACTCGAAACGACATTCATTGGCTCATCGCAGGAGACGGCCCTCTAGCAACAAATTTGCGTGAAGCTGTTCCGCAAACAAATGTCACTTTTACTGGCTATTTACAAGGCGGGGATTTAGCTGAAGCATATGCTTGTTCTAACATAATGGTATTTCCATCAGCTACTGAAACATTCGGAAATGTCGTACTTGAATCACTCGCATGCGGTACACCTGTTATTGGTGCAAATAGTGGCGGGGTTAAAAATATTATTACAGATGGAAAAACCGGAATTCTTTGTCCCCCTAAAAATGTGGATGCATTTCTATCATCCATTTATTCTTTATTGCAAAATGAAGAAAAACTTGAGCAAATGGGAATAGCAGCTTCATCTTTTGCGAAATCAAAAAGCTGGGATCAGATCTTTCGCGGCTTACTTAACCAGTATGAAGAAGTCATTCAGCATACCGCATCAGAGTTACTTGCTTGAACAGAAAAACTCCCTTCAAAAACGAAGGGAGTTTATTACACACTTGTAAATTTTAGTTGAATGAATGATACATAAGGTGAAATATCATTTATTTCCATATTCATTATATCAAAAATAAACATAACTAAACAGACTTGTAATAAAAACCCATAAAAATTAATATATGGTTATACAGTATTTTAACTGTATAATGATTTTAAGAATTCCCCTTAAAATCAACTTACTCACATACCTTTATACAGCAATTGTTCCCCAATTCTGTATATCAAAAAAACCTTTCATTCATTTGAAAGGTCTTTTTGAGCCTGCCCATATTCTTCTTTCGTATTTACATTTATAAACCAACCCGCATTCACTTGTACATCTTCTCCAGAAACATACTTCACATTACATTGTGATAAAAGCTGCCCCATACTTCTTTTTTCTTCCTGAAGTAAAGCATAAATCTTTTCTTTCACGCGGTTATGATACGCCGCAAGTAGCGGTTGTTTTCTTCCATTAATAATAGGTACAACCGCATCATATTCATTGTTCGTTTGCTCCAGTAAAATGGTAAACCATTCATGCGAAACATTTGGCGCATCGCAAGGCATAATAGCATACCAATCTGCTTCTATGTATTCCATTCCTGATACAATGCCGGCAAGCGGCCCATTTCCCTTATAGTGCGGAATATCTTCTATAACAGGAACTTGTACGAATTGCTCTACTCGCTCTTTTATATCAGAATGACTGATGACTACAACTTCTTGGAGCACACTCGTCATCTCTTTCAAAATATGCTCAATAAAAGTACTATCTTGCCAGCTCGCTAACGCTTTTGGCTCACCAAATCTACTCGACATACCGCCCGCTAATACAATTCCAGCCCACTTACTCATTGGCGATGCAGCTCAAATGTAATATGGCCTAATTCCGGTAAAATTAATTTATTCATCGCAAGACGAACCGCTCCGCTCGACCCTGGCATCGAGAAAACTACTTTGCGTCCAATTGTACCGCCAATTGCTCTACTTAACATTGCGCTGCTTCCGATATCTTCTAAATAACTAATCATGCGGAACAGCTCACCAAACCCGACAATCTCTTTATCTAATAGAGCTGACACTGCTTCGATTGTTACATCACGCTTCGTAATACCAGTACCGCCATTTGTTAATACAACATCTACATCTTCCCTATGATAACCAGCTAACACTGCTTGCTGAATACTTTCTTTATCATCTTTTACAATTTCATAAGAGGTTACTATATGGCCCGCTTCTTTTAACAATTCATGTAATAGTTGTCCGCTCTTATCCGTTTCTTCCGTACGTGTATCGGAAATCGTAACAATCTTGCAACGCACTTCTTTTGGAGCTTGTTTTTTATGTTCAGTTACACTCATTTTTTATCTTTCCTTTCTTAAAAACTTTTCTTCATTTTATCATACATATCTTTACACAATTATGTATGAAGCCAATCATGCGCCATGATACAATATAAGTATACTAACCCACAAAAAGGAAAGTGCACTTTCTTATACTCCTAGACTACACATCTTTAGCTACTCTTTATATTTTCTACATAATAGAATTCAATTTTAAAACTTGTACTAAAAAATAAATTGGAGGTCTACATAGTATGGAACTTTATAAAAAATTAACAACAACATTCATCCTCTTATTCATCGCTTCAATCACTGTCGGCTTTTCCTTAAAAGGTGCAATTCCATACGCTACATTAGTAAGCATTATATTCGCGACACTATTTTTACTAAGCAGTGCCTTTTGCGCAGGTAAAGCACGTCAAATGAAAGGTTGATTGCATATCTTCCAGAAGAAACCCACCCTTTGTAAATCATGTAAAAAGGAAATACAAACGTATGAAAAGGCATGACTAATACGAAAAAGTATATTGAGCTAGAAGGCGAAGTATATTGCAAATCATGCATTCAAATTGTAAGTAAAACGAAATAAAAAAAGCTTTGCGCTCACCGCGCAAAGCTTTTTTTCATATATTATAGACCAGCTTGCTCTTTTAAAGCTGCAGCTTTGTCTGTACGTTCCCATGAAAGATCTACATCAGTACGTCCGAAGTGGCCGTAAGCTGCTGTTTGTTTGTAAATTGGGCGACGTAAGTCTAGCATTTTAATAATACCAGCTGGGCGAAGATCGAAGTTGTTACGAACTAGTTCTACTAGTACGTCTTCAGATACTTTACCTGTGCCGAATGTATCAACTGAAATTGATACTGGTTGTGCTACACCGATTGCGTATGCAAGTTGTACTTCTGCTTTGTCAGCAAGACCAGCTGCTACGATGTTTTTCGCAACATAACGAGCTGCATACGCTGCAGAACGGTCAACTTTTGTTGCATCTTTACCAGAGAATGCACCGCCACCGTGGCGAGCGTATCCACCGTAAGTATCAACGATGATTTTACGTCCTGTTAAACCAGCATCACCTTGTGGTCCACCAATTACGAAGCGGCCAGTTGGATTAATGAAGAATTTCGTTTCTCCATCCATTAATTCTGCTGGTACTACAGCTTTAATTACGTGCTCTTTTAAGTCGCGATCGATTTCTTCCCATGTAACATCTGGGTGATGTTGTGTAGAAATTACGATAGTATCAACACGTACTGGTTTACCATTTTCATCATACTCAACTGTAACTTGCGTTTTTCCATCTGGACGTAAGTATGATAATGTATCATCTTTACGTACTTCAGTTAAACGGCGAGCTAATTTGTGAGCAAGCGAGATTGGAAGTGGCATTAACTCTTGTGTTTCATTACATGCGAAACCAAACATTAAACCTTGGTCTCCTGCACCAATTGCCTCAATCTCAGCGTCAGTCATTTGACCTTCGCGTGCTTCTAGCGCTTGGTCAACACCCATAGCGATGTCAGCAGACTGCTCATCGATAGATGTTAAAACAGCACAAGTTTCTGCATCGAATCCGTATTTTGCGCGTGTGTAACCAATGCCTTGAATTGTTTCACGAACGATTTTTGGAATATCTACGTAAGTAGAAGTCGTAATTTCCCCCGCTACCAATACTAAACCAGTTGTTACAGTTGTTTCACAAGCTACACGTGCATTTGCGTCTTTTGATAAGATCGCATCTAAAATTGAATCAGAAATTTGGTCACAAATTTTATCTGGATGTCCTTCAGTTACAGACTCAGATGTGAACAGATGACGTTTTTTTGTCATGTGGTAAACCTCCCTACAGTAATTGTATATATTGTACGGAACTCATCCTTAATTTGCCACAAACTGCGACATACATTTATTCTCCCACACAAGCATACAGAAAAACCTTTCCTACTTTACATAGAGGAAAGGTTTAATTTGCTACTTGCATACTGCTTTTTGCCCTTCGCTCTTATCGTTCGAGACCTGTAGCCTCGCACAGGTTTTAGCACCTATTCACCTGCATTTATCAATACAAGTGAGGTTGCTGGGCTTCATCGGGCCTGTCCCTCCGCCAGCTCGGGATAAGAGAGTATCCGTCCCAACCTATACTAAAGAAATGATATTCATTTGTCAATTAATATTCACATTTTCCTGAAAGTTTTTCTCAATACGCCTGAAATGAAATATTAATAGGGAAATAATGCATTCACACAAACAAAAAGAAATAAATAGTATACATTATTTATATAATTGTGTTATACTCTTGTTGGGGATTACGAGAAATATTTCATTAAATGAAAAGGATGGTATATAAATATGAGTACTGTGAATGTCCAAATTGGTTTACACGAATTATTGAACGGAAGCAATGCACAGATTCAACTAAGTGTTCCGCAATTAGTGGAAAAAGTATTAATGCGAAATGAAGGGAAATTAACTTCGACTGGTGCCGTTTCTGCTTCAACTGGAAAATATACAGGACGTTCTCCTAAAGATAAATTTATTGTGAAAGAAGCATCGGTTGCTGACAAAATTGCTTGGGGAGCTGTGAATCAACCGATTTCTGAAGAACATTTTAATAAATTATATACTAAAGTTTTAGAATACTTAAAAGAAAAAGAAGAGTTATTCGTCTTCAAAGGATTTGCAGGCGCTGACCGCAATTACCGCCTACCAATTCAAGTTATTAACGAATATGCATGGCACAATTTATTTGTACATCAATTATTCATTCGTCCAACTGAAGAAGAATTAACAACTCATGAATCAGAGTTCACAATTGTTTCTGCACCGAATTTCAAAGCTGATCCAGCTGTTGACGGTACAAACTCTGAGGCATTCATTATGGTTTCATTCGAAAAACGTATCGTACTAATTGGTGGTACAGAATACGCTGGAGAAATGAAAAAATCAATCTTCTCTATTATGAACTTCTTATTACCTGAACAAGATATCCTTTCTATGCATTGCTCTGCAAACGTAGGTGAAGAAGGCGACGTAGCACTATTCTTCGGTTTATCTGGAACAGGTAAAACAACATTATCTGCTGATCCAAACCGTAAATTAATCGGTGATGATGAGCACGGTTGGTCTGATAACGGTGTATTCAATATTGAAGGCGGTTGCTATGCAAAATGTGTAAACCTTTCTCACGAGAAAGAACCACAAATTTTCGATGCAATCAAATTTGGATCTGTTTTAGAAAACGTTATCATTAATGACCAAACGCGTATCGCCGACTACAACGATACTACTTTAACAGAAAATACTCGTGCTGCATACCCTATGCATGCGATCGACAATATCGTACTACCAAGTGTTGCTGGACACCCAAATACAATTATTTTCTTAACTGCTGATGCATCTGGCGTATTGCCTCCAATCAGTAAGTTATCAAAAGAGCAAGCTATGTATCATTTCTTAAGTGGTTACACTAGTAAACTAGCAGGAACAGAGCGCGGCGTTACATCTCCGCAAGCTACATTCTCAACTTGCTTCGGTTCACCATTCTTACCACTTGATGCATCTCGCTACGCTGAAATGCTTGGTGAAAAAATCGAGAAACACGATGCGAAAGTATTCCTAGTAAACACTGGCTGGACTGGCGGCGAGTACGGAGTTGGTAAACGTATGAACTTAGGTTATACTCGTGCAATGATTCAAGCAGCATTAAGCGGCGAACTTGCAAAAACTGAAACAGCTAAACATGACATCTTCGGTCTTGAAGTTCCACTTCACGTACCAGGTGTACCTGACGAAGTGTTAATGCCTGAACAAACTTGGGCTGATAAAGCTGCTTACAAAGCAAAAGCAATCGAGCTTGCAAATGAATTCAAAGAGAACTTCAAAAAGTTCGAAAGCGTTTCTGAAGATATTATTAACTTAGGCGGTCCAATCGCTTAAATTAAAACTTTCTGTTGGAATAACCCTTTACTCATATGAATAAGTGTCGTGTAACCGTAAAGTTTCGCGTACTCACCGACAAAACCCAATGCGGCTTAACGGTTACACACACTTACATAAAAAAGAAGCTTACGTGAAAACGTAAGCTTCTTTCTATATCTTATATAAGGTGAAATGCTAATCTCTTCATCTGTGATCTAGATTATAAAATTACAGCTTCGAATATATACATTATATCCCTACTCGCTACATCTCTCGGGTTTCACATCGTATGGGGTTAAAAAAGGCCCTGACCGCTTCTATTCGTGGCTGGATCATCTATTCCATCTAAAAAGAAGTCTTTTATCTTTTTATCTCTTTTAGCTCTTTGTTAGTTCTTTCTCATCTTTCATGCTATAGTATCCTAAATTCACAACGATTAAGAAATAACCACCCATAATCCCTACTGCAAATGCCCACATTACCATGTGGTGCTCAATTTCGTACATAATAATAGCACCCAAAATGGCAGCTGCAAAACGGTTAAACATACCGAGTGTCGGTGCTTTCGTCTTCTTTACAATACTATCTCCAAGCTTCTCAATTCTTCTCCCTAAAAGCCAAACGCAATACATACTTACAATAAGCCCAATTCCAGCGCCTAAAAAGTGTGCTGAAAACGGTGTTAACATCCAACCTAGTAACAAAATACCTAGTATATAATACGATTGGATTTTAAATGATCTTAGTGACATACTAATCATGCTGTACCTCTCTTCATTCGTTCTTATCTATCCGACAAAAAATTTCTTTCAAATTCATATTCTTTACATCCATTTCACTCAAATTAAAAACAACATAAACAGTATGTTTATGTTGTTTAAATGTTTTTAGAAAATAATATTATACAAGATTTCAAACATTATATTCTCATATTTTGTGACGGTTTTTCAAACTTTTTTCGTCCATTTATGAAAAAAATGATATCAATCTATGAACATACGGATATGATGTAATAAGCACACAAATAAAGGGGGCGTCTAATGATTTATTTTTTAATGGCTCTCATTCACCTCATTATCCCTGCACTTATTGGACTTTCATTGTATTGGTACACGAAAAATCATAGCATTTTTTACGCTGTCCTCGGTGTTCTTCTTCCAGGTATTATTCTTATTACACTCTTCCGTATTCCATTTTTAAACTTAATTCCACTTATTACT
This sequence comes from Bacillus sp. S71, assembly GCF_016625265.1. Classification (NCBI taxonomy): domain Bacteria; kingdom Bacillati; phylum Bacillota; class Bacilli; order Caryophanales; family Bacillaceae; genus Bacillus; species Bacillus sp. S71. The sequence continues at coordinate 9,039 of NZ_JACVUW010000015.1, read as the reverse complement.
GCTATCTTGTTTCTCATCTTCTTACCAAAAATAAAAAAATAGGAAAGCAGATCATAGGTGATCTGTTTTCCTATTTTGATATAGGTTCCCCTGCAATAGAATGAACTTTTACTTTCTCCGATTTCACAAACCATAGACCGACAAAAATGATAATTCCACCGATGATTTGTTGAAACGATACATATTCATTTGCCCAGACAGCTGCAAATAGAACCGCTACAAGCGGCGTTATATACATATATACCATCGTATGTGACGCCCCAATTTTTTGAACACCAACATACCACATTACTAGACCAAATACTGTTACAAAGAAAATAGAATATAGTAAAGCAAATAGTGTCATTCCGTGAGTAATGTGAAATGGCATGACAAACACATGTGGACCACTTAACAATAATAGCGGAATCGCACCCACTAATGCAGACCATGCAGTAACACGTAATGCTGAATATTTTTTAATTAATGGTCCTGCTAAAACAGGATAAAGCCCCCAGCATATTGATGTAATAAGTCCAATTCCATTGCCATAAAAAGAACTAGTAAGTGAATGTCCTGCTACTAAAACTAAGGCTGCACCAACAAAGGCAGTCATAGAACCGATTAACTTTCGAGAAGAAAACTTTTCTTGTTTCAAGAAAATCGCAAATGCAGTTGTAAAAATAGGTGAAATAGAAATGAGTAAAGAGGCATTTGTAGCGGATGTATATTTGACAGTTTCCATAAATAACGTTTGATACAGTACAATACCTACAACGCTAACGATAATTAATCTAGGTATATCCGTTCGCTCCATATAAACCGACTTTTCAATACAAAAGGTAAGGAGTAACAGAAGCGGTGCCGCCGCCATCATACGAAGTGCAGTAAATTCAATTGCTGTAAATTCTAAAAATCCATACTTTGCAATCGTATAGTTAATCCCCCAAATAATAACAACACTTAAAATTAATAACTCAATTCCCCATCTTCTCATGCGTATCCCCTCCGCAAATAAAATTATACAGAAAATTCAATCACATGTACATTTCATTATGTGAAAAAACCTTTTTACTATTGGGACGTTTTGGTAAATGAAATTATATCGGCGATTTTCTGAATATATCGGCGCAACTCCATTTATATCAGCGATTTTTTCAATATATCGACAATAATAGCGACTTATAAAATAAAAAAATGTGAGTCCAAAATACATTTTGGACTCACATTTCCTTTACTATACTCGAACGTGTAATTTCATATTTGGATTATAAAACTGGCTTGGGCTCTTCAACTGAAAAGTTCCTCCACCTTCATGCCAATCAACCGTTAACTTATCGTCCATAAATACAAGCTTTGTACGATCAGCGATAAAATTCATTGTGCTTGATTCAATATCCACATCGCGCTCATCTTTCTCTGCTACAGCTACTAAATCGATGATTCCGCTCATAACACAACCGCAACCCTCATTATCGTAAAATAACTTTATATATTTCGCTTCACTTGGAATCGTATCCATAATCTTTTTATATGCTGCTTCTGTTACAGTAACGTACATATGTTAATCTTCATCCTCTCTTCTCTTATCATTCATATATTGTATCACCATTTTTCTTAAAAGTTATATACAGAAAATTAAGACTAATATACAATGTATGTGATAAAGTTTCAGCAATCGAGCTTTTATGAGTAGTTCATGCAGAAGAAAGGATGTTTACTATCTGTGTTCAAACTACAACGCTATCCTATGTTATTAGGTCTATTTAGTATTTTCTTCATTTCTAGCGGAATGCTATTACAGCATGTACTTCCCTATTCTCCTTCTATTAGCTGGATTCTAGGTTTTATTTGTTTCCTATCCGCTTCTTATTTTGCTACGAAGAATATAAACAACTCATAAAGCAAGAATCATCTTAAGGAGGATTTTTAAACATGCCAGCCTTAAAAAAAATAGAGCAATCACTCGATCACTTATTTCAAATTGAAAAATACGGAAAAGATAGCGCCTTTAGTCGATTTATCCCAGCCGTATATGATCCTATCAAATTTCCTTGGCAACAATTTTTCGAAGCAAATTTTGTAGATTTATTTAACGGCCTTATGATGCACGGATCTGAAAATGTAAACAAAGTATTTTTAGCTGTATTCCCTACAGATGACGTTCTGGAAACATTCATTTCACAATCCACACCCGGTGATTTACTCTTTATGCACCATCCCCTTGTAATGGAGTGCGGTGATCCAATTGGAAGATCAGGCCGCGGTTTCATACCAATTCCTGGAAAATATTTGCAAGGAATAAAAGAAAAACAACTTTCTATATATACATGTCACGTACCAATGGATTTTCATCAAACGCATGGAACGAGTATTTCAATTGCAAAAGCATTAAACGCTACTGTAGTGGACGACTTTGCATATGGAGGTCCAGAACAAGAACCAGTTGGCCTTATTTGTGAAATAGATGAAACATCAACAGAAGCACTCCAAAAACATCTAAAACAACTCTTCCAGATTCCTTACACAGACTTCGAAGGTAAACGACATGATTCCATCAAAAAAATCGCAATTATCGCTGGATGTGGCGATGTTGTATCTTTAATGAAGGAAGCAGAAGAAAAAGGTGCTGAAGCATATATTACAGGAGAAATCCATTGCCATATCGACAATGATTACGGCCGACATAAATACTCTCTCATTATGGATTATGTAAAAGAAACGAATATGTCTCTAATTGGGGTATCACACTCTGCCTCTGAATATTTAGTGAAAGAGACATTGATGTATGATTGGTTTAAAGAGAATTTTGATGTGGATGTTATTTTGCTTCCGCAGGAGAAATGGTGGCTCTAACACTATCATTTTTTTAATTTATATACACAATACAACCGACCACAAAAAAATAGATAAATGAGAAAGCACATGTACCTACGTAAATGCTTTCGTTGTGCCGAAAAATGAACCTACTGGTAGCACCGACTTTACTGGTGCTACCAGTATTACAGCTGGAAACCTATTTTTGTGAGAGGATACAACCGCTCTTTATATTCATACTGCAAGTGCTGTATATTCTGTTTTTCTAATTACTAACATATAGCAATTCATTTCATAAAAAAAGACCCGAGATTCGGGTCAACAAATAGAAATATAAATGAACTACAACAAATAACAGACAAAGCCATTATATATTTTTCGTAGTAAAACATCCATTAATTTCTTTTTACACTATCAATATATTATTTTTCGTTATCGTCCTCTTTTTTAGAACGTCTACCTAAGAAGAATACAAGAACTAATAATATAATTAACAGTAGTACTCCGCCGATAATGTAATATAGTGTGTAGTCTTTTTTCGCTTCTACCGCTGTATCATTTAACTTATCAGCTGTCTTTCCTTCAATTGTAAATTTCTTCGTCCATTCCCATTTTTGATCGCCATCAGTGGCTTTCACTTCTACTCGGTACGTTCCTGGATCAAATGCTTTGTTTTCCCAGCTAATAGCGTAATCAAAGTTTGAGTTTGGCGCCATTCTTAAATTTTCTTTTTTCGCTTCAAATAAAATGTCTGTACCTTTTTCTTTATATACCTTTGCATCAACACTTAAATTTTTTAACATTGCTGGCTTTACGTTTTGTAAATTTGCAGTAACAACGTTACGCCCGTTAATTTGTGTTGGCTTTACTTCGTTTAATTTCATGTCTGGTTTTACTTCAGCATCTGTTTCTTTTAAAACAACACCAATTGCGTATGCATATTTATTTTCAATTTGCACACCTTCATCTTTTTTCTTTGCATTCTCATCTTCTTTTTCTTTAAAGTATAAACCACCTAAAATAACACCATCAAACGACTCATTTGGCATTTCTAGGTTTATATCAACTGTCACTATGCTGTTAGCTGGGACTTTCGTTTCTTTTGGCATTTTAGCAATTTTAGAAAACGGATATTTCAAAGTAGAATCCGTTTTTGGTTCTACTGTACTATAATCTGTAATACCATTGCTATTCGTAATTGCTGTATTAGCAAACGATTCTACCACAACTTCTTTATTCGTATCATTTTTCATTTGGACTTGAATTGTTTGCTTTTGTCCAGGTTGCATTTTCAAATCAAAATACGTTTGATTTTTATCAATTTGATTTTCTGGTATAACTGCTGTCACAGCGAATTTCATTTCAGCTGCATATACTGAAAAAGCGTTTACCATGAAGAATGTAATTAATAGTAAGCTAGTAAATAGTTTTTTTACCATCTCTTATGTAATCCCCTTCATATCCATTTTATAGACAAGAAAGAGACAAGGTTAAAGCCATTCCCTTATCTCTTCTCATTTTCCTCTTTTATCTTAAAATTCCTCTTACTTACATAGGAGCGTCTGTTAGTTCCCAAGTTAGTGAAGTTGTGTATTGTGTTTGTTCTTTTTTCGTTTTACCTGGTACAGATAACTCTACGCTTTGTTTCGCTTCTGTTGCATCTTTACCAAACGTATTTACCCATGTACCCATACCTTGGTTTTCTTTTGCATCGATTAAATCAGATGCTGCACCACTTGGATTTAATGTGATAGATTGTTCTGCTGTTGGTGCGTCGCTACCTGCATTTGATTTCAAAGCTGAATTTTTTAATGTTAATGCCGCGCCATCCAACGCTTTATCATCTGCAGTTTTGAATTGACCATTTTGTTTTACTGTTAAATGCCATCCAGCATTTGTACCACGATTATCTGTTACTTGAACGTAGTTCGGCACGTCAATTACAGAACCGTCTACTTTTTTCTTTACTTTATCTAATTCTGCAAAGTAGATTTCGTTATTCCCTGATGCTTTTTGTGTTTTAAAGTTGAAGTTAGATACATAATCAATACTTAGTGGACCATCTGTACCTTTTTTATCTGGATCAACTGGATCTACAGTTTCATCTGGATTCTCTGGATTAACAACATCAATTTTATCTGTATTTTTCTCGAATTTAATGAATGCTTTTGAGTCTAATTTCCCGCCATCTTTCTCAGCTGCAAATGCAGACGTTCCTACTGATACTGATGATAATGTTACCGCTCCAATTAATGCTATTTTTGCTAGTTTCATAGTTTTATACCCCTTTATGATCATTTTTAAAATTCAGTCATTCTTAATTTTCAATCTTGCATAAGCTTAGTTTGGTGTATCTTCTAAAGTCCAAGTTAACTCAGCTGAATATTTCGCACCTTTTTCTTTCGCTGTCGTACCTGGTACGAATAAGCTCACACTCTTTTTACCTTGTTCTGTTCCTTTACCGAATGCAGTCGTCCAATCACCCATACCTTTATTCTTTGCGGCAGTAGTAATTTCCACCGCATCTCCACCTGGAGCTAGCGTTACTTTATTTTTAAATGTTGTAGGTGCATATTGTGCATCAGTTACAGAATTTACAGCTGGGTTACTTAAGCTTAAAGCTGCATTCGTTAACTCACTATTACCACTTTTAAATTGTGCATTTTGCTTTACTTTCAATTTCCATCCTGCATTTGTACCACGGTTATCTGTTACAGATACGAAGTTAGGTACTTCAACTGTTTTGCTCCCTTGTTTCACTTTATCCAATTTTGCAAAGTACGTTTGATCATTACCAGAGATAACTTGCTCGCCGAAGTGTAAGTTAGAAACGTAGTTAATACTTAATGGACCTTTTGTTCCTATTTCATGGTCACCAGGGTTCTCTGGTGTAACTTTTTCATTTGGATTTTCTGGATTGTTTGGATCTGTTGTGCTTGTATCTTCAATAAACGTTACATCTGTTTTTGATTTCATATTTGCTTTCTCTTCCGCAAATGCTGAAGTTCCTACTGCTGCAACTGATGTTAATGATACTGCACCGATTAATGCTAATTTTGCTAGTTTCATATGTACCTTCCCCTTTTCTCTGTTTTCATCTATTTTTTATTTTGAATACACTTGCTTCCCCCTAATTCTTTTGAATACATATAGAGATAAAACAATCGAAAACAATCCTATATATTGTTTGAAGTCCCGTGTCTGGCCTCCTGTTTTCGGTAAATATTTATCTCCATTTTTATTTTTATCAACTGTCTCTTTTTTTGTATTTATCTTTGTCGGATCAGTTGATGTATTTGGTGTATAGCTATTCGAAAATGTAATACCCGCTTTTGAATTCGTACTTGTAGCCGTTACTACATTTGCCATAAGAAACGGCACACATATAACTGTGGAAACGATAATACCAACTATTTTTTTCATTACTCTCTCCTTTCTAAAATTTATATATTTCATATATTTTTAGAGAGGAGCATCGGTTAATGTCCATTCTAGCTGTCCAGCATATTTAGTATTTGCTTTGACATTCGGCCCTGGTTTTACTTGTAAATGAATTCCTTCGTTTTCCTTCCAATTTAGTGAAACCTCCTCGTCGTTTTTAGAAGTATACGAGAATGCTTCTATACTAGAAGTACTTAAAGGTGTATCCTTTCCATTTCGTTTGTAAATCAATGCTCCTGTCAATGTGTCATTTTGTGCTGAAGTTAATGGTGTGATTTCCTTTACATATACACTCCATTTTTGCTTTTTAACACGATCATCGGTTACCTTTAAAGGATTTGAAATCGTCTTCGGTGCGTATGTCGTTGTTTTCGATGGAATTGTTAAATCTCCAAATGTAATTTCTTTTGGTACGTCTACTAACTTTAAAGTCCCATCAACGACAGTAACCGGCACTTGAATCTCCGCTTGTACACCTTGCTTCGTTTCAATTACAACCGTTACAGTATGATTCCCTATTGTTTTGGTATCTGGAATATTGATTAACTTCACTACTGATATTGGTTTATCTACATCCAAATTTGTATCTACAGATAAATCTGTCACAAATTTAGAAATATCCATTTTTGTTAAATCTGTTCCTTGCACTACTTTTTGTGGGACTGGTTTCCCAGTTGGAATACCTTTATACCTTATTTTTGCGATTCCATCTCGATTACTATCTTGTCCATTCTTATCGCCATCTAAATAATTTTTAGATGACACCGGTATTTCAAGATAACCATCTTTGTAATATTTCATTACATTAGCACCTTTTACAGGAGAACCTGTAATTGTCATTTCATAAATTTTCCCGTTGAATTCTTCTGTTTTTAGCGCATTTACTTTCGCAACCGCAGTGACTTTATTGTTTGTCCTGCTAATATCAAAGAAGCTACTTACATCATCTCCACTCTCCACATCTTGAATGGAAACATCATTCACAGTAAAATCCTTATTCACTTCACTTTCTAATACAAAAGATTTCGCATAGTGAATCTCTTTCGATTGAGCAGGCATATTTTGATATACCTTATAAGAAAGTTGACGGGAATTATCTTCCACAATATCTCCTATTACACTTGGAGCTGGAATTTCAATTTGTGCAATCGCTAATTGGTCGTATGATACATTAACACCTGAAGCATTTAATCTAACTTCTAGCGGTAATTCTGTTAAATTATCAAATGTAATTGTCATATCTGCTTCTGGAGTAGCTACTGGACCTGCTGTGCCAGAAAACTCGATTTTATTATTCCCTTTGTCTTGATACCTAATTGAACTCGTATCATACACGTATAAATTCGTTAAATGACTACCATCATTACGTAACGTTACATTTTTATAACTATTTATCCTTTTGAAATTCCACATTGCCGTTAATGGTACTTTTTTACTTGTTCCGTGTTCATAAAATTCAAAGGAAGCATTATAAGTTTGTCCTGACCTTCCGTTCCCATATAATTGTAAAAAGTTTTTTGCATCACCTTTAGTTATTGGTGTTTTAACATCTACAGATGAAGCTGTCATAGAGTGAATATTAATACGGACATCAATCCATTTCCCTTGATATTCACCAGCTTTTTTTACTAATACGTACTGTTCTCTATTTGAATTTCTAAATGTATATTGACTTTGACCAGTTCTGTCATTGCTACTACCCTTTACCTCATATGTTACTTGTGGGCTCCAAACAAATCTAAAAGCATATTTACCCGAGATAGAAGGCCCTTCACCTGTTCTATTATTTATTACCTTTACATTTGGATATTTAAGAATACTTGTAACAGGACTAGCAGCTAGTAGAGATTGGCTCTTTAATACCTTCTCAGCTTGAATAGCAGGTAATTCCTGATTATTTTCGTTTATCCTATTGCTCTCTTTTAATTCATTTTCCTTTGGTACGAGTTCTTCATTAACCTTTTCTTTCGCTAAAGTCTTCGTTTCTTTTGGAACTTCAGCATTAGTAGAATTTATTTCTTGTTTTTTATTTTCTTCCGATACTTTCACTTTTTCACTTATTTCTTTTCTCATAACTTCCTCTGAAGCCTTTGGATTTTCATCAGAAATGGCTACATTTAAAGCCTCTTTTTTCTCTACAACATGTAGAGAAGGAGATTCAATTTTCTTTTCATCCCCTTCAAACTTCACTATCGGTTCAAATTTGTACTCTCCAGCTTTTTTCATTTGAATGACTACATATACGTCACCGATAAAATTACTTTGTTCATTCTTTTCAATTTTTACAATGTGATCTTCTGTTACTGAAATGTTTTGAATCGCTTTATTGTTTTCGTTCATTTTTTTCGTTTCTGCTTCATTGAACAGCTGTTCATTAGATAATTTCAGCTCGATATTAGCATCTTGTTTATTTGTATTTGTAATCTTTAATACTACATTTTCATCAACTTTTATTTCTTGTTTATCCATATGAACGATAAAACGTCCTTGCTCGTCGTTTGTAACCGCATAAACTTTCGTTGCAGAGTAATCTAGCACACCAACTTGCGTAAATAATATTCCTCCAGCGAGAAGTATACGCCCAAATTTACCTATTTGATTTTGCAATGTACTTCCCTCCCTCACTTCTTATGAACCGAATATTTCGAACATTAAATTTATTATTCAGCTAAATTTACAATCATAATGTGTATTCCTAGAAAATAAAAAGCCTGGTTGCCTTTTCGATTTTCATACATCACAACATGTGTGAAAATCCAAACTGCAACCAGACTATCATAGTAATTTTCATTACCTTAGACT
>NZ_JACVUW010000014.1:0-107457 GCF_016625265.1 Bacillus sp. S71 | reverse complement strand
TAGTAATTTTCATTACCTTAGACTCTTAGCTTTGCGACCTATCCTTTCGAACAGTGTGCCCATTTATTTTTTCTTTTTGAGACAATAAAAAATCTGGTTGCCTCTTCGATTTTCATACATACAACTATGTGTAAAAATCCAAACTGCAACCAGACTATCATAGTAATTTTCATTACCTTAGACTCTTAGCTTTGCGACCTATCCTTTCGAATAGTGTGCCCATTTATTTTTTCTTTTTAAGACAATAAAAAATCCGGTTGCCTCTTCGATTTTCATACATACAACTATGTGTGAAAATCCAAACTGCAACCAGACTATCATAGTAATTTTCATTACTTTAGACTCTTAGCTTTGCGACCTATCCTTTCGAATAGTGTGCCAAAAATAGGTATTTATTTATCGTGTTTTGAATATACCATTAAAACCCAAAAAAGAAAATAGTTTTTTTAGAAAAAAACAATTAATTTTTATAGTCTAAATTTTTTACTGGAAAATCCATAATAAAAACTAAAAAAAACATTTTGATCTTAGAAATACATCATACATTCTTTATCGATAAAATGAGATTTTTACTATCCACAAATAGCAAGATAAAATAGAAAAACATCACTTATTTGGAAGTGATGTTTTTTCTATTTAATGCAGTGGTAACATAACCTCAACCGTCGTTCCAACCCCAACTTCACTTTCAAAACTCATTTTACCGTTGTGGTCTTTAATAATTTTTTCTGTAACTACTAAACCTAGACCAGTTCCTGTTTCTTTCGTTGTATAAAAGGCTTCATTTAACTTTGGAATTTTATCTTTCGGAATGCCGCATCCCTCATCTTTCACTTGAATGATGATTCCATCTTTTACAGTAACTTTAATCGTAATTGTTCCGCCAACTGACATTGCTTCAATTGCATTTTTAATTAAATTAAAAAAGACCTGTTTTAATCGTTTTTCATCACATGTAATTGATGGTAAGTCTTTACTGTAAATACCTTGTATGTAGACTCCTTGTTTTAAAGCAGGCTTTTCCATAACTCGAATAACATAAGAGATAATTTCTTGTATGTTATGAGTTTCTGATTCTAGTGATTTAGATTTCTCAAATCCACTAAGTTCTGTAGCAATTATATGAATCCGATCTACTTCTTGTTTCATAATATCACTATAAATTTTATCCTCTGGATGCTTGTCTGCTTGTTTATTCACAAGTTTTTTTAAGTTTGCTAAAGGTCTTCTAATCTTATAACCAATAACCGTTGCCATCTTTCCAACAGCTGCTAGTTTTTCTGTCTGTTTTATTTCTTTGTCCATCATCTCAAGCGTCCGAACATAAGACTGAACCCTCAAAAATATAATCCAACATATGATAGTAAATACGCTATATAATGCCATTGGGATTAAAACGAGAGAAGATTGAATAATGATTCCTGTAAGAGCATACTTTCCGACAAGTATCGCTGGAATTAACCAGAAATATCTTTTATTCACAAAGATTGGTGCAAACAAAATAAAAAATCCTTCTACTATATTTCCACCGTCAAATTCTGCATCGCTACCATAATAAATCATAATGTTATGGATAAAATCTAATACATTATAGCCAATTAGAATAATATACTTTACCGCAAAAGCATTCTTCCATTTCATAAAGTATATCCCAACGCAAAACAATACCACCATCAAAAAGTAAAGCCATAAACCTAAACCATCTTCAAACTCACCTACACCTTCTTGCTCTCCACCGATTAACGGTACGATAAATTCATAAGCAAGATCATATACAAAAAATATAATGAAAAATAAACTTAAAAATGCTTTCAGCGCCTTTATTTCTTCGTTTTTAAATATATAGCCTTTATTCATATGGTAACTCCTAGCTTTTCTTCCACTTGGATTTCAGTATTTCCACACTTCTTTGGGAGAATGATGTCTATTCTCGTTCCAGTATCTCTTTCACTTGAAATATGCAGCTCACCAAGGTGCTCGGCGACAATTCGATTCGCTACCGTAAGTCCCAGACCAATTTTATCTTGTTTCGTTGTATAAAAGGCCTCTGTAACACGAATTAAGTTTTCTTGCTTAATACCATGACCATTATCAATCACGCTGATCATTACATACTCTTTCCCTTTATTTTCTAATCTTACATGTAATATGCCATCTTGTTCCATTGCCTCTAAAGCATTTTTTATCGTATATAAAAAGACTCCTCTTATTTTTCGTTCATCACATTCAACTTCTATTATTTTTTCTTCCACATTAGAAATAAACTGTACGTTTAATTCATTCATTTTTTCGCGAAGACTTGTTATTACTTGTAATACAATTTTTCCTACATCATGTTTCTTATAAATAGAAGGTTTGCATGTAGCAACTTCCATTAACTCACTTATCATATTATTCATATTTTCTATTTCAAAAATCATACGTTTATAAATAGGATCCTCTTCATGCTTCTCTCGTTGTAATTGCGTAAATCCTTTTAATGAAGCGAGTGGATTTTTAATTTCATGTCCAACCGTCGCTGCCATTTTTCCGATTACTGCTAATTTCTGTGATTCGCTAGCAATCGCAATACTTTCCTTTACAGCTGAAAGATATTGTAAAAATCGGTTTAAAATGATATACGCCGCAATTAGCATAAGTGTATACATAATAAGATACATAAATGCTTTTACTTCCTCTAATACAAATAAATAAATTAAATATTTTCCTACAATAGAAGAAAGTAAAATCACATAAAATTTTTTATTTAAAAATATGGGTACAAAGAAAATGAGAATAATTTCTATTATATTTGTCGCATCAAACGCCGCCTTATTATAAAAAATATATGAAAGTATATTAGCGATTTCTATCCCTATGTATGCAAATATCCATGCATATTTAACAAGGTTTGCCTTCTCTTTTTTCATTAAATATATATTCACGCACAGTATCGCTACTCCGCAAATAACTTGCCATACTATGTTGTATCCCTTATCCATTATTGATTTATCGTCTAATACGATTGCATAGAAAATTTGATATACAATAACAATGGCATATAACACCCATAAAAGGATTTTTGCATTCTTTTCTTCTTCTTTATATGATAGAAAACTTTCTTTCACTTCAACACCCCTTCAAAATAATATCTCGAAGAATACCATTTATTATAATAAATGATTTTCATAGACAAACAAAGATAAATCGAACATTTGAGGAAAATCATCCCAACGACGCAACATCTTCATGCTATATACAAGCATAAAAAACACAAAAAATAATACGTATATTATGGGAGGTGTTTTTTATGGACGGCAAAAAAAATAAAAAGACAGAACAACTCCAATCTTTCACGCGTGAAAATGAAGGAAAGGAGATGACAACAAATACAGGTGTTAAAATTTCAAATGATGAAAACTCTTTAACTGCCAGTGATCGTGGCCCTACCCTTCTAGAAGATTTCCTTATGCGAGAAAAACTTTCTCACTTTGACCGTGAACGAATTCCAGAACGAGTCGTTCACGCACGAGGATACGGAGCACATGGCATTTTTGAGTTATATGAATCTTTAGAAGAGCTAACAATGGCCCACTTTCTACAAGACCCTTCAAAAAAAACACCGCTTTTTATTCGTTTCTCTGAAGTAGCTGGATCAAAAGGAGCAAATGAAACGAATCGAGATGTAAGAGGATTCGCCGTTAAATTTTATACAGAAGAAGGAAATTTTGATTTAGTAGGAAATAATATTCCCATTTTCTTTATTCAAGATGGCATTAAATTTCCTGATCTTATTCACGCCCTTAAACCAGAGCCACATAATGAAATTCCACAGGGTCAAACAGCACATGATACTTTTTGGGACTTCATCGCCAACAATCAAGAATCAGCTGCAATGATGATGTGGATTATGTCCGATCGTGCAATTCCAAGAAGCTTTCGAATGATGCAAGGATTTGGCGTTCATACATTTCGTCTAGTTAATAAAAATGGAAAGTCACGATTCGTGAAATTCCACTGGAAGCCAAAGCTTGGCGTTCATTCGTTAATTTGGGATGAAGCACAAAAACTAGGTGGTGCTGACCCAGATTACCATCGCCGTGATTTGTGGGAAAATATTAATGCTGGAAACTATCCTGAGTACGAACTTGGCATTCAAATTTTAGAAGAAGAGGACGAATTTAAATACGACTTCGATATATTAGATGCAACGAAAATTTGGCCTGAAGAAGATTTTCCCGTTAAAATCATTGGGAAAATGACCTTAAATCGCAATGTAGATAATGTATTTGCTGAAACTGAACAAGTGGCACTACACCCTGGAAGTATCGTCCGTGGTATTGACTTTACCAATGACCCTCTCTTACAAGGTAGACTCTTTTCTTATACAGACACACAATTAGCACGCGTTGGTACAAATTATCAAGAACTACCGATTAACCGTCCAATATGCCCATTTCATAACAACCAAAGAGATGGTGCGTCTAAATATATAATCGACAAAGGAAAAGTTGCCTACCATAACAATTCCTTAGCAAAGAATTCTCCTTATACTGTACCTGGAACAAAGGGGGGATTCGTTACATATCCTTCTACTGTATCTGGTCATAAAACAAGGGAAACTACTGCTAGCTTCAAAGACCACTTCTCTCAAGCTCGTTTATTTTGGAATAGTATGAGTCACTTCGAAAAAATCCATATTATGCAGGCTTTCTCCTTTGAATTAGGAAAAGTCAAAAGTAAATCTGTCCGCCAACAAGTCGTGGATATGATTGGACATATTAGTACAGAATTGGCTACTTTAGTTGCAGAAGCTCTCGGAGCAAAAGTCCCAAATGTGCAAGAATCCAACGTTACAAAATCATCTCCAGCACTAAGTATGGCAAATACAACCTTTAGTCCTAATACATTACGAGTAGGTGTCATTGTTGCAAAGGGATATGATGGACCAAGCGCACAATATATAATAAATCAGTTCAAACAAGTAGGTCTTCAACCAGTGATCGTTTCCGAACGATTAGGCATAGTGCAGGGAACGCCAAATGGACAGTGGGAAGTAAATGATACTTTCTTAACAGGCTCACCACTCCTTTATGATGGATTACTTCTTATTGGCGGAAAGATGGATGATCATTTTCTTAACAAAGCAAGTTCATTTGTCGTAGAATCATATAATCACTTTAAGCCGATTGGCTCCTTCCAAAACGGCTCTTCTATTATTCAATCTTTAAATATCGAAGGAAAGCCTGGTGTTTTAATAGAACAAGACCCTACGCGACTAGCAAATGAATTTATTAAAGCTATGACAAAACAACGCTTTTGGGATAGAGCATATTCATAAAATAGGGGGAAATTTATGTTTGTTACTGTCGAGAAAGATGTGCATATTTTTGTGCAAGACGTTAATCCTGGTCCAGGTAGTAAGACTGTTTTCTTCGTTCACGGATGGCCTTTAAATCATCAAATGTATCAATATCAACTCAATGTTTTACCAGAGCATGGCTTTCGCTGTATCGCCATGGATATACGAGGGAATGGACAATCTGATAAGCCATGGACTGGTTACACGTATGATCGATTAGCCGATGATATCGCAATTGTTCTAGAAGCACTCCAAGTAGAGAACGCTACATTAGTCGGTTTCTCAGTTGGTGGTGCTCTTTCTATTCGCTATATGTCTCGCTATAATGGGCGCCGCATTTCTAAGCTCGCATTAATTGACGCTGTCTCTCCCTCTTTCGTTAAAAATCAAGAGTCCCCTTACGGTGTACCGAAAGAACAAGCAGATGCTCTCATTAATCAAATGTATGCTAATTTACCAAAATTTTTAAATGATGTATCTTTATCCTTTTTCAATAGAAACTTAGGAGCTGCAACCCTTGAATGGTTTTCTTATCTCGGTATGCAGTCCGCTTCTTATGCCCTTATCAAAATTTTACAAGCAGCTGCAAATGAAGATGTAACGAAAGATTTAAATAAAATTAACGTCCCAACAAAAATCTTCCACGGCGTTCACGACCAACTAATTCCTTACAAAAGTGCTGAACTTACGCAACAACGAATTAAAAATTCTCAGTTACATGCTCTTACAAATAGTGGTCATGGTTCACCAATCGATCAAGCGGATGAATTAAATAAAGAACTGATAAAATTTTTACAGACATAACAACTGCAATACAAGAACGAAAGTTAATATAATCGTTTTTATAAAACATAAAATTCACACATTTCTCACAAACACACAAATAAAACGATTATATTTTCATATATACTAAATGTACAAGTAATACTCCCTAAACCCAGCTTGTCTGGTTACCCCGTTAAATACTATGAAAAAAGAACTTGTATCGTTATACAAGTTCTTTTTGTTTCTTTTATTTAAAGAGGATATCTTTACTATATTGATTTCCAACGAGTAAATCATATTGAAGCATTTTATATTGCTCTAACATTTCTTTTTGTTTCTTTGTTAAATCATTGATTACTTCTCCATTTTTATCAACTTTTAATTCATCTCTAAGCACTGGTATTTCCTTGTAAAGTTCCGATAAAAATTGATAAAATAAGGATTTATTTAATCCTGCATAATCAAAAATAAGATTAGAAAAATGAATTGGGCTTACTAAACCTAAATTATCATTTGGCATATCAAAGTTTGCATACATTAATAACGGAGTTTGCGCCATCGCTAAACGTTCGCTCGGTGTTTTTTCATTCGTTATATACCCATTTTCTTTATAAAAAGATTTATTTGTTCCTAATGATGGAAGATGATCTCCAAAGAATACTAATAATGTAGGTCTATCTAACTTATCTAGTTGCTCTATTAAATATTGAAGAGCCTCATCTGAACGTCTTAATCCCTCTGTATACGTCTCTAATTCTCCCTTTGATTCTTCATTTTCTAGACCGGTAATTTCTATTAGGTTTTCACCAAATCGGCCCTCTGTAAATGGAAAATGATTTTGCATCGTAACTGCATGAATAAATGTAGGTTGTTTTTGTTTCTCTAACTCAGCAATTATCTCTTTACTCATCGCTAAATCACTAATATAATCTCCATCAATATCCACATTTTTCATCGTGTCATCTGCATTAAACTTATCAAACCCTAACACCTTATATACATCGTCACGTTTAAAGAATGTGCGACCAAATGAATGAATTGCACTTGTGTAATAACCTTCTTTCTTCAACGCCGTAGGGATTGATGGAATTTCTTTCTTATTTGTAATGACCTGCTGATATGGTATAGAACCTGGCTTTAACAAACTCATCGAATAACTCGTTAATGCCTCAAATTCAACGTTCGCCGTATTTCCCCCAAATGTAGGAGAAATAGTTTGTCCACCAGGAAAGTTTTCTATATAATGATGTAAATTTGGTACAGGATCTTCACTAAAAGAAAGGTTAGTTACTTTCGTCGGATCCCAAAACGATTCACTCATTACAAAAATAATATTCGGTTTCTCTTTTTTCTTTTCATTCCCTATATTTCCACTATATTGTTTTTTTATATCGTTTGCTATTTGAAGCATATTTTCTTTAGAATAATTTTTTGGTTTTTCCATAACTGTTGTATCTAAATTGCTAATAAACCCTAGTACAAAACCATTTGAAGCATAGTTCTCATTTTGATTCCACAAAACAAAATCTACACCTGATTTTTGAAATACTTTATTCATAAATGTATTCGCAAAATTACCGTACGCATATAAAACAAAAATAGATCCTACTACTAATAAGGCTCTAATTCCTAGATGAATCTTTACATTTTGAATATAGCTTCTCATATATATCCCTGCAACAATACAAGCTACGATACTTAAGATAATGACAAAAATATAGCTCCAGCTAAAATAGTCCATCACCATCGGTATAACAGATTGCATATGCGTAATTTGTGTGAAATCAGAAGGATATAACGGATCGCCTCTGAAAATAAGCTTTAAATAATTCACAATACCTAAAATGACTAACGTACAGCTCGTTAAAACCATACTTAGAAAAACCTTACCTATTAAATTATATACAAGAATATATATTGCATAAATTACTACAAAACTTAATATAAACTGCATATTATAAAAGTAAATCCAATTCATTGCCTCTATGAAAATCATATTAACTTGCATGACAATATAAAATAACGCTACTGTATGAGCTAGTAAAAGTAATATAAAATGCACTCGCAGGGATGCTCTAAGTATAGACATCTCTTTTTTATTGAAATGCGTAATATAAAACGTTATGCCCCATATGAAAATCATCATAACACTTAAAACAAGCTTTTGATTTAAATGATCTTTCATCATATCTAAATTAAAAACCTTTAAAATCATAAACAGCATAGTTATTACTAATAAAGTCACCATACTACTTATAATGCTAGAAATTAATATATTTCTTTTTGGAAGATGAAAAAGTGTAGAACCATACTTCAATTCATTCCCTCGTTTCTATGTCTTAATTTCCCTCGCATCGAAAGAACTATTTCTATTAAAATAACATATATTACATATTTCGTCTGCATACTTGTTTCTATCATAAATGTATTGTCTTAATATTCCCTTAATCAACAGTTAAATTGTGGCATACAAATTACTCATTCTTGAAAAACTTAATTTCAGCATTCCACTTTATGATACAATAACTATTTTTTAGAAGTCCTGCTATTAAAGATTTAACATGAAAATACGAAAGAATTAATAAAAAGGCGTTGCACGTTTTTAACAACTATTACTATAACGAAAAGAACCTGCCACAAGACAGGTTCTTTTCGTTATTTTATGATAAAAGAGAAAATGATTAGTATGTGTATTATATAAAGGGAAGCAGCCATATTTTCCATACGATACATACGAGTACTATAATTACAAAATCAAAAAAATCTAATCTCGGACCTTTTTTCATATTCATATGTAGCCACATATGAAACCACTTTATTTTTGTATATTTATGGATGTTTTTCTTTGCAAATCGGTAAATAAGCATTTGCATGATAAAAAATCCGGCCACAAAAATAAATAATAAGATGAGAAATCCAATCACAAAATTCCTCCTATTTTTGTAGCGTTTTTTCTACTATCCGATTTTTCAACACCCACTCTTCAAACTGGGCACTTCCAAATTCCCAGCTAAGATCGCGAGCATGTACAGAAAAAACGTAATGACCAGCATATTCGTCCATAAATCTCCCTAACTCTACATCGTCTTTCTGAATACCGTATACTCCAAAATTAAAATACACATCCCATACGTCTTCATTCTTTCTCTTATAAGCAATCGATTCCATATCACATTCTGTCCCGAAATAATCAAGATGTAAATGTACGCTATCATCGTATTCGTACTCCATTTTATCACCCCTTATATTTGTACTTCTTTACCACCAAAAAAATTCCTGCTATCTACACTCACATATGGGCGATTACCTACATATCATGCTTGTAGAGTGACTTCTAGGAGGTGTTATATAGTGAAAAAATTAATCGCGATTTTTTGCATCATGTTACTAGCTGTTTTTACTTTTGCTGCTTGTAGTAGTAAAAAAGAAGGTACGAAAGAACAAACTCAAAACATTCGCGTCGGCGAAGTTACCCATTCTCTCTTCTATGCCCCATTATATGTTGGGATTGAAAAAGGATTTTTTAAAGATGAAGGACTAAATATTGACCTACAAACAACAGCTGGTGGCGATAAAACGATGACCGCCCTATTATCTGGCGGAATTGATATTGCTCTCGTCGGTTCTGAAACGTCTATTTACGTTCATCAACAAGGAGCGAAAGACCCTGTCATTAACTTTGCACAGCTTACACAAACAGATGGGACATTTTTAGTTTCACGTAAAAAACTAGACTCTTTTAATTGGAATGACGTAAAAGGTGTTACATTTTTAGGACAGCGTAAAGGCGGCATGCCGCAAATGGTTGGAGAATACGTTTTAAAGAAAAATGGCATTGACCCTCATAAAGATACAAACTTAATTCAAAATATCGAGTTTGCTAATATTGCAAATGCCTTCGCATCTGGTACTGGAGAGTTTGTACAGCTCTTTGAACCGACTGCAAGTATACTTGAGAAAGAAGGTAAAGGTTATATCGTCGCTTCATTCGGAAATGAATCTGGTACTGTTCCTTATACAACGTTCATGGCAAAAGAAAGTTTCTTAAAGAAAGATAAAGCTGCAGCTGAAAAGTTCACACGTGCTCTCTATAAAGCACAGCAATGGGTTGATACACATAGTCCAGAAGAAATTGCTGATGCCGTTTCTCCGCTA
This sequence comes from Bacillus sp. S71, assembly GCF_016625265.1. Taxonomy (NCBI): domain Bacteria; kingdom Bacillati; phylum Bacillota; class Bacilli; order Caryophanales; family Bacillaceae; genus Bacillus; species Bacillus sp. S71. The sequence goes on along the minus strand of NZ_JACVUW010000014.1, from coordinate 97,196 downwards.
TTTAAAGACACTTCAAAAGACATAACAGTAAAAGTAATTGAGCGGTACAAAAAGCAACATTCTTATGCGACAAATCCACTATTAGATGCAGAAGAATGGAAACAGCTCCAAACTATTATGAAAGACGCTGGTGAATTACAAAAAGAAGTCCCACATGAAGCGCTCGTCAATACAAAAATTGCCGAAAGCGTTATTAAGAAATAGAGGCGAAGTGTATGAGTTTTTTGCAAATACGTAACGTTTCTCACTGTTTTTTTGCAAAAGAGAATGCCAAACTTATTCTCGAAGATATGAGCTTACAAGTGGAAGAAGGCGAATTTATTTCTATACTCGGTCCAAGTGGTTGCGGTAAAACAACGCTCCTCTCAATCATTGCTGGATTACTTGATCCAATTGACGGTATCGTCTTTTTAGATGGTGAACCGATTACAACGAAAACATCATCTATGGGATATATGTTGCAACAAGATTACTTATTCCCTTGGAAAACGATTGAAGAAAATATTATGCTTGGACTTCATATTCGAAAGATTTATGATGAGCAGATGAAAGAACATACTTTAAATCTTTTAAAACAAGTCGGTCTTCATGGTGTAGAAGAACAATATCCTCGTGAACTATCCGGCGGTATGCGTCAACGTGCCGCTCTCGTTCGAACATTAGCGACTGATCCGAAAATTTTATTACTAGATGAACCATTCTCCGCACTCGATTATCAAACGAAATTAAAACTAGAAGAACTCGTTTTCGACTTACTAAATAAATATAAGAAAACATCACTACTTGTTACTCATGATATTGAAGAAGCGATCGCGATGAGTGATCGTATTTATTTACTGCAAGCGAATCCCGGAAAAATCGCAAAAACCTTTATCGTCCCGGAAAGTATCCGTTCTTTATCACCGTTAGAAGCACGCCATCACTACGATTTCCCAGCCCTCTTTCAAGATATATGGAAGGAGCTGGAACGACTTGGATAATATAAAACAACTACATGAACAATTTCGAAAGAACGAACGCAGACGCGCTTGGATTGCTCGCTCGCTACAACTTTTACTACTTATTCTTTTCTTTGCACTATGGGAAATAGCTAGTAAAAAAGAATGGATTGATCCTTTACTCTTTAGCTCTCCTTCGAGTATTTGGGATCTCTTCTTAACGAAATGGATCGACGGTTCACTTTGGGCCCACATATGGACGACATTACTGGAAACAGGAGTAGGCTTCATTCTCGGAACAGTACTTGGTGCTATTATTGCCACGTTCCTTTGGTGGATGCCACTTCTAGCCCGCGTACTTGATCCTTATCTCGTCGTCCTAAATGCAATGCCAAAAGTTGCACTCGGTCCAATCATCATCGTTATTTTCGGTCCAAACATTTCATCTTCTATCGCAATGGGAGTAATCATTTCCATCATCATTACCATTCTCGTTATTTACAGTGCATTTCAAGAAGTCGATTCTAACTATATAAAAGTGATGGACACATTTGGTGCAAATAAATGGCAATGTTATAAGCAAGTCGTTCTCCCTGCATCCTTTCCAGCAATTATCTCAACGTTAAAAGTAAACGTTGGTTTATCCTGGGTCGGTGTTATTTTCGGAGAACTTCTCGTTTCCAAACAAGGACTTGGCTACTTAATTAGCTACGGATTCCAAGTCTTTAACTTCACACTCGTCTTACTTAGCGTACTACTCACATGTGTTCTTGCAACTCTTATGTATGTATTTGTTGAGGCATTTGAAAAAATTCTAATTGGAAAAAGAAAAAGAAGCTGACTCAAAACAGTACGCTATAGTCAGCTTCTTTCTTTTACCTTTTATCACACATTTTCGTTTCATTTGTAATGTTTCCATCCGCAACCGTAACTGTATGGAAACAGTCTTTCACACGTACTGTAACGACATTATCTTTTCGATCTATCACATGATAATCATTAAACTTTTCATTCAAAGCACTACGAATTTGCTCCCCTTCAAAAATCGGAAAACCGTGAGACATTACCCAAATGAGACCAGCAACAGCAAGAATCGTTTTCATACGTTTCATTACCTCCTCGAGAGTAAACTTATAGTCCCTACAACACGCGCATTATAATTGTGTCTAAATTGTGACATTTTTATACTAATTCTATTTTATACCTCCAGTTCCTTCTTCTTTTAAAGAAAAATACAGAATTTTCAATTTTATCAACATAAAAAAACGCAAAGAATTAAAAATTCTTCACGCTTTACTTTAACGAAACTATATCGAACACATAACTTACATTAGTCTCCACTTTGTTGTTCTATCGTTTTCGAAACATCATATAATCCTGACAGCACTTCCGCTCTCATTTTTACAAGCTCAGGGAACTGATAGAAGAAAGCAATTTTCTTATATTTTAACTCTGTTCCTTCTTTCACTTTTTTTGAATCTTGTAAAATGAACGCTGTAAATGTATCTGCGATATCTTCTGCTACATTTGTCGTTCCATACTGTGAGACAAACTCATCTTGCTTTTCTTTAAAAAACTCAATTTGAGTTTCTTCACTTTCTTCTACTTTCTTTTCTGTCCACTCTTGCTCAATAGGCTTCCAGAAAGAGTTATAAAATTGATTAATATAAGATTTTCCCTTCGCACATCCCTCTTGTAAGAAAAGATTTCCACATTTATTTCGGTACGTTGAAATATCTTTATCTTCTTCAAAAGCCTTTACATAGTTTTCATCTACTGGTATTTGCTTATGCCCGAGCGTCAACACGTGAGCCGTCTCATGAATTAATGTTTTCATCACTTCATCGATATTTACCGCAGAATCAAGCGTATCTAGGCTAAGAGTCCAGTCTTTCGGATTCTCCATACTCGGCATAACATGGGCAACAACACCGTCATAACCATCTGTTATTAAATCAAATTCTGTTATATTCCCACGATATTTAGCTGGAATGAGTGTACGATACATATCCCATAAGTCTTCATGATACCCTCTATCTTGACGTTGTTGTAGCACCTCTTCTTTCGCTTCTTTATCTTCAGCGAATACTTTATTTAAACGTTTCCGTTCTATTTTTTCAAAATAAGGATCTACAATTTCATCACCATCGATATAATAAGAAGCTAAAAAGAAATAACTTTCATCATCATCCTCATCATCTTTTTTCTGCTCTGCCTCTTTCATATCCGCACTTTCATGCTCTTCTATTTCATAATCTTCTACTGCTTCAAGCTCAGATAATCCATCTATTTTTTCATATACTTTTTGAAGTTTCTTATCTCCTATTTCCACACATTCTTCGTCTGTTTTACACACTTCTTTTTCTTTCACACTCTTCATAGAACTTTCGCATCCTGCTAGTAAGCCGATTGCAACGATAACCCCTACTAACTTGCCATACAGTCTCTTCATACAGTCCTCCATCAATACATTCTACAAAAATATAATAATCATTTTTTAACGAATATGCGATAATTAATTATAAAAACTGCAAGGAGGCTTCTCATGATTCGTGCAATCTTATTCGACTTAGATGGAACACTATTAGATCGGCGCCAATCTTTAGAACAATTTATTTGTGAGCAATATAATCGCTTCTCCTCACATTTGATGAGTATAGAGAAATCAGAGTATTGTTCTCGATTTCTTGAACTCGATAATAATGGCTATACGTGGAAGGATAAAGTATATGCTACTCTCCTTTCCGAATACAACATTACTACTTTAACGCAAGAGCAACTGCTACACGACTATATTACAAACTTCCAACATCATTGTATTCCTTTCAAAAACACGCATGAACTACTTCAACAGTTAAAACAGCGAAACATTAAAATTGGTATTATCACAAATGGTTTTACTGAATTTCAGATGAGCAACCTTCGAGCACTACATATACATACGTATACAAACACCATTCTCGTTTCAGAAGCTGAAGGAATTAAAAAACCTCACCCTGAAATTTTCGAACGTGCTTTGCAAAGACTAGATGTTAAGGCAGAAGAATGTCTTTATGTTGGAGATCATCCAGAAAACGATGTGCTTGGTTCTGAACAAGTAGGAATTCTTGGTGTTTGGAAAAAAGATTCGTTTTGGGGTGATTTTAAGCATTCACGTATCGTAGATGATTTGTTGGAGGTGCTTTCGTTTTTAGAGGTGGAGATAAAAACACAATAATAGTAATTAAATTATATCAATAATTTTCACAATATATTGATTCACCGACAAAAAATAATAAGAGGAAGCAGTTGTTCAAAAACGCCTCCCCTTCCTTTATTATTCATATACTGTAAACTGCGGTTTACTCGGATGATCTTTTACTAGCGCATCATCTGGAAACTTTGAAACTTTTTGATATAAGGCAATGTCACCGATACAACCTGCTGTTAGTAGAATTCCTAAAAATGAGAGTGGCTCCAGATTCATAGCTACTCCCAATACAATTGGCAAAATTCCAGTTGGTAAAAACGGAAGCATTAACACTTTCTTCATTTGCTTTACTGTAACCGCCTGTTTAGAATGAGCATATGCAACACCTAATTTCCAATTAACGCCCCATTTTAGTTCACTCCATGGAACACCTCCGATATAGCGAAAGCCAATTAAATGTATTGCCTCATGAATACAAACGAGAACAATCATTGCGATAATAAAAAGAAACACAGTTGGTAACGTAATTTCAACTTGAACCCCGCCTGAAAGAAGTGCATGTAAAAAACTAATTCCAAATGCCAAAACAAATATTATAAGAAATGCATAGACATTTAATTTAACCATAGACACAGTAACAGTCGTTTCTTTTCTTTTATCCATCTTCCCCCTCCTAAAATGTAAATATATCTTTACAAAATTGTATAATATACCCAAAATAATGTAAAGATATATTTACATTTATTCTTACATACAAAAAAAGAAACCGGCTACTTTACTTCGTAAAACAGCCGATTTCTTCTATATGTTTCATCGTACGCGCTAATACGTCATCGCGCATTATAAAGCTAAATTTTCTATTCGTTTTAATGTTGTCAGGAATGTCTTTTAATAAAACAGACCCTTTCGTTTCTTCGTAATGCGTATGTTCTTCTACCGCACTAATTGTTGCAAAATAAATGTTTTTAATGATTATTTTGTCTTTTCCAGATACTTTGTATTGTCCTAAGTAAGTTAAATCAGAAACTATGCCGCCGGTTTCTTCATGAACCTCTCGAACTGCCGCTTCTTCCGGTGTTTCCCCTATTTCTACTTTACCACCTGGAAATTCAAGACCGCGACGTAAATGATGTGTTAATAACCATTGATCCCCGTACCGGCATACAACCCAAACATGCTTTGGCTCAGGAGAAAATGGATAACGTTCAAACGATAATTGTACAGTGTTGTGGTAATAATCTTTAAATTTGTACATGCCATTACTCCCCTATTGATGGTTACAAGTTTTTCCTACCACAAATTGTAGCATATTCTCGCTTTTCTGCATAATATTATCCAATTACAATCCATTGATTATTCCCATTTGCGCGACTAATTCTTTCGTCTCATGATTTCCTAAATCGTAAATCATTTTATATGCTTTTTGTAGTTGTTCATCATATCGGTCATTATTTGAATCGTGATGATACTCAACAAATGGAACGTGGGAGCGTACAAATGACCCTAAATCTTCTACATATGCTTGATCAAAGTGCTCTCTTAATTCCGTAATTTCCTCATCATTTGCGGAAATCTCAAAATTATACGTATCCGCCGTCTTCACTTGTGAAATTTGACCATTTCCTATTGATATATAATATGTTTTTTTCGTCTCCATGTAACACCCTTCTTTCATCCTTTTATTTTCTATTGTTTTCATCAATTACAAAATTATGTAAAATAAAGAAAAGGAGGGATTTTATGTTCAAAATATTAATTATCGGTATTATCATCGTCCTAATCATCCTCGTACTCTCCATCATGACAATTAATAAAGGCTATGCTTATAAACATTCCGTCGATAAACTAGAAGACAATCCTTATACAAAAAAGAATAAGGAGAATTCCTAATATGCTTCGTATACTTCGCATCATAGTAGCACTCACTGTGATCGTTATGTCGGCAATTGGATTATATACAGGTCAAAATAATTTTTTACCTCTTTCACAATTTCTATTAGGGGCTTTAATGTTTCTCATCGCATTTGAACAAATAAAGAAAAAGGAGGCAGCAACTGGATTTATTTGTATTATTGCCGGTGCTTTCATTTGGATTGTTCTCATCATTAGTTATATCAAATAAAAGGAGGTACATGCATGCTAAAAGGAGTACGGATTACTTTATCACTTATTGCTTTATCTATAGCAATCTATGGATTTTTTACTAGTAATAGAGAAATAATGCCGTATATGTTTATCTCTTTAGGAGTTATGGCCCTCACCATAAGTTTAGAGGAAATATTAAAACAGCAAACAGGAGGTAGTGTGCTCGCTCTACTAGCAGGAGCCGCTGCTTTATTTATTGGTTTCACAGAAATATTCCGATAAATGGTCTAAAGGAGGCTATACAATGCTAACTCTAACTATATTACGGAGTTTTTTAGCATTTCTCATGCTTCTCTTGCTCATTCTAAGCACTTATATCCATGTTACCGATAATTTTTCACTTCTCCCATACGTACAATTTATTCTCAGTTGTTTCTTTATTCTTCTAGGAATTAATGAATTGAAATCCGGACGAAAATCAATGAGTATCCCGTATTTTTTCGTTTCCAGTCTCATATTCTTCTTTTTAATATCAAACTACTTTCGCTATATGTAGAATGAAATTTTGGCCAATTTAGCATTTATAATTATTTTCTCTCAGTAACTATTTCTTTCTACTTAAGGGGGATTCCATGTTAAAAAACATTCAAATTATAATCGCCACTATCGCTCTTTCTCTCGCCCTATTTAGCTTCTTTGCAAACTTCACTATTCTTTTACCTTACGTGTTTATCCTTTTAAGTATTATGTGTATCCTTTTTGGAATCGATGAAATAAAGAAGCAGCAAAAAATGAAAGCATTTGTTTATTTTCTCTGTTCTGCCTTTGTTTTATATGTTGGAGTATGTAATATATTTTCATAAAAAAGAAGAGTATGGTTGCTCTTAGCACAATAAAAAAACTGCCCTTTCACAGGCAGTTTTTCTTCTTATCCAAACACTTTCTCAAGTTCATCTTTATCTTGGCTTAACCAGAAGTTCATTAAGCGTTGTGCTCCTTCTAAGTCGTGAAGCTTCGCTTGACCACACTGTGTTTCATTTGCAGCTGGAATTTCTGTAATTTGAACCGCATCTTTTAATGTTAATTCTAATAAATCAATGATTTCTCGTACTGTCGGTGTTCCGCTTACTACAAGATAATATCCTGTTTGGCAGCCCATCGGTGAAATATCGATAATATCAAAATGCGGATAACGATCAATATATTTACGTAAATTAAATGCTAATAAATGTTCTAACGTATGAATAACATCTGGTTTCATTGCTTGTTTATTCGGTTGGCAAAAACGAATATCAAATTTATTTACAATACCGTCACTACCTACATTGTGAACTCCGCAATGTCTTACATAAGGTGCCTTTACAATCGTATGATCTAATTCAAAGCTTTCTACTGATGGCATACAACATCTCTCCCGCTTTTAATTTAATTCCGTTATATCCAATATGATATAACGGAAATGCACATTAGTAAAGTATTATGTACCGTCGTGCTATAATACTTTAAGACTATGCTGAAAAGGAGACCATTATGAAACAGATTTTTATTGGGATTATACGCTTTTATCAAAAGTTCATTTCTCCGATGACACCACCAACTTGCCGCTTTTATCCGACTTGTTCTCATTACGGATTAGAGGCGTTTCAAAAACATGGTGCACTCAAAGGTTTTTGGCTTACTTGTAAGCGTATATTAAAATGTCACCCTTTCCACCCGGGAGGATTTGATCCTGTCCCAGATAAAAAGGATGACAAAGTAAATTCTTAATTGTCGTAACCATTCACAACTAAATCTAATTTTCCTGTATCAGGATCTATAACAAGACCGTGAACAGGTACTTCTTCTGGAAGTAATGGATGGTTGCGAAGTATCGATACGCTATGTTCTACACTTTCTTCTACACTAGAGAACCCTTGTAGGAATCTTTCTAAATCGATTCCAGAATAACGGAGTGTATCTAATTTCTCATTTGTTATACCCCGCTCTTTCATCTTCTCAATTGTACTGCTTGCTTGAATTTTTGCCATACCGCAATCGTGGTGACCAACTAAACAAACTTCATCAGCACCAAGTTCATATACAGCAACTAAAATACTACGCATAATACTTCCGAATGGATGTGAGATAACAGCTCCTGCTACTTTAATAATTTTCACATCACCGTTACGCATATTCATTGCTTTTGGTAATAATTCAACAAGACGAGTATCCATACAAGAGATAATTACCATTTTTTTATTCGGGAATTTTCCCGTTTCATACTCTTCGTATCTTTTCTCTTCAACAAATTTTTCATTGTATTGTAAAATCTCTTCTAATGACTTCATAGTAAAAAAACCTCTTTTCTCTCATTTACATTACTTATATAGTGTACCAAAATATGAAAAACTCAAAAAGGATATCGCTTTATAGTAAAAATAAGATATTTTCAGATAATCGACATAATTCTTTCAAAATATACACACAGCTTTGTAACAAGTCTCACATACTTTAAACGTATTTTCACTATAAACTGATTGTAGATAATGTAAAAAAGGAGTGAATATTTATTATGTCCGACGTTCTGTTACTGAGTCGTTTTCAATTTGCAATTACTATTTTTTATCACTTTTTATTTGTACCTTTGACAATCGGACTTGTCATTTTAGTAGCATGTATGGAAACTCAATACGCCCGCACATTGAATCCAACATACCGTAAAATGGCAAATTTCTGGGGTAAATTATTTACAATTAACTTCGTAATGGGGATTATAACTGGGATTACGATGGAATTCCAATTTGGAACGAACTGGTCTGAGTACTCCAAATATATGGGAGACATTTTCGGATCACCTCTCGCAATCGAAGCACTCGTTGCCTTCTTCTTAGAATCTACTTTCATGGGAATATGGTTATTCGGTAAAGACAAAATTTCACCAAAGTTCCGTGCCTTCTGTATGTGGATGGTTGCACTTGGAACAAACATTTCCGCACTTTGGATTATTACAGCAAACGGATTTATGCAAAACCCTGTTGGCTACGTAGTACGTAATGGCCGCGCTGAATTAAATGATTTCTGGGCACTCGTTACAAATCCATATGCTTGGAATATGTTCTTCCATACTGTCATTGGTTGTTATATCGTAGGTGCTTTCTTCGTTATGGCAATTAGTGCCTATCACTTATTACGTAAAAATGAAGTGGAATTCTTCAAAAAATCATTTAAGTTTGGTTTAATGTTAGGCTTATTCGCCGCAACAATTACACCGTTTATGGGACATCAATCTGGTGTATCAGCAGCTAAATATCAACCAGCAAAAGGAGCTGCGATGGAAGCAGTTTGGGAAACTGGAAAAGGACAAGGCTTCTCAATTGTTCAAATTCCTGATGTAAAAAATGAGAAAAACTTTGAATTCCTTACGATTCCAAAACTAGGAAGCTTCTTCTATACAAACTCATTTGATGGCGAAATCGTTGGCTTAAAAGACATTCCAAAAGATGAACGTCCAAATGTTAACCTCGTGTATTATAGCTTCCGCTTAATGGTTGCACTTGGTATGTTCTTTATGGCATTAACTTGGTATGGCTTCTATTTAAACCGAAAAGGAAAACTAGAAAACTCAAAACGTTATTTAAAAATTACAATATGGTCTGTCTTACTTCCTTATATCGCGATTAACGCAGGATGGATTGTCGCTGAAGTAGGTCGCCAACCTTGGACAGTATATAAACTAATGCGTACAGCAGAATCTGTATCACCTATATCTGTCCCGCAAATTTGGTTCTCATTAATTAGTTTAATTTTGTTCTACACTTTACTTTTAATCGCAGACGTATACTTAATGCTGAAGTTCGCGAAAAAAGGACCTGCAGCATTAGAAGAACCTGCTACTGAGGGAGGTGTGGCCCATGTCTCATGATATGCTTGCAATCATCTGGTTCGGTTTATGGGGCGTGATTTGGACAGTTTACTTCATCCTTGACGGGTATGCACTTGGTAACGGAATGATCTTTCCTTTCGTTACGAAAGATCGACAAGAACGAAATCAATTACAAGAAGCAATTGGCCCATTCTGGGGCGGTAATGAAGTGTGGTTAATTACAGCTGGTGGCGCAACATTTGCTGCCTTCCCAGTCACATATGCAAATATGTTTAGTTATCTATATACACCGTTATTCTTAGTATTACTTGCACTGTTTGCGCGTGCCGCTGGACTGGAATTCATGCATAAAGATGATTCACCGATTTGGCAAAAAACTTGTAAATGGGCATTTGCAATTGGCAGTTTTTTAATTGCTTTCCTATTCGGTGTTACATTCGCTAACTTGTATTATGGACTACAAATCGGAAAAAATGGCTATGAAGGAAATTTACTTAGCTTACTAAACCATTACGGTATTTTAGGAGGGTTGTTCTTCACTGCTATATTTGTCGTATCCGGTGCCCTTTGGGTCATGATTAAAACGACTGGTGAAGTATCCGACCGTGCTTATAAAATCGCAAGACCATTTTCAATGGCAGCAGCTATTATTTTAGCTATCTTCTATGTAGCAACTGCTAATCGGACAAACTTATTCCAAAACTTTACGGAATATCCGGTACTATTCATTCTTCCAGTACTTGCAATGCTAATGAGTGTACTCGCACTTATTATGGTGTACAAACATAAAATCGGCCTTGCATTCACATTCGTTTGCCTAACAATCGCAATGTTTATGACAACTGGCTTTGCAGGTATGTTCCCAAGAATGTTACCATCCCGTATTAACGATGCATACAGTACAACGTTATACAACGCAGCCGGTAGTCAATTAAACTTAAAAATTATGTTCTTCGTAGCAATGGTCATGGTACCAATCGTTATTGGATATCAGCTTTGGAGCTACAGTATTTTTAAAAATAAAATTCATAAAGACTCTGCTAAAGGATATCACTAAAATAAAAAAGACACTTCGTTTGAAGTGTCTTTTTTTGTACGTATGATTTTCGATAAGATGTTATATTTCTAATCTAACAACTACACTATAGAAGAATCATTAACAGCTCACAGCTAGATTGTATCATAGGGCAACTTCATCATTTTATGCAATTTTACATACTGTACTATAAGGTAAACTGTATCCCCTGATCATTCGCATCATTATCCCATACATCAGCTGTACTAATCCCGCTAAACGTTTGTACTTTCATTCCTGTATTTGATGATCCCGATCCATTATAAGCCTTCGTCTTTTCAATCGGCTGTACGTTATATTTGTCACCTACATTAATTGTTCCATTGCAGTTTTCAATAATAACACCTTCCACAACTGCCGGCATTTTGTCACCCACTTTCATTTCTTTACTTTTATTTTATGAAAATCGCCTAGAAAAATAGCATGTTTCAATAAGAAAAAGCACTCAAATTGAGTGCTTTTTCTTTAAGCATAAAGACAAGTTTGGAGACAGTTGACTTCTTCAAAATTTTATTAGGGGTAATATTTTGAAAAAGAAAGCCTTTCATATGTAGGTTAACACCACTGGAATATATAGTAAATTGATAATATTTATACGGAAGATTGCTAATGTTTAGTATAGATAGTTTACACTATGCTAACAGTGAAAACTATCTATACTAATAAAAAAAAGGTGCCTTCAAAGAAGCCACCTTACTAAAACAGACACTATAAAACAGAATTATTTATTGTTATACGATTGTTAGATACAAAAAGTAGAGGGAAATGTTTGTATGAAATTCTGCTTTATAAAGTCTGTCTACAACTTATATTGTAATCCTCTTCATTTGAAAAAAAATATAATATGCACAATTGCATACAAAAAGAAAAAGCACTCTACTGAGTGCCTTTTCAACCATTTTACTTTTAATATATCGCTTTGAATATATTGTAACATACGTATCTATATATTTTATTGAGAAAATTCAAAATCATTTTTTCTTTCATTTTTACTTATAAAATCATGTAATATAAAAGGTATGTCAAATTCTTATACAAATTGAGGTGTACTATATTTATGATGTATTTCGGAATTATTCCTCTTATACTATTTATTATTTTTCTTATTTCCTATTTAAAAGATCCGCGAAAAATAATAAACGGCTTTTTATTTAATGCCTTTATCTGTTTTTTCCTTCTTTTTTGTGTGATTGTATCATTGAACTCAGATAGTGATGTCCTACGCTACATTATATTTTTACCTTTTTTAGCACTTCTCATTATGCTTCCTTTCGGTATTGTTGCTTTAATGTTTGGGCTATTTCTTAATGCTAGAATTTTAATGAAGCGAGAAGGACGACGGTTCACTAACTGTTTAACACTCCTTGCTGCTTTAGGGATGTTATTCTTTATGTTACTCCCTATTATAAATCCAGCAAGTTTGGTTTCATCGCATTTAGAGCCTATTTTTGCAGCTATTTCTCTTATAAGCATATATTTCTTTATACACTTATCTAACTTCTTAAGTGCATATTTTTTATACCAATTCAACAGACCAAGACGTAATCAAGATTTCATCATCGTTCTTGGTAGCGGCTTAATTAATGATAAAGTACCACCTTTACTTGCAAGCCGCATTAATAAAGCGATTGACTTCTATTGGAAACAAGCCGCTGTTAATACACCACCAACAATTATTTTTTCTGGTGGACAAGGTCCAGATGAAGGTCTTCCAGAAGCGGAAGCGATGCAAAGTTACGCTGTTGAAAAAGGAATTCCTCTTGAACATACAGTCCAGGAAAATCGCTCTGTAAACACATATCAAAATATGCTGTTCTCTAAAGAAATTATGGATTCTTTAAAACCAGAAGGTAAATATAAAAGTATTTTTACAACGAATAATTTCCACCTTTTCCGTGCTGGTATATATGCAAGACAAGCCGGTCTTAATAGCCAAGGTATTGGATCAAAAACTGCATTTTATTACTGGCCTAACGCAATGATCCGTGAATATGTTGCGATTGTCGTAATGGGACGTAAGCGTCATATGAAAATATGTGGAACTATTTTAGGTTTCGCTTTATTCGTATCAGTACTTAGTTTTATATTTTCTTAATAGCATCCCATCCTTTGAAAGGATGGGATTTCTTATACTGATTTCAAAAATATTTTAAAGATAATATGGTCATAATATTCCCTGCATACATCCATTAAAGGAGAAATTTTTCAAATTAAATGTTAAAATGGAATTTAGGTGTGAATTACGTAACAAATAAGAAACTAGTTTGAAACGAGGAAATTACATGGAGAAAATTATCAAAAACAAGCCCAATAAGCTAAAAATTGCTTCGAAAGCTTTGATGATTATTATTGGGGCATTTATCACAGCGTACGGATTAGAAGCAGTATTAATTCCAAATAACGTATCAGACGGTGGTGTGACTGGTTTAAGTATCGTTAGTTCAAGATTATTTGGATTGCCATTAGGAGCTCTAATCGCAGTTATTAACATTCCTTTCGTTTGGTTAGGGTATAAGCAAATCGGTAAAAGCTTTGCGATTTATTCCATTATCGGGATTGCTTCATTAGCAATAGGTACCGTTGTCATGCACGGAATACCAGCTATTATTGAAGGCGATACATTATTAGTTACAGTTGTTGGTGGTATTATCATCGGTTTTGGTATGGGACTAGCATTACGTAACGGTGGGGCATTAGATGGAATCGATATGCTTGCTGTATTGCTTTCTCGTAAGTTACCATTTGGAACGAGTGACCTTATTTTATTCTTAAACATGTTCGTATTTATTTTCGTATCAACCGTATTCGGTCTTCAAGGAGCTATCCTTTCGGCAATTGCTTACTTTATCGCTTCGAAAGTGATTCATATCGTTGAAGTTGGTTTAAGTGGTTCGAAAGCATTTAAAATCATTACAAAAGAGCCTGAATTGATGGTAGAAACAATTCGTGATCGTTTAGGCCGAAGTGCAACATATAACGAAGTATACGGTGGTTATTCAAGAGAGAAATTCAAAGAAATTTCTTGCGTAATTAACCGTTTAGAAGAAAGTAAAATGAAAGAACTTATTAATGAAATCGATCCTAATGCCTTTATTACCGTTTATGATGTAGCAGAAGTAAAAGGCGGTAATTTCAAGAAACGTGATATTCATTAATCATTATGAAAAAAGAGGGTGTGCTAACATTTTGGCACACCCTCTTCTTATTATTAAGTTGCTATCGTTGTCAGTTTTTGTCGGTAAGTCGATATATTTCAATAATCGCTGATATATTTTGAGTTGTGGTCGATATATTCTAATAATCGCTGATATATTTTTACTCTCCCCTCTTACGCCTAAATTGCACCACCCGAAAGGAATTAGTTCCTATAACAAGAAAAAAGACCAAAAAGCAACTTACACTTTTCGGTCTCTCTACTATCTTCTCTTCGTAATTTTCCCTGAACCACCGACCCTCGTTTTCGGAGGAGATGTATTTCTTGGCGGCGTTTTAATAGATGATTTCGGCTTCACATCTGATCCACTTGAACCACCTGGTGTTTTTGTAATTTTACCCTTGCTTCCAGTAGAAGGTGGGGGCGTCGTATTACTTCCTTTTTCAGTAATACTTCCCTTATCACCTACTGATGGTTTCGAATCTACATTATCGCCTCGCTTAATGATAGACCCTTTCCCTTCCTTCGTAATTGGAGGTGGGGTTTTCTTTTCTTCTTTCGTAGGTGGTCTCTCTGGAATAACTGGTTTATGATTTTGTCTGTCATTATATCCTCGATAATCACCATATGATGATTTTCGTGAACCGAATATATCGTTTAATATGCTACCCATAATATATCCTTGCAAGAAGGACGGTTGGTAGTTTTGACGGACAAATTCTTCATTACTTACTTCAATTAACGTATCAGATGGTTTCTCTTTATCCTTTTGAAGGTTATACATTTTATCCGAATAAACGAGAAACATTTGATTTTCGTCTTCTTTAGATGCTTGTTTCGGTTTCCTTTCGGCTATAAGTTCCTTCGCGACTTCAGGAACTGACCGATTGGCGGCCCTATACACGTAAGATTCTTGTTTACCTTCCTTTGCGACAGACTCAAGCGGATAACGGTCTTGAATCGACTTTGTCTGCCCGCCTTGACAACCTGATAAGGCATAACCAGCAACAACAAGTAATGTAACGATAGCAAGTATAGGGATCACAAACGATTTAATCATGGTAAACAATCGGTTTGACATGATTACGCCCCCTTACGTTGCTCTTATAATTTGTACATCAGCAGGAATGATTGCTTCTCCCTCATACATCATTGTACGACCATTTTGCCATTCAATACGCAATAATTTTCGATTATCTGATTGGAATTCCCAGACGTACTGTTCCTCTGAAGCTGAGAATGGTGTTTTCCCCATCACAACAACACGTCCGTTATATTGTTCTTCCATATGGTACTCTGTATCATCCATTTCAATTGTCGTCGGAATTTCCTCAATTGAATCTAAGCGACCATCAATTGGTGTATATAATTTGTAATACGTATTTTCACGATCTTCAATTTTTAAATAACGAATGTCTTTCCCGTCTTGCAGTGTTAAAACAATTTCCTTGCGAGAATGCATACTCGTTTTCCCAGTTAATTCGTACATGACTAATGAAACTTCAATCATATCACCAGGAGCTAACGTTAAAAGACTCTTTTCCGGCTTCGGTGGCTCTGGGCTTTTCATTATATTTTTAATTCGTTTAAATAAACTCATGATCTACCCCTCCTTTTCTCTTTATAAACAAGCACCTAAAATAAGTGCACCAACAATATGTAATGATCCGGCTAACATCGCATGTGCAACGCTACCTTCTTTCGTACCTTCTTCTAAATCAAGACCAGACATTTTCTTTAATACGAATTCGATAAACATTTCTACCACTAATAAAATAACGAAAGAAACTGCTGATGCAAGAAGTGCTTGCCATAAATCATTTGCTTTCGTTATCGATTGAGATAAAATGTACCCTTGTGCAAATAATTTCATAATAAAACGAGTTGTTACAGCTGTATTTCCATTTTTGATTTCTTTTAAATCATTGTATTTTGTAAAAATCGAATCAACCCACATAATTGCAAATAAAAGTACTGCACTCGCTCCAGTCCATACAAGCATGGCAACTACATTCATCCATGTCATTGCAAAACCTCCTCAAAAATATAATAGAAAACCGACATGAATTTGTTTAGACATGTCGGTTCATTTGTCTCTATTCTATATTATTTCTCATACTGCTTCATAATACGAGCTAATTCATCGTCAACAGCAGAATTTTTGTTTAAGCTTGCGAATTCATCATCTAATGACTTTTCTTTCTTATAAACTTCACCGCTTGCTTCCGCTTCAGCCTCTAATTGAAGAGCTTTCTCCTCCATACGGCTTAAACCAGCCTTTGCTGAATTTGAATCAAATCCAGACATCGCCTGATTAATATTCTTCTGTGCTTTCGCTGCATTTACACGTGCTACAAGTGTTTCACGTTTATTTTTCAGCTCTGTTAATTGCTTGCGCATTTCTTCTAACTTAAGACGAAGATTATCAGCAGCAGCTTTATTTTGCTCGTAGCTTGCTTTATACTCATTCATCTTTTGCTCTGCATTTTGTTTTTCTTCTAATGCACGACGCGCAAGATCTAAGTTATTAGCTTGAACAGCCATATGAGCTTGCTCTTCACGTTTTTTCACAAGTGCTTCTTGCTCTTCAAATAATATTTTGAATTTCTTCTCAAGTGCGATTTGAGCTGCTACACTTTTCTCAGCTTCTTGTACATCCGCTTGCATATCGCGTAAATATTGATCCGTCATCTTAACTGGATCTTCCGCTTTTTCAATTAACGAGTACACATTCGACATTGTTAAATCTCTTAATCGTTTAAATACAGACATCTAAATTCCTCCTATGATATACCTCATATTTCAAATTCACTACTTGGAAAACTGAAAAATCTCCCTTTACAGTAAAGAATATTCATTTTTACAGCCTATGTGTTTATTATAACAAAACTAATATGTCCTTACATGTTATTTCCAAAATACATCCAATATAATATGACATTCTATATACAATATTGTATTTCTAATATATTCTCATTATTTCTCTTTGAAATTAACTTACTTTTGCGCACTTTCACTAAATTACATAAGTGTAATGTTACTGTAAGCTAACTCGATAGTTACGTTTCCATATTTCTTATACACTAATACCAGAAGCAACAAACAAGCTTCTTCACATGTAAGCACTAATACAAAAATTGTATTTACTATAAAACATATAAAAGGAGAAATCATCATGAAAAAATTAGTAGGAATCGGATTAGCAGCAGCAATTTCATTTGGAGCATTATCAGGTTGTTCTTTATTAGGAGAGAAAGCGAACGGTTTTGTACTGTACGGCTCAGAAGAACAAGTTCAACAAATTACAGATAAAAACAAAAAAGAAGTGAAAGAAAAAGACTTCTATAAAATGAAAATGACAACATTAGATGGTAAAAAAGTTCTTGTAATGGATAAGAAAACTGGTGAAGAACTAGTGAAAAAAGAGTTACTTAGCAAAGTTGATGAAAAAGACAACACGAAACCACTTGATAAATTACCAGCTGTAACAACAGAACAAGGTGTATTATTCGCAAAAGAGAAAGTAGAAAATGCTACACTTGATGGAGCGAAATTAAAATATGAAGGCAACACAATTATCGGAAGTGGCCGTGCATATACAGATATGTATGCGATTGTTGATGACGCAACTTACAGCAATGTAAAAGGTGATGAAAAATCTGTAGGTGTATTAAAATTTGATAAAGACCCGAGTAAAGAATTCCCTGGTTACAAAGGCGTAGAAGCTTCTCAACTTGTAAAAATTAAAAAGTAAAACAAAAAAGCTTTGCGAAATTGAAGTGCACCCCAATTGTTAGACACATAATTAACAATTGGAGGTGCATTTTTTATAGCTAAATTTTCTTCAAAAGATAAAATACAAGCAGTAAAACGATATCTAGAAGGTACTGAAGGTGGTTTTTTACTTACTAACTATATGACTGTCGTTGACATTGATCCGCTGAATAAATCTATAATTTGTACGGATGCATTTTATAATAATATGACTTTGAAGTTTATTGATATTATTGATGCAAAATAAAAAACCGCTCACAATCGTGGCTCTAATTGTTACTTTACATACACATAAGCTTTATTTACAATTAAGCAGGTTTCATTTCACATCAATATTATTATACTAATCTAAAGTTTCTGTATTTGCATTTTTTTCTTTTTATCTCATAATTTTAATTGGGGAAAGGGAGGAAAGAAATGGTTCAAATCAAAGTAACACCTGAAATGCTAGAAGAAGTTGCTAATCGTGCAAATAATACCAGAATCGCATTAGAATCTATACATAATAATCTATGTAATGAAATAGATCATTTATGTTTTCAATGGATTGGTGCCTCTAACCAACAGTTCATTCAAATGTTCAATGATGCAAGACCAAGAGCTTTTACATCTATCAATTCGATTATAAAAGTGGAAGAGGATTTGAAACGAATTGCCGAAAAATTCCGTACCGCAGATGCTTCATATGATGGAAATCTTGAAGAAGGAGCAATGTGTGGTAAGTTAAATAGTGAGAAAAATGATGGATCTTTACGTGACAAGGTTTGGCATGGTCTCAAGGAAACTTATGAGGATTTTAGTAAAGTAAAAAATTCCGATGAGTCTTTATATGATAAATTTAAACATGGTATCGATGCAGCGTATAAAGATGTGAATAAAATAAAAGACACTATAGATGATGAAATCGCATCTGCTTTTGAAAAATCTGGATCAGGTGTCCCCTATCACTAAAAAAAAGGAATGAGCGACGCTATAGGTGATGAATTATTAGGACTTGCAGATGCAGTTATCCATCCAATTGACACATTTAATAACACGATTGAAGCCGTTTCTCACCCAGTCGAGACGTTCAATACGATAAAACAAACAATTTCTGATTCTTGGAATCGTGATGTTACCAATGGTGACTCGTATAGTGGTGCAGAATGGTATGGAAGCGCGGCTGGTCATACTATATTGGCTGTTGGACAACTATTCGTAGGAACAAAAGGCGTGGATAAAATTGCAATGTTGAATCCTGGCACAAAATTAGCTGAGATTTCACGAACTGCTAATCAAAACTTGCAAGACGCTGCATCCTTATTCAATCGTAATCGCAATGAGTTTGCTTTAAGCTGGTGGAAATAATATACGCTCTGTATTTGATACACCTGATTTTAGAGCAACTGAGGAAAAGCTATCGACCCATCAGTTTGCTAGGGGGGAAGGAGCTTCCAGTGGGAACACGCCATATAAATTTGACTCATCACTTATGGAGCATGTTTTTCATGGTGAAGTAAGACAAAAATGGTGGGGATTAAAAGCTGTTGGTTATCATCACGAGAATATGATGGGGGGAGAGATAATTCGCGTTACTAGGCCACCAAATCCTGCAGGAGTATATGTTGCAGAGGTAAAGATTGATGGTATTGTAAAACAAGCTAAATCTTCATTTTTCCCTAAGGATTGGAATAGAGTCCAGGTAGTTGATTCTATTAAAGAAGCATATATCAATCGTGTTCAAATCGCTCCAAATAAATACGTAGGGCAAACTTCTTCTGGATTTAAGGTTGAGATGATTATTGAAAATAGAGAAATTACCACTTCTTATCCAAAATATACGAGAAGATAGTGAGGTTGTATTAATGAATTATTCACATGAATTTTGGCGTGACCCATTTGGTGGACTAAGAATTCGTTTACCAAAAGAAATTGCTATTGTATCTGACTTTATAGAAAACCTAGATGAAGATGAAGCGGATGAATACATAGAAGTTTTAGACCATGTCGTAGAGGGAAAGTACCCTAGTTATGAACTAGAATACAATGCTGCTGCTGTATTTATTGAACCTAAATATACAAGCGCGATTAATTATTACATTAGCCCACCAAATAATCAATGTAAATTAGAAACTTCAGAATTTAGGAGATTACTTTTGCTTTGGAGAAATAAAGTGATGACAGAAGGCCGAGATATTGAAGTAGATTAAAAAGACTGCCTGTAATGAAGTGCACTCCAATTGTTAGACACATAATTAACAATTGGAGGTGCATTTTTTAGGGCTAAATTTTCTTCAAAAGATAAAATACAAGCCGTAAATGGAACAATTTAAGGAAGAACTAGAAATTTATATTGATTACTACAATCACAAAAGAATTAAAACAAAACTAAAAGGATTGCCCCCTGTGCAATACAGAGTTCAATCCTTATTAGCTGCTTAATATATTTGTCTAACTTTTTGGATTCAATTCAAATTCGAAAAGCTTTTTTCTATTTATGAGCAATTTGCTCCATATCCGGGCTACAAGTTTGCGACTGACATGACTTATTTAAAGAACATGCCGCGCATTTTCCTTTTTTACTTCTCTTTACAAAATTAACTAACGTATATGCTGCATAACCAAAAATGATAGCTCCAATTATAATATTGACCATCATCACAATACATCTCCTTCTAGAATCCGAGTAAGGATCCAACTTGGTATATAATGAGCGTTAATACATAAGCAACTACGAGTGGATAAACGACTGAAAAAATCGTCCATTTCGCTGATCCTGTTTCACGTTTAATAACAGCTACGGTCGCTAAACACGGAACATATAATAAAATAAAGAACATAAATGCATAAGCTGATAATGCTGTATAATGTGCTCCCATTACATTTCCAAGCACATCTTCTTTAACCGCATAAATAATTGCCATTGTAGAAACGACAACTTCTTTCGCTAAAAATCCTGTTAAAAGGGATGCCGCAGCTTGCCACGTTCCGAAGCCGAGCGGTGCAAATAATGGTGCGATAAATCCACCAATCATCGCTAAGTAGCTATCTCCCATATCAACGCCAAATCCTGATGGACCTGCATAGTTTAATAACCAAATAACAACCGAACCACCAAAGATGAATGTACCAGCTTTACGAACAAATCCCTTTCCTTTCTCCCACGTGCTCAGCCATAACGTTTTCGCTTGTGGCACACGATAAGGCGGTAATTCAATTACGAAAATAGATTTTTCTGCTTTCAAAATCGTAAGAGACATAATTTTTGTAACTAATAACGCAAGAACAATCCCTGCAACATATAAAGAAAATACAACAGTCGCCTGACTATTAGGGAAGAATACGCCCGCAAATAATGCATATACAGGTAATCGTGCTGAACAAGACATAAACGGTGTTACTAAAATTGTAAGTAAGCGCTCTTTCTCCTGTTCAATCGTTCTCGCTGCCATAATACCTGGAACGTTACATCCAAAACCGATAATCATCGGAATAAAAGCTTTACCGTTTAAGCCGAAAAACTCCATAATTCTATCCATAACAACTGCAATTCGCGCCATATATCCTGAGTCTTCTAATAATGAAATGAAAAAGAATAGTGCAAAGATTTGTGGTACGAATACTAATACAGCACCAACACCGGCAATAATACCTTCTGTAACGAGTGCTTGAATAAAATCAGAAGCTCCAATACTTGTAAGTCCAGCCGTCACCCAATCCGTAAGCTGACCACCAAAAAACTCATCTAACATATCCGATAAAGGTGTACCAATCCACGTAAACGTAACCTGAAAAATAAAAAACATAACTGCTAAAAAGATTGGAAGTCCTAAAATTTTATGTGTAATTAATCTATCAATTTTTTCTGAAAAAGGAATTTTTCCTTCTTTCTCATGCTTCATAACATTTGTTTTTAACTTTTCAATATACGCTTCACGAGTTTTGTAAATGTGCTCTTCTAACGTACAATCAAGTTTTCCTTCTAAGCGAGATCGAATGGCTATGAGTTCCTTATAAATTGGTAATGCTTTCATTTCTTTTTCTACTACTTCGTTATTGCTTAAAAATTGAAGTGCTAACCATCTCGGATGCTCATAATTCGCTGTCTCTAAAAGAGCAATTACTTCTCCAATTCCTTCATCCATTTGTACACCATATGAAATAAGGAATGGCTTTTTCTCCTTTTTGTCATTTTCTTTAAGAGTCGCAAGTAGTTCTTCACAACCTTTTCCACTTCTTGCAACGACAGGAACGACTGTTACACCTAATAGTTCTGATAATCGTTTTACATCAATGACAATTCCTCTTTGCTTCGCCACATCAACCATATTTAAACCAATTGAGACCGGCTTACCAAATTCAAGTAATTGCAACGTTAAATGCATATTTCTCTCAAATTGCGAAGAATCTACGATATTTAACATATGATTAAATTCTTCTGTTAATAGAAAGTTTGTTACAACACCTTCATCACGTGAAACTGGATTTAAATCATACACACCTGGTAAATCAATTAATGTTCCTTGTCTATCTTTTAATTTACCAACCTTTTTTTCTACTGTTACACCGCTCCAGTTTCCTACGTATTCATAAGAACCAGTAAGTGCATTAAATAATGATGTCTTCCCTGTATTCGGATTCCCTAGCAAAGCTACCTTATTCACGCTAATTCCACCTTTATCATTTTCGCGTCACAATGACGAATACTAATTAACTGTCCACGACACTCCAATGTACAAGGACCTTTGAACATCGCTTTCTGTTTCAAGCGAAGTTCGCTTCCTTCCGCAAGACCGAAAGCAGCTAGTCTACGCTTTAATAGCTGATCTAAAGACTGAATACTTTTTACTAACACTTTCTCTCCAATTTTAATATCTACTAAGCTCATAACCTTCCCCCTCAGAAGAGAATGATAATTATTTTCAAAAAAATTATACCACACCCAATTTCTCTTGTACTATACCCTTTTACTTCATATTTATTAACATTTCGCTACAATTCTATTTCAATTATTGTCATACAGCATTTGTTTGCCATTCTCATCCATTTCGCTTACAATAAACAATAGCAAATAAAGAATCTCGTTATCACTGGGGGAGCCATGCTGCTGAGAGGGAACACTTCGTTCCGACCCTTCGAACCTGTTAGTTAATGCTAACGCAGGGATTGTGCAAACGTCCGAAATACATACCTCATTTTTATTTACGTATTTCGTATCCTCCTATGATATCTATTCTTTTTTGTACAACTTGGATTTAGGGGGATACAACATGCGTAACACCAATTTACAAGCGATGATCGAATCTGCTATTCTTGCAGCCTTCGCCTTGGTCATCGACATTTTACCACTTTCAATCAAAATATCAGCAACAGGCGGTTCCATTTCATTTGCTATGATTCCTATTTTTATTATCGCATACCGCTGGGGCTTCAAAATGGCTTTCTTAGGAGGCTTAATTTGGGGATTATTACAAATTGTCGTAGGCGATGCCATTATCGTCACACCAATTCAAGTATTAATTGAATACTTTGTTGCTTTCGCATTCATTGGATTTGCTGGTTTATTCTACCGTCCAATTCAAAAGGCGCTTTTAGCGTCAAATGAAAATAGCGAAGAACAATCAAATTTAGGTAGCCGTAAAGACAAACCTTCATCAAAACCAAACCAAGGAAAGAAAGTAATTGGATACATTATCGTCGCTACTTTTATCGGTAGTCTAGCTCGTTACTTCTGTCACTTTATCGCTGGTATCATTTTCTGGGGACAATATGCACCAAAAGGCCAATCGGCTTTCCTATATTCTTTAATATTTAACGGTAGTACAATGATTGGTTCCTATATTCTATGTACCGTTTTACTTATATTTTTATTTATCACTTCACCACGCTTATTCAAAAGCATCAGTGCTTATCAAATGAATACACAAAAAAAGGGCGCTTAATGAGCGCTCTTTTTTCATATCGTAATATTAATTAAAAATACAATAAATGCGCAAAAGAAAATAAATACCATTATACTTAGCCAATTGCTATGCACGGTTCATCGACTCCTTACATAACCTCATATTCTAAACAAATTATACTGATTAAAAATAAAGATTAGGTAAAGATAATATGAAAATAATTTAAAAAAACGTAGATTATATTTTCTACGCTTTTTTCGGTAAATAGAAATAAAATAACACACCATCTTCTGTATTTCCTGCCCCATATTCAGTATCATGTAGTTCTAAAATATTCTTTGAAATGGCAAGCCCAAGCCCCGTCCCACCTTGTGAACGCTGACGAGCTGTATCCACTCGATAAAAACGATCCCAAATTTTATCTAATTGTTCTTCTTCAATGTGAGTACCTTTATTTTCAATGCACACTTTTATATGATCCTTCTCATCTATTGTAGAAATAATAATATCTTCTTTATTTGGTGTATAACGTATGGCATTCGTAATGAAATTCACGATGACTTGTTCAATCCGGCCTTGATTTGCAATCACTTCAAATGAACATATATTTTTATGAACACGAAGCTCTTTTTTCTCTATTTCCACAGATAGATGTTCACATATGTCTTCAATTACTGTATCAATATAAAACGAATCCTTTTTCATTTTATATGTACCAGATTCAAATTTAGCTAACTCAAGCATATCCAAAATTAACGTATCCATCTTGTCTACTTCTCTCTCCATCGCCTGAAAATAATAATCCTTTTTATGCTCAGCTACCCCGTCTTTTAAAATAGAAATACAGCTTTTCATAATACTTAGCGGTGTTTTTAATTCATGTGAAACACCAGAAATGAATTCTTTTCGCGTCTTTTCTAACTTTCTTTCCTTTTCAATATCTTCTTCTAACTGCCCAATATGCGAATGGAGTTTATTTGATAGCACATTAATATTTTTCGATAAATCTCCAATTTCATCTTTTGAAGTAATCGGTATTTTTTCTGTAAAATCTAATTGTGCTATTTTCTTCGTCGTATCATTTATTTTTAATAACGGTTTTGCAATTTGTTTTGAATAATAAAACGAAGCTAAAAAAATAAGAACGACTACAAATGCAATGATATAGATGTAATAATCTTGCACCATTTGTACAGCTTCATCTACGGGCTGTAAAGAAGCCATCGCATAAATATATGTTACTGATCCATCTTTTTCTTTTATTGGTTTCATTAATAATTTATATTTTATATCATTCTTTCCATAGTCCATTGTCTTTGTTGAATACTCTATTTGATTACTCTCTTTTAGTAATACATCCGTTTGAAATTCTTTTATACTATCCAAAAATAAAGTATTTTTATAAATTGGATTTACGGGGCCTTTTACATCTGGAAACTGTACTTTTGTAACACGCCCTCCTATGTAAACATCTGGTTCTTGGGCAGCTTGCTCCTGAACGGCTGGCCTCTTCTCCTTAACAACTTGTTCCCCGGTTGCTTTCTTTTTCTCCTCATATAATTTTCTCATTTTCTCATTAAATGCTTTTTCTAGCGGTTTATTAGATCCGCTTAAATTCTGTTTAGATAAAGAAAAAGAGAATGGAATAAAACTATCTTCTTTTCTCACTCCAGAAAAATAAATTTCTTGCCCTAAAAAATGCTCTGATAATTTATTATCAATCTCCTCTATATTGACGAGATTACCTAAGGGAATTTTGAATATTTGTTGTCCAAAGCTCTTTTGTTGCCTACGATCTATCGTTACTTCAAAATAAAAATCATCTGCATGTTTTAAATTCCCGTTCTTATCTAATGTCGTAATCCACGTATTATTTTCTCTTAAAAAGTCTTGCTCTAGTTTCTGAATTTCTTCTGCATTTCCTGCATGATTTAAATAGTTCTTCCCAAAGGAATTTAAATTCACTTTAATATCTTCCACTTTTCGATTCGCATAATATTGTTTAAAAAATATCGTTTGTCCAATAAATATCGTCGCTAAAATCAACATGCACAATGCTGTTGTAAGAGTAAATAATTTTAGTACAATTCCATTCCTCATACATTGCCCTCAAATTTATAACCTGTGCGTACTACAGTTGTAATGTACTTTGCTTTCTCTCCTAATTTATTTCTTAAATTACGAATATGACTATTAACCGTTCGATCATCACCAGCAAATTCATATCCCCAAATTCTTGAAATGAGTTGCTCTCGCGTTAAAACGATTCCTTGATTTTTCATGAAATACGCTAATATTTCAAATTCTGTATGCGTTAAATTAATATCAGTTCGATTTACCGTAACAGTGCGTGACGGAAAATGAACGTGAATATCGTGGATTGATAATGTATCATCTTCATTCTCTAAAAGTTGCTTTGTCACTTTTCTGCTTTCTAACAACCTTTTCGCTCTTGCTAATAAAATTGGCGGACTATACGGCTTCGTCACATAGTCATTTGCCCCAAGTTCAAAACCAAGTAGCGTATCGTCTTCATCTACGCGTGCCGTTAGCATAATAATAGGCACCTCGGACGTCTTTCGAATCCTTCGGCAAACAGACCATCCATCAAGTTCTGGCAACATAATATCTAAAATAACTAAATCAACCTCTTCTTCTTCAAATACAACTAAAGCCTCTTTCCCGTCCCTCGCTTCAAACACTACATATTGCTCACTTAAAAAATAATCTTTTAATATTTCACGTAATATGTCTTCATCTTCAACAATTAAAATGTTTTTTGACATAACTGATATATCCCCCTCCCGTTTTCAGAAACTATAATTTCACTTTGAATAACTGCCAGTTAACGTCGCCTCGATAATATATCTATCTGGTGCATCCCCTATATAATCAAATGGGTAACAAGTTGTCAGTGTTAATATCGGTTCTTCTTTTTTTATAATAACAGTACGATCATCCGCATGAGTAATCCATGTCTTTTGAATTTCATATGTGTACGTTTTATTATCATACTCTAAAACAAGAGTATCCTTTTCTTTCAACTCTCCTAAATCTGTAAATACAGTATCTCGGTGTCCACTCAGTACAGTATGTCCTCCTCCAGATGGGGTTGTCGTTAAATTACTAACAAACATACCAACTCCTTTTTTCAAAGTCGTATCATCCGCTCCCCAATATATAGAAAACTTCTTCTTTATTTTCGGTATGTTTAACATCGCTACCTTTTCACCTTCTTTATGTTCTTTTTGAGAAGAAGGCACTTGAGAAGTTACAGGTGTTTCATGAGAAAGTTGAGTATCTTGTATATTTTTAAGGCTCTTTATTTCTTCTTTCGTTAATTCTTGAGCAGAGCTTTTTCCTTTATACCATTCCACAGCGTAATAGGATCCCATGAATAGCCCAATAGCCATCAATATGATACCGATATAATTGAGTAACTTCATTCTTCATCCCTCCATGCAAAAAATGGTAGGAGTAACCTACCATTTTTAATATATGAAATTATTCCATTCTTTATAGGAAAATATTTTATTTACACTTTAATCTTATTGCGACGATTCAAACCAAATAATGTACCTATCGCTACAAGACATGCACTTAATCCCATCATTGCTACATTATTTGATGCTGTATTTGGTAATTTTTCACCTTGTACAACTGGCTTTACTACTTCTTTTTTAGCTACTTCATTCTTTTGCTCGACTTTTATCGCTGCTTCTTTTTTTGCCATATCATTTTTTAACTGTTCTTGCGCTATTCTCTTTTTCTCTTCTTCACTCTTTTTCTCAGCTTTTATTGCTTCCTCTTTTTTAGCCATATCATTTTTTTCTTGTACTTGGGCCGCTTGTTTTTTCTCTACTTCATTTTTTTGCTGTTCCTTAATTGCTTCTTCTTTTTTAGCTTTATCTTGTTGCACTTGCGCTTCTTCTTCCTTTGTTACTGTTCCAGTATCCGCACTCGCTACTGAAGAATATCCTACTGTTAAAAGTGCCATTGCACAAATTGGTAATAGTCTCTTTTTCATCTTCATTCTCTCCTTATATTTTATTCACATCAACTCGCACCGGATGTATTACTAGAATAAGCAAGAGATATAAATATAAGATGCAGATGAAATATATTTCATTTAAAGATTTCATTGTAGAAAAAGAAAAAAACATCGTAATATGTACGATGTTTTTTCGGGTGTGTGTCTCAATATTTACATGTTACTTTCGCGTGATTTGGAAGTAGAACGGGCCGGAGCGATAACTAATTGTCTCGGCTCAGTTTTCTTGAAGTGATTTTTGACGTTACACTTACGACGTTGAACAACCCACGCTTTAATAGGGTTTGTTAAAATAATCTTTTGCTCTTCGTTAGGGGCCTCTTCTTCAAACCTACAACTTTCGCTCCATTTATTCCATTTCATTGTAAATTTAGAAGAAGAATGATCATCTTCACGATCAAACAAGTGCAAAAAATCCATTTTTCCATCTAGCATTACGGTGTTACTAATCGCTAAAAAAGAAAAGGTCGTCCAACGTTTCTCCATGCCCTCCTACTCCTTTTTCACATATAGAGTGCCTAAAACTTAATTTACCTAAAATATGCTTGCCTTTTACCTTACACCCATAGTTTATCCAAAATGCTATTATGCAACTATCGATTTGCCTTACAACTACCTTACATTTTTGTAAGAAACAAAAAAACCTTCACTCTATATAATGAAGGTTTCTTACTTGTTATCTATATGATCTCTCATATCATCAAGTCCAGCTTCTTTTAGCTGCGACATCATACCGTGCGAAATTGCTCCTAACACTAAAGTCATTCCAATTAATGAAATACGAATCGCAGGTACATCAATTACGTAAGCCAACAGGCCAAGAACAATTGTTAAAAGTAATGCTTTTATAAATGTTACACTTGTGTACTGTTTCTTCTTCATCATATTCACCCTTTATGGAAGCGTTTTCTTAATATACTTAGTATATCATATCATCAGATGATTTTGTCGTTGTCTTTGTAAAAAATTACTATCTTCTTTGACTTTTTCTATTCTATCCTTTACAGTCGAAATGTTCGCAAGTTTTACACTGTAGGAGGATTACAATGAATATTGAAATAAAAGACACTTTAATTTCTGAAGAACAATTACAAGCAAAAGTGAAAGAATTAGCACTTCAAATCGAACGTGACTTTGAAGGAGAAGAAATCGTAGTTATCGCCGTATTAAAAGGTTCATTCGTATTTGCTGCTGATTTAATTCGTCACATTAAAAACGATGTAACAATTGACTTCATTTCTGCATCTAGTTATGGAAATCAAACAGAAACGACAGGAAAAGTGAAACTACTAAAAGATATCGACGTAAACATTACTGGAAAAAACGTAATTGTTGTAGAAGATATTATCGATTCTGGTTTAACACTTCATTTCTTAAAAGACCACTTCTTTATGCATAAACCAAAGGCACTCAAGTTCTGTACATTACTTGATAAACCAGAACGCCGTAAAGTGGACTTAAAAGCTGAATATGTTGGCTTCCAAATTCCAGACGAATTTATCGTTGGCTACGGTATCGACTGTGCTGAGAAATATCGTAACTTACCATTTATCGCTTCAGTTGTAACGGAGTAATATAATAAAATAAGCTTCCATCAATTACTGATGGAAGTTTATTTTCTATCACGATTCGTAAAAGACAAAGGGAGAGAATAAAAATGACAAAGACAAAATTTGAAAAAGTACTCCTCATCGTAAATCCGAAAGCTGGTCAAGGTGACTTACATACAAATTTAACAAAAATCGTACCACCTCTTTCCGCAGCTTTTCCTGATCTACATATCCTTCATACGAAAAAACAAGGTGATGCAACAAAATATTGCCAAGAGTTTGCTAGTAAAGTAGATTTAATTATCGTCTTTGGTGGGGATGGAACAGTATTTGAATGCACAAATGGCTTAGCACCTCTCGAAACTAGACCTACACTTGCAATTATTCCAGGTGGAACTTGCAACGACTTCTCTCGCACACTTGGTGTTCCGCAAAACATTGCAGAAGCGGCAAAACTTATTACAAAAGAACATATAAAACCAGTTGACGTTGCAAAAGCAAATGGACAACATTTCTTAAACTTCTGGGGGATTGGTCTCGTATCTGAAGTATCAAACAATATCGATGCAGAAGAAAAAGCAAAGCTTGGTAAAATCGGTTACTATTTAAGCACAATTCGAACTGTAAAAAATGCTGAAACATTCCCAGTAAAAATTACTTATGACGGACAAGTATATGAAGACGAAGCTGTCCTTGTCATGGTTGGAAATGGTGAATATCTTGGTGGTATTCCATCCTTTATTCCGAACGTAAAATGTGATGACGGAACACTTGATATTTTCGTAGTCAAATCAACAGGTATTCAAGCATTTAAAGATTACATCGGAAAGAAACTATTCGAGGATTCAAATGAAAATGACATCTTCCACGTAAAAGCAAAATCCATTCATATTGAAACGAAAGAAGAAAAAGAAGTAGATACAGATGGAGAAAGTTCGCTTCATACACCTTGTCACATTGAATTATTACCAGGACACTTTACGATGATTTATAATCCTGCGGTTGTGTAAAGAAAAAAACGAGTGCTAGCACTCGTTTTTTCTCTTCTAATCTAGCTATGTCGTTGAATCATTTCTTGTATTTCTTTAACTCTCTCTAAAGTAATTCCATTTCTTTGTTCGATTGCTAAAGGATGCTCGGTTGGCTCTAATTCAACATACGGTGCCATTCCAAATTCTCTTATATGTACATTTGTTTTTAAATTTAATGTTTCTGGATAAACTGGTATTTCTACAGATAACCACCCAAAATAAGGATCACTATTTTCTCGGCCTCTCTCATCCCACTTTTCTAATACTTCATCATAACTTTCTTTACTAAGTGATACCCAAACAGTCCATATGAAGTTTTCGTGGTAGTCAATGATAGGAATCTCTAAACAACCTCTAATAAAGTAATGCTCATCGTCCATTACGCAAAGTTCTGATGTTAAATGGAAGCGTCCCTCTCTTTCATGAGGCGCTACCTCGTAATAATAATATGGTGCTTCACTTCCGTAGCATAGAGGTAGTGCAAAACGATTCATTTTTACTTTTTCCCCGGATTTTCTTCTTCTTTTCATTTATTATTCTTTCTCCTATCCTTTTCAGTCACAATCAAACTCTACCCAATTTCTCCAATGCGTATTAGAATCCTTCTTCATAATAACACTTGGATCTTTCTTCTCTATTGCAGCGGCTACTGATTGGAAGAATTCATTTTCACTTACTTTTTCGTCTTCAACATGTTTCCATTCTTCCGTTTCATACGCTAGTTCCCAATTACCTTCTAAACCGAACTCTTCTAAAATCTCTTCTTTACTCCACCATAATAATGTTCTAACTTCTTCATTAGTAGCAAGCATACGCATAAAGTATGTTGGATAATGCTCTGTCGTTTGTACTTCTATTCCATTATTTATATAATCCTCTTCTGTAAATTCATATTCAAAATGATGCTCACGAATTTTTAGACTGCCGTTATAAATATTCGGCATAAATTCACCTTCATCATCAAACAACTCATAATTGCCATCATTTAATTGTAAAATGCAATCATCACCCATTGAATGAGTAATTCTATCTCCATATACTTGAATATCATTACATACACCTAATGAACCTACACCAACAAGTTGAAACACCATTAACCAATCCTTAGTATCTTTAAAGAAAAGAGAGAATTTCACTTGCGAAATATCCATATATTCATTATCAAATGCAGGAAATTCATAGTTACTTTGCTTTTTATCTAATAGTTTTAAAATATCTTTTTGCATATGTAGCATCTTCACCTCGATATAAACAAAAATATTTTTTTAATTTCACTAGAGTATAACATAACCATACTTAACTGTGACATTCTAATAACACTACTAAAAAATAGAAGAATGGCTTGTTTGCATACTCTAGTTCTTTTTATGTACAATGAAGGAAAGAAGCATCTTCATATAAGGGAGAGGACAAACTTTGTTCAACCAACAGTTAGTTAATTTACGCATTGATTTTGCATTTAAACAATTGTTTGGTACGAATGGTAGCGAAGATATTCTAATTGCATTTTTAAATGCTATGTTACAAGAGTCTTTAGAGTCGCCCATTGCTTCTCTACAACTAGAAGATCCACATTTACACAGGGAATATGAAGAGGATAAGTTATCTATTTTAGACATTTCAGCGACATTAGACACAGGAACAAAAGTCAATGTAGAAATACAACTCAATAATAATCACGATATGGTTAAACGCAGTTTATATTATTGGGGAAGACTATACACATCTCAACTACAAAAAGGGATGCCCTACAGTGCACTTCACAAAACCATCACCATAAACTTACTAAACTTCGTAATGTTTTCGGAACACCCAGCCTTCCATACAACGAGCATATTATGGAATACACAACAAAAAAAGCTCCTAAGTGACGACATAGAAATCCACATTATAGAAATTCCAAAGTTAACTGAACAATGGCATGAAGAAAAAGTAAATCCGTGGAAAGATCCATTTGTTCGTTGGCTTTTATTGCTTTCAGCAAATGAGGATGAGCACTTAACTAAACTATTGGAGGATATTGCTATGAACGAAGATCCTATTTTACAAAAAGCGATAAATAAATGGGAACGTATGAGTCAAGATTCTTCTTTCCGGCAAGCCTATGACGCAAGGGAGAAAGTTTTAATGGATGAAGCAGCAAAATTCGCCCATGCAGAGACAGAAGGAATAAAAAGAGGAATGGAACAAGGAATTAAAAAAGGGCTTGAAAAAGGCATTGAACAGGGCATTGAACAAGGCATTGAACAAGGCATTGAACAAGGCATTGAACAAGGCATTGAACAAGGCATTGAACAAGGTCGAAAAGAAGGAGTTCAACAGGGGAAAATTCAAATGATTAAAAATATGTATGATCTTGGTATACCACTTGAAACGATTGCTAAGGCAAGTAAATTAAGTTTGCATGAGATTGAGCATATTTTAGGACATAAATAGTGATAAAAAAAGAGCTTGAATAGTTTCAAGCTCTTTTTTATCAACTCTCCTCAATATCATCCAATTGAGTTTTATAACATTCATCACACTCTGGCCTCGTAGGAAGGATCCCTCTTTCATCAGGTAATAAAACCCTCAAAACTTCTCGATCCATCTCTACGAAAGACTTCATAATAATGGGATATCCTTCAATAATATTCGTATACTCAATCCCTTGTTCAAACTTTTTTCCGCTCTTTATTTCTTCTATTATGGTACAAAAAACACTATGCGCGACTTCAGGATCCATATTTAATGCTATTTGTAAATCTTGATGATTAAAGTTATCTCTTAGACCATGCGTATGATAATTAGCATGGATGCCATCAATATCTTCTGCTAATATGCTATGCATGTACCATCCATACTCTTGTAGCATATTTTCTTCCCATTCATCTGCATCCTCTTCTAAATCTTCATCAAACAAATTCGGATCATACCACACGTCCTCGTAATCTCCAGCAATTAAAAATCTCCAACCAGGTGGTAACCCTAAATACTTCTTTATTTCAGGTGCCCATTCATCAATATGTTGAACGTGTAAAGGAAGAAAGAAATCTTCTTCTGTCCCCATTTCTTCACCAGCCCAAATGTACCAACCTGTCGTTCCATTTTCTATAGGCATTCGTAACCCATTAATCGGAGCGATACCATCTTTCACATTTTGCGCTATTCCTAATTTCAAGTCATTCGGAGATTCTACATACTCCGCTTTATATTTATCACATATACCCCTCTGTTCTTTTATGTATTTTTCCATCCTTTTAGCACACTCCCCAATTTTTGAAAGATAGATTTCTTTGCCGAAGCACTCTCTAACTTCCATACCCCACACTGGTTATAAAATGGATCCTCTTGTTCATAACGATTATCTATATAATGAGATAAAAGATACACTGGAGCATCTTCTGTGAAACTAATTGTATCTCCATCTTTCAAATTAGGTTTTTCCAATATATTATGTAGGTTAAAATCATTTAATAAATCTACAGCTACTTCCGGATCTATCCCTCCGTCTAAAACAACGTCTGGTAGATTAAATGCTTGCATTCCACATGAATAGTAACCGTCCTCTTCATCTCCAACTAAAGTTACAAGGTGCGAATACATCGGGAATATTTCCTTATTCTCTGCAAGCTCTTGCCATTCTTCTTTCGAATAAGCCACACCTGCTGTTTCAACTTTTAAAGCAAGTCCACCTGCATTTAAAAGTTCCATTCCTACATCAATTACTTCTTGTAATCTCTCTGTATCGTCAACTTTTGCAATAACATACACTGTATAAGTATGCTTCTCCAACTCCTGAAGCAATTCTTCATCAAAACGCTCACCACCTGCATAGAAGAAAGCCTCTCTCAAAGAAGGGTCTTGTTCATATATATCAATTTCAAAGCCAATCTCTTTCTCCTTATGGTGCATAACATTTCCCGCTAATATATAGTTACTTTTACTCACAACTTCTTGTATTAATTCTGTTCTATCTTTCCATAAACCAGGTACTCCAATAACGATTTGTGTCTCCATCATATGCACTCCACTTCTCATCTATTTTCAATCAATTCTTTCAATCTTCCAAACTAAATTAGCTGGGATATCTTTCTCTAAAAAGGTTAACATCCATACAGTTTTTCCTTTATCGTTCATCAGTAGCACTTTATGGTTTAACTTCCAAGCCACTTCACTAACATGATGAAACATCTTATACATATCTTCTTCTCTAATAAGCTTTTCCTTTTTGATTAACCGCCTCGTTCTATACTCTCTTATTTCTAAGTACACGTCAGCATAAGCCACTTCATGCTGACATGTTATACTACATACGTATTTTTTATTCGGACTACTCTTTTTTATATATACGAACTCGTTTCTATAATTCAATTCTAGTATCTTATTCTTCACTTTTTCTAACTCTTCTATATCCCAATCATATTTCACAGCTAAACGCTTCATTTCAACATGAACGATTTGAAGGGCTAATTCTTTTTTCTCTCTATCTGATAAATATGGAAAATCCTTCACACTCTCATACTCCACAAAAACATTCATATATTCAGGGAAAATTCTATATTTCTTCTCCCACTCATCGAGTAATGAAATATCATCCACACAATGAATCAAAATCCCTTTCTCATAATCCATTCTTAACTTTGGCATATGTCGACAATATAAAGAAGTAATACTGCTCGTCTCTTTACCAAAAGAGATGTCTTCATCGTAGTTGCTTGTAGATGTTAACTGTAATGCCTCTATGTTTCTGGTATGCTCTTTTACTTTTAGAAAACTCAATTGTATATCTCTTATAACCGGCATTTGTTCTCTCCTCTTCGCAATACAACTATGAAATATCTTTGTTAATACGCCTTAATCAATTTCAAGCCAGTCCATTCCCATAGAAAGAAATAACAGTCCGATTACCAAAAAGAGACCCCCAGTTAAAAAATAGAATGGCGCTCCGTGCAATGGATCACTAAATAACTCTATCAAATTTCCAGCTACTACTTTCCATTTCTCTCTCTTTGAATTTTTTTCTTTTAATTCTTTTACAAATCGATAAATACTGAAACTGATTAAAGTGATACCAATTAATAAACATCCTGCTATGATAAGAATTTCCAAATGTAACACTCCATTTAAATACCATCTTCATTTACACCTCATTTTAACTAAAAAAAGCGAAAGAGAACATAATTTTCACTATGCTCTCTTTCGCTTTTTCAAAAACTGTATACCTTATTTTCATTTACTAACAATCCTGAAATAAGAACGAACTGTTAAGTAATAATAACCAATATAAATAACACTATACACACCGATGCTAATTAGTAACGGAACTGCAATTTCATACGGAATCACTGTCGCTAATCCTTTTAGCGCGAATAAAGTGTGTAATATACCAACTACTAAAGGAATGAAGAAGATAAATCTCATTTGTTTTGCGATTGCTTTTTTCATTTCTTTTTTCGTGACACCTAGTTTTCGAAGAACGATGTAACGCTCACGATCTGCATGTGCTTCTGTTAATTGTTTGAAGTAAATGATAGATCCTGTTGCAAGTAAAAATACAAGTCCTAAGAATATACCACTAAACATCATTAACCCTGACGTTTCAATACCGCTGCGGAATATTGTATAGAAGTCACTGAATTGCCCTCTTCCTTCTGCATCTTCTTCCGGTATCACTTTCTTTAATTTCTCCGTTAACACTTTACTGTTTCTTTCGTCTTTTACATCAATATTTTTCACAGTATGAGAACCAATTGTCTTCTTCGCCTGCTCATATACTTCGTCTGGAACGACAACTAGAAGTTCATATAGGTTTGTAATATTTCGCGCTTGTACTTCTTTCACTTGTACTGGTGCTACCTCTCCAATGGGGAACATAGCTTTTTTCCCTTTATATACACCACTATCTCTGTTCCCTTCGCTATACATGCCATCAAATGCATACAATTCGTTCTTCTTTAAATCTATAGTTTTTTCATTTAAATACTTTGCAATTTTATTAAAAGATGACTTTGCGATAATTTCAGTTGTTCTTGCATGTAAACTATCTTTATTTGAAATATTATCACCGTATTCTCCTACTACTTTTACCGTCTCTAACTCATATTGATGAATGACTTCATTCTTTTCTTCTTTTAAAATCTCATCCACTTTACGATCTAATTCCATATCTTTCTTTTCATATGAATAACTAACTGGATGATACTTCTTCGCCTGCATATATGTGTTGTAATACATCGTAACAGACGTTCCAACTGCCGTTAACGTTACTGCGCTTAATAATGCAATTGTTGCTAGCGATTTTGCATTTCCTTTAATGCGGTATAGTAACTGAGATGTCGTAACCATTTTCATTCCGTTATAGAATGAAGATTTTTTGTTTCGCACTCTCTTTAATACAAAAACAGTAAAGAACATAAATAATAAATACGTTCCAAGTGCTGTCGCTAATACAATGTAAAGTGCAAGTGGCATAAAGTTATCGCTGCTTGCATTTTTAATAGCCGTTACTGATAAAAAATAACCTGATCCGATTAATAATAAAGAAATGATAGCCATTATTTTCGAACCTTTTGGCATGACTTCGCCTTCGTTATCTGCACGGAATAGCTCGATTAACTTAAATTGATAAATAACACGGTATCCTTTAAATGATGTATAGAAAATAATGAAACAAAAAATAACTGCTGTATCTATAATCGCTCCAATTGGCACTTCAAAATGAACATTTACATGTAGCTCTAACATATTTAAAAGTAGCTTTAGGAATCCTTTTGAGAGTAAACTACCAATTACAATTCCGATTACTAACGATGATAAACCCATTAACATATTTTCATAAAAAAGCATTTTACCAATTTCTTTTTTTCGAATACCGAGTAAAGAATAAAGACCTATTTCTTTCTTACGCTTTCGTGTAAAGAAACCATTCGAATATATAATAAATATTGCAACGAAAATAATAAGCATTACACTCGCAAGCTGGAATCCTCGTCCAATGTTATCTCCAGCTTTACTTATTTGTGAATTGTATTGCAACGCCTTAAACGTAAAATAAATGACGATGCTAAAAATCATGGAAGCAAAGTATATAAAATAATCTTTGAAATTCCGTTTTATATTCCGAAGCGCGATGCTAGATAAGCTCATTTGTAGCACCTCCAGAGATTGAAGACATCATATCAATAATTTGTTGGAAGAACTGTTTACGTGTCATCTCTTTGCGATGTAATTCTTTATACAACTTTCCGTCTTTAATAAATACAACTCGTTTACAATAACTTGCTGCAAATGCATCATGCGTTACCATTAAAATCGTTACACGATCTTTTTCATTTAATGTCTTCATACTTTCTAATAAATCTGTCGCTGACTTCGAATCAAGCGCCCCCGTTGGCTCATCTCCAAAAATCATACTTGGATTTGTTACAATCGCTCTTGATGCTGCACATCGTTGTTTTTGCCCACCTGACGCTTCATACGGATATTGATTTAAAATATGATTTATTCCAAACTTCTTCGCAATCTCCTCAACGCGAGCTTCTACTTCTTTCGCCTTCACCTTGGATAAGGCTAGCGGCAAAGCGATATTTTCTCGTACTGTTAACGTATCTAATAAGTTATAATCTTGAAAAATAAACCCTAAATGATTACGTCGGAATAACGCCAATTCATCATCATTCATCTTCACAATATCTTTTCCATCAATTAAAATCTCGCCCTTTGAAGCTGTATCAATGGTAGAAAGTACATTCAAAAGTGTCGTCTTACCAGAACCAGACGGTCCCATAATGCCAACAAATTCTCCCTCTTTCACCTGTAAATGAATATCCTTCAACGCTTCAAACGTATTACCACCCGTATCATATATTTTCGAAATCCCTTTCGCCTCTAACATTATTTTCATCTATCCGTACCTCCTGTTATGATTCTTGATGTTCTCTTTAAGCAACAGAATTCAGTATAGATACATTTTCTTAACAAATAGTGACGGGGTTTCTTAATATTTTCTTAAAAAGAAAAATCCAAAATCATAAGAATTGATTTTGGATTTAATATAGTTAAAATATTAAATTACATTTCGAACAAAAAGGAGCCGAATTCCCTTTTCTAATTTTCGCATCACATTTTGGGCAATATACATATCGCTCTTCTATCATTTGTCGCTCTATCATATGTAAGGATACTATTCTCATACTGCACATAATCCCAATTAATATAAGGCTAACAATGAGTAGCATACCTCTCGCCCTCCCCCTTTATTATTTTACCATAAAATAACAAAACCGATTCTCTCATCTAGAACCGGGTTTATACTTACAATCCTAACTTCACCTTCGCGCCATCAGGAATTATTTCTTCTTCTATTTGTACCTTATCGTGCACAGACTTTCCTCTCGTAATTACATGCCAGTAGGAACCTTTTTGCAATGTATCCACTCCATCAATTGTTATTTCTTTTTCGTTTCCATCCTTATCATATGTGTTCACTGTGTATGCACGGCCTTTATTTCCACCTAAATCTTTTCCATCGTTATCAATTACCGCATAACGATATTCTAATTTAAGAAACGGATTCATGGAATCTACTGTAGCACTCCCATTTAACAAATATGCCACTCCTGCTATGATGACAAGTAATGATCCTAAAATAAATCTTTTCATCTATATTCCGCCTTTCATTATGTTTTTCTATAAGACCTTTCTAAGTATAGAGAGCATTTCTTAATAAAAACTCGTGCGGTTTCTTAACTTTTTCTTAATGTAACAGGGCTTTGCATCAGCACTTCGATAAATAAAGCCATATTAATAATAAAAGGAGGCTGCCGCCTCCTTTATTTACTCATCACTGTATTTCTTTTTTGTCTGTATAAATAAAACACACTCACAATCAATGCAATACTTCCGCCAAAATACAAACCATACTCTATCGCAACTGCTACAATTCTTTCAATATGTTGTCCAAATAAAGAACCTAGTACGAAATAAACGAGTGTCCAAACAAATCCTGTCGTATAAGAATACAAAGCATACGTCTTAAATGACATATTATTCATTCCAACTAAATACGGCACGATATGTCTTACAACTGGTATGAAATAGCTTGTCACTAACGCGTACTTTCCGTATTTATCAACCATTTCTTGTGATTTTATTAAATACTTCGCTTTTTTCTTTTTCATCAATTTATGGAGTACCTTCGTGCCAAATACCTTCCCTAATATATATCCTAAAGAAAGCCCTGATACAACACCTAAATATGTTAATACAAATGAAGGAACAACACTTAATATACCTACTGAAGATACGAAACCACCACTCATAACAATCATTTCATCTGGAATTGGCATACCGATAATACCTAACCATAAACAGAAAAATAATGCCCAATAACCGTATTGCTCGATATAGGATAATAATTCATGTAATTCCATTATGCATACGCTCTCCTTAGTTCTTTTTTGCAACTAAAGACGTAGGCTGGCGGGAAATTGAGCCATACTTTTTCTAGTGTAATTTCAGGGAAGAAATGCTGTATAAACCCTTTTTTCACAAGTGAATATTGAAATGTAATGAATTCACCATTCTCATGTATCGCTTCCATCGCATTATTTAAAATGCGCTTTGAAACTTCTTCTGGTAAAGAAGTGAAAGGCAACCCTGATAAAACGTAATCAATGCATTCTATATTGAGCTCCTCCATATACTTCTTTATATTTTCAGCTGAACCGTGTACAACAATGACATTCTGCTCATCTTTAAACTTTCTTTTTAATTCTTTGAAAAATACTTCATTAATTTCAATAAGAAGAAATATTGTTTCCTTCTTTTTTCTCTTCATAATCTCTTTCGTAAAAACCCCTGTGCCAGGCCCTAACTCTACAATACATTTCGCTTTATTAAAATCAATTACATCGACCATTTTCTTTGCTAATATTTTTGAACTTGGCGCAATTGCACCAGTATGTTTTGGATGCTTTATAAATTCATGTAAAAATGTAATGAGCTGCATGTAAACCTCTCCTCATTCGTTCGATAGTTTTTAACTTGTGTCTAAGTATAACTATCGTTTCTTAATAAAAATTGAGGAAGTTTCTTAAGATTTTATGAAGAATAAAAAAACAGCTATCGCGTGTAGCGATAGCTGCCCCTTATTACTTCGCACTCACGATCTTATAATAAGAACGAACCGTTAAGAAGTAATATCCAATATAGATGACACCGTATACTCCAATACTAATGAGAAGCGGAATCATAATTTCAAATGGTAATATATTTGATAAACCTTTTAGTGCAAATAAGCTGTGTAAAATACCGATTACTAACGGAATAGCGAAGATAAAGCTTACTTGTTTTGCGATAGCTTTCTTCATTTCTTGCTTCGTTACACCAACTTTATGAAGGACAATGTAACGATCACGGTCAGCACTTGCTTCTGTTAATTGTTTAAAGTAAATAATTGAGCCTGTTGCTAATAGGAATACTAATCCTAAGAATAACCCAATAAACATCATTAAGCCTGTCGTTTCAAGCCCCATTTGGAATCCTGTATAGAAATCGTTAAATGGTTTTAAAACTTCTGATTCTCCAGCTGGCATAATGCTTGCTAATTTTGCTGTTAACTCTTTACTATTTCGCTCACCTTTTACATCAATATTTTTTACAGTACGCGTTTCGTTTACTTGTTTCACTTGCTCATATGTTTTATCAGGAACGATTACAAATAGTTCATTTAAATTTGTAAGGCTTCTATTATTTACACCTTTAATTTTTAATTCTTTTGACTCATTTCCAACAGGGAATACAGCTGTATTTCCTGTATAAAGAGGACCAAAATCAAGTTTCTCAATATATAAGCTATCATATACGAAAGCTTCATTCGCACTTAAATTTACAGGTTCTACATCTAAATGTTTCACATGTTTATTAAAGCTTGATTGAGAAATAAGCTGGTACTGATTCGTAACATTATAGTGTGTGTTCAGAACTTGATCAGCTCTTTCACCTTTAAATGTTCCTTTCACAGGAATCATTTCAACTTCTGATTCATATGTGACTGGGTGATTATTCTTCTCTCCAGCAAGTATTTCATTTACTTTTTTATCTAATGCTGCATCTTTTTTCTCATAGGAATAACTATACGGCGCAGCAACTTTTGATTGCGTAAATGTGTTGTAATACATCGTAACTGACGTACCAACCGCTGTTAATGTAACTGCACTTAAAATAGCGATTGTCGCCAATGATTTCGCATTTCCTTTAATACGATATAGTAACTGCGATGTCGTTACCATATTCATACCATTATAAAATGCTGACTTATTATTTCTTGCACGTTTCAATACAAATACTGTGAAGAACATGAACAGTAAATAAGTCCCTGCTACTGTCGCTAATAAAATATATAATGCAACGACCATAAAGTCTGCATACATAACTGCTTTCATGTACATTAGCGCTAAAAAATAACCTGAACCGATTAAGAAAACTGAAATTAATGCCATGATGACAGATCCTTTTGGCATTGCTTCTCCTTCACGTTCTGCACGGAAAAGTTCAATTAACTTAAAGCGATAAATTAAACGATATCCTTGAAGTGATGTATATAAAATAATCACAAAGAAAATAATTGCTGTATCAATAATGGCAGCCATCGGTACTTCAAAATGAACGTTTAAATTTAATCCCATCATATTTACTAATAACTCAAGGAATAATTTCGAAAGGACACTACCGATCGCAATCCCGATTACTAATGACATTAATCCCATTAACATATTTTCATAAAAGAGCATTTTACCAATTTGTCTTTTACGGATACCTAATAACGAATATAAGCCAACTTCTTTTTTACGTTTACGTGTAAAGAATCCGTTCGAATATATAATGAACACTGCTACGAAAATGATAAGCATCACACTGGAAACTTGGAACGCTCCGCTAATTTTTTTTGAAGCTTCTGCTGCTTTTTCCATTTGTGAATTATATTGCAGTGCTTTAAATGTAAAATAAATAACAATACTAAAAATCATAGATGCGAAATATACAAAGTAGTCTTTAAAGTTCCGCTGTATGTTGCGGAGGGCAATGCTAGATAAGGTCATCAGCCATACCTCCAGAAATAGAAGACATTACGTCAACGACTTTTTGGAAGAACTGTTTACGCGTTGATTCACCACGGTGCAATTCTTTATATAGTTCACCATCTTTAATGAAAATAACTCGTTTACAATAACTTGCTGCAAATGCATCATGCGTTACCATTAAAATTGTTGAGTTATCATATTCATTTAATGACTTCATACTTTCAAGTAAATCTGTTGCAGATTTAGAATCAAGCGCTCCAGTTGGCTCGTCTCCGAA
Source organism: Bacillus sp. S71 (assembly GCF_016625265.1). Taxonomy (NCBI): domain Bacteria; kingdom Bacillati; phylum Bacillota; class Bacilli; order Caryophanales; family Bacillaceae; genus Bacillus; species Bacillus sp. S71. Next base: position 54,262 of record NZ_JACVUW010000014.1, on the reverse strand, counting down.
AATCATACTTGGGTTCGTAACGATTGCACGTGATGCTGCGCAGCGCTGCTTCTGTCCACCAGATACTTGATATGGGAACTGACTTAAAATATGATCAATGCCAAATTTCTTTGAGATTTCAAGAACGCGGCGATCAATCTCACTCGCTTTCACCTTTGATAACGCAAGTGGTAAAGCGATATTCTCTTTCACTGTTAACGTATCTAATAAGTTATAATCTTGGAAAATGAAACCTAAATGATCGCGGCGGAATAACGCTAACTTATCATCATTCATTTTCACAATATCTTTTCCATCAATTAAAATTTCACCGTTCGTCGCATTATCAATTGTAGAAAGAACATTTAGTAAAGTTGTCTTACCAGAACCAGAAGGTCCCATAATTCCAACGAACTCACCTTCTTTTACTTGTAAGTTAATACCTTTTAACGCTGCAAATTTATTACCACCCGTGTCATATACTTTTTCAATATTTTTTGCTTCTAATACTGTTTTCATCTCGACATCCCTCATTTCTTCTATTCTCTATTTTCAACTATATACACTCTCTACTCTTGCCACTATCGATGTTTCTTACACAAACATGACAGTTATGTAAGGCACATAAGTAAAGAAATCAAAAAGTTAACGTAATGAATTAAAGTACTTTGTTACTATAACATTGGGATATCATACCATCCATTCATTCTCCTTACAGGAACATTACAATTTTGTAAGGTAAAAAATGCACCTACAAAGTTGTGCACGAAATGTCGGATGGAGCTATTTCGTTCCTGCTATTCTATGTACAGAGGAGGTCATAATATGGATTCACTAAAAAATATGAATGCTGCAATGCAGTATATCGAAAACAACCTTACACATGAAATTGATTTTAAAGAAGTCGCAAAAATAGCTTACTGCTCCGAATATCATTTCAAGAGAATGTTTTCTTTTTTAGCTGGCATATCACTATCAGAATATATTCGCTGTAGACGTCTTACTCTCGCTGCCTTTGAACTAAAAAACAACAATGTAAAAGTCATTGATATCGCTATAAAATATGGATACAACTCACCAGATTCATTCGCTCGTGCATTTCAAAACTTGCACGGTATAACACCTTCAGAGGCCCGAAATAGTAGCCATTCTTTGAAGGCTTATTCACCAATGACCTTCCAATTATCCATTCAAGGAGGAAATGAAATGAACTATCGAATTGAAGAAAAAGAGCCCTTTCGAATTATAGGTATTACAAAACGAGTACCAATCGTTTTTAACGGTGTAAATGAAGAAATTGCTTCTATGTGGAAAAGTTTAAACCCAGAGTCTATTCAAACATTAAAGTCCCTTTCAAACATTGAACCTACTGGAATTATTAGTGCTTCTACTAATTTTTCTGAAGGAAGAATGGAGGAAAAAGGAGAACTTGATCACTATATTGGAGTAGCCACAACAAAGGATTGTCCAGAGCAATTCGCGCAACTTGAAGTCGCAGCTTCAACATGGGCTATATTCGAAGCTGTCGGTCCATTTCCTGATGCACTACAAAATGTATGGGGGCGTATTTATTCTGAATGGTTCCCTTCTTCGAACTATGAACTAGCGGAAGGACCGGAAGTATTGTGGAATGAACAGAAAGACATATCTTCTCCAAACTTTAAAAGTGAAATTTGGATACCGGTTTTGAAGAAGTGATAAAAAAACAAAGCTGCTTTTCCTTTTAAGGAAAAGCAGCTTTATTTACATTTTCAACTCTTCTTTATAAATACTATATGACTTTATTGTTGATACGATAATACATATTAATATGATTCCAATCCCCATAAAAATATTAAATGGATCTGGAAGCAAAGCCCCGGCATATATACAAAGTGAACCTATTACAAATACCCTCGAAGCAAATCTATGTGTTTTTCTCCAAACTACAGGATTTTCTAATGTCCAGTCCATTCGAATGCCTACTAACCCGTTCGGCTTCGTTTGTTGCATGTAATTACCTAGTACAAGAAACAATGTTCCAAGTCCAAAATTAAATGCAATTGAGCCCGATGCAATATAATTAGACGCTGCTAATAGTGCAAATATGTTACATCCAAATCCGATAAAGAGAATGGCATAATTAATCGCTGAAAGAACTTTGGATTGCTGTGTAGACTTATCTTTTATGAATCCAAAAACTAGCCATATCATATAGAGCACTACCATACTACCTATCGAGAATGAACTTGCTTCTATTTTAGAAAAATATCCATCTACTACTCCTGCTGCATTATAATGGCGTGGAATTTGTTCTGGTAAATATGGCCATACAATATACCATCCAATTGCAATGCCAATAATTAAACTCCATGGTAATACGTGTCTTTTCATCCTCTCTCCCCCATAATTTTTTATTAGGCCCCTATTTCTTTTTTATAAGCAATATATGAATATCCCATCGTTAATCCTACTGCACCAATAATAATTCCAACCATTACGAAAGATTTCCACGTTACTGGTGCAAAAACACTTAAAATCATAATGATCCCCAATGCAACAAACACCTTTCCGCTAAAACGGTGTGTCTTTCTCCATACTTCTTCGCTACTTAACGTCCACGGCGTTTTTATACCTACAAAATAATTTGGTTTACATTGTGGTAAAAAGTTTCCGATGACTATAAATAAAATACCCACTAATAATTCCGGCACGCGATTAATGAATAAATTGTATCCTAATCCACTTGTAATAATATCTATATTCCCTACAAATAGTAGCAGTAATATCCCGTTATTCATCATCATAAAAGCTTTAGAAAACTTCTCGTAGTTCGCTTTCTTTGGATCAATCTTTGGTAACACGTTTAGAAAAATATATAAAACAATCATAATTCCAATCATAGAAAGCATTCCATACAATTTAGAAGAATATCCATCTACTTTACCGCCGCTCCAATGCGTTGCAATTGTATCCGGTAAATGTGGCCAAGCAAACGCCCAAGCTAAACAAGTTATAACAATTAATAAGATTGCAAAAAGATGCTTTTTCATTTCCCCTCTTCCCCCTTATTCGTAAATGTAAACACCCAAGTCAACAAATCTTGAAAGACCGTTGTGTTTAAAGAGTACAAAATGAATTGCCCTTTCTTTTCATCTTGAATAAGTTCAGCATTTTTAAGTGCGCTTAAGTGGTGTGAAATACTTGGTTTTGTCATATTGAAATGTTCAGCAATCTCACCAGCGGTTAGATCACCTTCTTTTAATAAGTCTAAAATTTTTCGCCTTGTTGGATCTGCTAATGCTTTGAATGCTTGATTCAATGTCTTTCTTCCTTTCGATAATTAGACATTTAGATATTTATCTAAATGTTAAACCGATTACCGTTATTTGTCAATTCCATCCAGCGTCCTTTTTACTTTTCTTACTTTTAACCTATACTGTTTACTAGCTTATCTTTCAACATAATGAAAAGACTTGAAACACATGATACACTATAGCTACAATTGTTTTTTTGAGGAGGAATATACATATGTATAAAATTTTAATCGTTGAAGACGATCCAAATATTTCATCATTACTGCAATCTCACATTCAGAAGTACGGTTATGAGGCTGTGGTAGCGGAGAATTTCGATGATATTATGGAATCGTTTAACGCTGTGAAACCACATCTTGTTTTACTTGATGTAAACTTACCGAAATTCGATGGTTTCTACTGGTGCCGTCAAATTCGTCATGAATCTACTTGTCCAATTATTTTCATTTCAGCTCGTGCTGGTGAGATGGAACAAATTATGGCAATTGAAAGCGGTGCGGATGATTACATTACAAAACCGTTCCACTACGATGTTGTAATGGCGAAAATTAAAGGACAATTACGTCGTATTTACGGTGATTATGCACCGAATATTTCTGAACGTATCGTTGAAGTAGAAGGTTTAAAACTATTCCCAGAACGTCCTGAAATTCACTTCGGATCTGAACAAGTTCTTTTAACGAAGAAAGAAGCTATTTTAGCTGAAATGTTATTATCTAAATTCCCTCGTACAGCGAGCCGTGAAGATTTATTAGCTGCGCTTTGGGATGACGAGAGCTTCGTTGAAGAAAATACATTAAACGTAAACATTACGCGTCTTCGTAAAAAGTTTAATGAGCTTGGCATTGAGAACTCTATTGAAACAGTACGTGGACTTGGATATCGCTTTAACGCAACTTGGAGTGAATAAGCATGAAGCTATTTTTACGTGATCATTTTGCATTTTTCCTACTGTACGTATTAAACTTCGGTATCATTTTCGTTCTTTATGATGCAGTAGATGGATTTCAAAACAATAAATTTTACTTCGTCGTTTTAAGTTTATATTTATTCATTTGTTTCCTCGCTTATCGTTACGTTCGCAATCGTAGAATGTACCATAGATTAAGTGAGCAACCAGAAAAAATGGAAGATGCGTTTATTGAAAGAGCGACTGCTCCGATGCCTCACGGTGTCAATGAACTCGTGCGTACGCAGTACCGCCTCTTCCAAAAAGAACTACAATCGTATGAAGTAAAACAACAAGAACATCAACTATTCATTAACCATTGGGTACATCAAATGAAAACACCTGTTTCTGTTATGCAGCTTATGGTGCTAGAAATGGAAGACGAGCATTTAATTCCAAAGTTTAAAAAAGAATTAGAGCGTCTAAACCAAGGGCTTGATATGGCCTTATACATGGCTAGGTTAAATAACTTCCATGAAGATTTCCATGTCGAGACGATTTCATTAAAAGATACGGTAACAAAAAATATTAATGGATTAAAAGAACTATTCATTCGTAATGGTGTCTTCCCTGTTTTAGAAGTCCATTCTGATTTAAAAGTTGCTTCTGATGCGAAATGGCTAAAATTTATCATCTATCAATTAATGACAAACGCTGTTCGTTACTCCGGTGAGCGCGGAAAGAAAGTTTTCTTATCTGCTTACCGAAACGGAAAAGATATTATTTTAGAAGTTCGTGATGAAGGTGTTGGTATTCCACAAGAAGATATTCGAAGAGTATTTGAACCGTTTTACACTGGGAAAAACGGTCGCGCCTTCGGAGAATCTACTGGTATGGGACTTTATATTGTAAGTAAAATTTGTGATTATTTAGGTCACTCTGTCAAACTAGATTCTGAAGTTGGTAAAGGAACGACCATTAAAATCATCTTCCACAATGCTGCAAATAATCAAGCAGAACATACGGAGAAGGTGACCGAAGTATGATCGTAACATATGCAAGCAAAATGTATGAGAACTCACTCTCATACATTTTTTGCAATACAACTACTTCTATATCTTCTAGCCGGAGGTATAATCTATGACATTTTGGCAATTTGCATTTAAAAACGTCACGCGCAACTCGAGAGCTTATTTTGCTTACTTTGTAAGTAGTTCCTTTTCCATTGCTGTGTTCTTTTCGTTTGCTGTTTACTTATTCCATCCAAAATTACAAAACTTTGACATGACCTCTGAAATTTCAGCATTAATGATATTTTCAGAAGTAGTAATTGTATTTTTCTCTTTCTTCTTTTTACTATATTCCATTGGTACTTTTTTAAAAGTTAGAAAAAAACAATTTGGTATTTTGACCATTTTAGGAATATCGAGAAAACAATTACATCGTCTTATTTTTATGGAGAATATGTTAATCGGGATTTTATCTATCTTTTTCGGCATGCAGTTTGGGGTTGTTTTTTCTCAATTTTTCTTATTAGTAACAGCCAAACTTACCCATGTTCCAGGAATATATTTATACGGGCCTACTAACGCGTTTATTTTAACAACCATTGTTTTCCTTAGTCTTTTTATCATTGTATCTGCATTCACACCAATGCTTATTCGTACAAAAAAAGCAGTACACCTTTTAAAAACAAATGGTGGAAAACAAAAAGAAAGAAAACCATCCATACTTGTTTCATTATTTGGTGCGATTTGTTTATTTGGTGGTTATGCGTTAGCTGGAAATCCTAAATATTTCGTATCAGTAAGCCCGCAAATCGGTGTTATATATATGGTTTCAAGTATTTTCGTTATCCCAACGCTTGTTACAATTGGAACATATTTCTTCTTTTCACAAATTAGTTTCTTACTTATTTATATTTTAAAGAAAAGAAGGAAGTTTTATATGAAACGGATTAATATGCTTTGGATTTCGGATTTAGTAAGCCGTATTCGAACGAATATTAATATGCTGTTTATTGTAGCGATGCTATCTACAATTGCTTTCACAATGATTACGTTTCTATATGGATTCGGGAAATTTATTAAGCTAGAGGTGAATAGAGCTTCTCCTTTTCCAATTTCTTATTTTTCTTATGATGCGAACCCTTTTGTTACAGAGCATTTAAATTGGCTTGAGCAACAATTACAAAAAGAGCATTTCCCTTATCAAAAAATAAAAGCTGATATATATGAAACACCACTAAAAGAAGATAAAGATATAGCTATTTATAATGACGTATACGCAATTAAGCAAAGTGACTATAACAAACTTGCAGATTCTTTACGAATGAAACAACTATTTATGGATGATAACGAAGCATATGTGCTAACAGGGACATCTTATATCACCATATTCAACGAATTTGAGCAAAGCTACAAAAGAGATTACATTACACTCTCTAGTACAAATACGAAATTACGAGTAAAAGGCTATGAGCATGTAAACGCAATCCCATCTGACTTTTCATATCAAACGATAGTGTTGCCTGATATTATCGTAAATAACTTACCTAACACCGTAAAGCATATATCAGCATACAATTACAAAATTCAAAACTGGGAACAGACATATGAAATTGCTGATAATTTTATAGAAAAAGTGCAAAAAGATCGAAATAAATTCCAGTATGAAGGACCTCTTATTCGTTCCTTTGAATCAGCAGGATCGTTATACAAAATAACATCAGGCAGTGCTGCATTTTTCCTAATTGGGACATTTTTAGGAGTTATTTTCTTCATTGGAGCTGGTAGCGTTCTTTACTTTAGAATGTATACGGATTTGACGAACGAACAAGAGAAATATATAACGATTTCTAAAATCGGTGTAACAGATACAGAGATGAAACGATCTGCAACCATTCAACTTAGTATTTTATTTTTCATTCCGTACATTATGGCATCCATTCATACAATGTTCGCAACAAAAATGCTACAAGATGTAATTGGTTTATCTCTGTTCAAAGAGGTTTCAGCCGTTCTTATTATTTTTGGATTCGTTGAAATCGTATTTTTCGTATTCATTCGTTCACTTTATATGCAAAAATTATCACAATACACGAGTGGACAAAATATTTAAAACAAACTTGATGAAAAGAGTATTTCTTATGCTCTTCTCATCTTCACCCTATCAGGAGGTTCAGGTGAATGACATTTTGGCAGTTTGCATTTAAAAACGTGACGCGGAACGCCAGAGCTTATTTCGCCTATTTTGTAAGCAGTGCGTTCTCCATCGCAATCTTTTTCTCATTTGCAGTTTATTTATTTCATCCTAAATTGCATATGACAGACGTGAATTATTCTCTGAACATATTAATGACAATTTCAGAAGTTGTCATTGTGTTCTTTTCATTTTTCTTTTTACTGTATTCAATCGGGACGTTTTTAAAAGTACGAAAAAAACAGTTCGGGATTTTAACAGTACTTGGCATATCTCAAAAACAATTAAAGCGACTCATATTTATAGAAAATATGTTAATTGGTGCTCTTTCTATATTTTTTGGCATTCAACTTGGAGTTGTCTTTTCACAGTTCTTTTTATTAGTTACCGCCAAAATTACACACGTACCTGGTTTATATTTATATCCGCCTACAAGTGCTATCGTTTTAACTATCATCATCTTTCTCGGGCTCTTTATTCTCGTATCATCTTTTACACCGATGCTCATTCGCACGAGAAAAGCCGTACGTCTTTTAAAAGAAGGAAAACAACAAAAAGAAAGAAAAGCATCCGTGCTCATCTCTCTATTTGGTGCGGCATGTTTAATAACTGGATATGTATTAGAATCCAATCCATTATATTTTATGTCGTTAGGCGATACCATTGGGCTTTTATATGCCGTCTCTAGTATATTTGTTATTCCATCGCTTATTGCAGCTGGAACATACTTTTTCTTTTCACAAATTAGTTTTTTACTTATTCGTATTTTAAAAATGCGAAGAACGTTTTATATGAAACGAATTAATATGCTTTGGATTTCGGATTTAGCAGCGCGCATTCGGACAAACATTAACATGCTCTTTATTGTAGCGATGCTATCAACACTCGCTTTTACAATGATTACATTCTTATACGGTTTTGGGAAATTTACAAAGTTTGATGCAATTAGACAAAACCCTTTCCCGTTTACGTATTTATCACATACTGAAAATACATTAGCTGATGAACATTTAAACTGGTTAGAGCAGAAATTTAATGAAGAGCATTTTACTTATACGAAATTTAAAACGGATATATATGAAGTATCTTCAGCTGAAGATAACACGCAGCTCTATTACGCAATTAAACAAAGTGACTATAATGTACTTGCTAAAGCATTAAATTGGGAAAAACTCACGGTAAATAAGAATGAATCTTATATTCTTATGAAAGACTTAGATGATCAAGTTATTGGAACACTTCACAATGAAGAAAAGAAAAATACTCTTACACTTACTCAAAACAATTTACAACTACAAGTGAAAGAATATAAAAGTTATAGCCCATTCCCAAACAGCTTAATATACCAATTACTCATACTATCTGATGAAACTGTAGAATCCTTATCCACAGTTTCCAAACAAATGAGTGTATATAACTTCAAAGTTACAGATTGGGAAAAAGCACATAATATCGGTTCATCGTTTATCACAAAAATCAATAACGACAATGCAGCAATTCAAGCAGAGCATCCACCGTTCCATGCAAGTGAAGCGAGCGATTCTCTATACACAACAAAACTAAATGTCGCTTCGTTCTTCTTAATTGGTACTTTCTTAGGTGTTATTTTCTTTATCGGTGCTGGTAGTGTTCTTTACTTCCGAATGTATACAGATTTAACAAATGAGCAAGAAAAATATATAACGATTACGAAAATTGGCTTAACTGAAACTGAAATGAAACGTTCAGCGACAATTCAGCTTGCGATTCTTTTCTTCGTGCCTTACATTATGGCATCAATCCATACGATGTTTGCGACAAAGATGCTACAAGAAGTTTTACATCTCTCGTTCTTCGCTGAGATTACAGTCGTACTGTTGATTTTTGGAACAGTTGAAATTTTATTTTTCCTTTTAATTCGTTCCTTTTATATGCAAAAATTATCACAACATATTAAGTTTTAAAAGTAGAAAGGTGATTACTATGGAAGAAGTATTACACATAAAAAACGTCTCAAAAGTATATGAGGGAAAAGTCCCTCATACTGCTTTAAAAAATATAAATTTACACGTAGATAAAGGGGAATTCGTTGCCATTATGGGGCCATCTGGTAGCGGGAAATCTACATTTTTAAACGTTATTTCTACAATTGATTCTCCTACTTCTGGTGACGTCGTTATTAACGGAAAAAAACCACACACATTTCGTAGAGAGAAGTTAGCTATTTTCCGCCGCCAAGAGTTAGGATTTGTTTTCCAAAACTTTAACCTACTAGATACACTAACAATCGGTGAAAATATCGTACTACCTTTAACATTAGATAATGTTCCATTAAAAGAAATGGATGAAAAGCTTGATAACATTTCAAAAAAGCTTGGAATTGATCATATTTTGGACAAACGTATTTTTGAAGTTTCTGGAGGACAAGCACAGCGTACTGCAGTAGCACGCGCTGTTATTCATCACCCTTCTCTCTTACTAGCCGATGAACCGACAGGGAACCTGGATTCAAAAGCCGCTATTGATGTAATGGAGTTATTTACGAAATTAAACAAAGAAGAAGATGCAACGATTTTAATGGTTACGCACGATCCGTTTGCAGCAAGTTATTGTAACCGTGTTATTTTCATTAAAGATGGAGAGCTTTACAATGAACTGCACCGCGGATTATATCGCGAGAAGTTTTATCAAGAAATATTAGATGTTCTAGCCTTATTAGGAGGAAGACGTGGATGACGTTTTGGCAATTCGCATTTAAAAATGTCTCACGTAATTCAAAAGCATATTTCGCCTACTTTGTAAGTAGTGCGTTTTCTATCATGGTTTTCTTTTCATTTACTGTATACGCGTATCATCCACGCTTACAGAGTGTACAAAGCTTTCAAGATCGGGATCCTCTAATGAATTTAGCTAGTACAGCGCAGTTTGTTATCGTTATGTTCTCGTTCTTCTTTCTCTTATATTCAATCGGTACATTTTTAAATGTACGGAAGCAACAATTCGGGATACTTACGATTCTCGGTATCTCACAGAGACAATTAAAAAAATTGTTATTTACTGAAAACATGATAATCGGGATATTATCTATCTTTATCGGGATACAAGGTGGCCTTGTATTTTCTAACTTTTTCTTATTAGTCACTTCGAAATTAACCAGTTCGAAAGGTCTATATTTATATTGGCCAACAGAAGCGATTATCGTTACAACCGTAACATTTATCATTTTATTTTTAATCGTTTCTACATTCACACCGATGTTTATTCGTACTCGAAAAACAACGAAGCTTATTAAGGCCGTTAACAAAGAGAAGAGCGAAAAAAAACCATCTATACTCATTTCACTATTTGCTTTAACTTGTTTAGGACTATGTTATTATATTGCCGGTTATCCGCAAGGCTACATAACGGAAAAAAATGCACAAAATGGATCTGTATTCTTAATTATGCTATCTATTTTACCGCTTGTAGTGATTGGGACGTATTTATTTTTTTCACAAACATTTCTTCTCTTTATCTATATTTTAAAGAAACGAAGAAAGTTTTACTTAAAACAAATAAATATGTTATGGATTTCAGATTTAGTTTCTCGTACACGCAGTAATATTAATGTACTCTTTATTGTTTCTATGCTATCTGCACTTGCATTTACAATTATTATCGGGTTATTTGCTGCAAACAATAATACGAAAGCACCCATACTAGAACGATATCCAATACCATTCACCTATACATCAGAAGGTGTTAATGCATTTGAACAAAAGCATATTACTACGATTGAAACTGAACTTACAAATGCTAATTTTCAATATGACAAATATAAGTTTACCGTTTTAAAAGATACAGCTTTAAAAGAATCAATTGCCATTATGAAAATGAGTGATTATAACGCAATAGCACAGCAATTAAACAGACCAAAAATCACTCTCGATTCTTCACAAGTTTATAATATTTCTCGCTATTCACCAGCGTTATTAAATCTCGTGTCTAACCCATTTGCGAAGCAGAACACAATTACACTTGGCTCTAATAAAAAGGAATTTCAAATTAAAGGTTTTATTAATAGAGGAATTGAGCCTCCCTTTGCATTACCTCACTTAATTGTGATGCAAGATGAAGTAATTGAAAATATGATTCCTCATATTGAAACAATTACAGTCTATAACTACTTCGTGGAAAATTGGGAAAATGCAATTGTCCCAACAAAAAATATATTAAAAAGCTTAGATCACGATGCAGAAACCTTGTATGAAGCACATAAAAATGAAGAAGATTTCATTAAACCATTTTATATTTATACAGCTACGGATGAACTCGTTCATAGTAAAGGAAATGCAGTCGCTCAATTCTTTATTTGGGCATTTCTCGGCTTTATTTTCTTTATCGGAGCAGCTAGTGTTTTATATTTCCGTATGTATAATGACTTAACAACTGAAAGACAAAAGTATATTACGATTACAAAGCTTGGCTTAACTGAATCAGAAATGTTTCGCTCTGCAACGATTCAATTAGGAATTTTATTTTTCGTTCCTTACATCGTTGCTGGTGTTCACACATTATTTGCGGTTAAGTTTTTACAAAGTATGTTTTCTTTCTCCTTACTAAAAGAGACATGTATCGTACTCACCTTTTTCGGGATTATCGAGATTATTTTCTTCTTCTTAATCCGTTCTCTGTACATTAATAAATTATCACAGCATATAAAAATATGAATAAAATAGCCTTGTGCAATATGCACAAGGCTATTTTCAATAGTTTTTAATAATTAGCAGCAATATCCACCGTAGCCGCCTGCGTAACCGCCGTAACCACCATAGCCACAACCGCCGCCTCCGCCGAAGCAGCTAGCACCGATGATAATTAATAAAATAAACAATACAATTAGAAGCGCAAAACCGCCTCCGCAACCATGTCTGCGGTTACAATCATCATGTCTGTGTTCACACTTTTCGCTCATTACCCTATTCCTCCTTTAGTATCATTCATAACAAGTTCACCTTGCTCTAAATGAGGGGATTCCATTTATATTATGTTTTCAGGGCGAATAGGAAGCTTGGCTTACCTAAAAACGGGCTTGTTTTAGGAATTGGGCTTTATTAAAAAGCGAATGAGCCTTATCCAGATGTAAGCATAAAACATTTGACATACTCTTAATTTCTTACTAATATTTAATTGAACAGCCAATCAATTTTTTGATTATACATTCAAATCATATAAATTAGGAGTTGAATAGCTTGACTGATTCTTTTATTGCAGAGGCTAGGCGTGAACAAATTATTCTTGCATGTATTGATACATTAGAAGAGGTTGGATATAACAACTTAAGCTTAACGAAGGTAGCAAAAAAAGCTAAGATTAGCACCGGACTTATTTCTTATCATTTTAACGATAAGCTTTACCTTATGAATCGCACATTACAATTTTTAGTTGCCAAACAACATGAATTTATTAGTAATCGAGTACTATTAGCTCAATCTGAAATAAATAAACTAGAGGCTTTTATTGAAGCACACTTGGCTTATCAAGAAACTCATTACAAAAATAATATTGCCTTAATTGAGATTGTCTTTAATGCAAGAAATGAAGAGAACGTTCCTTATTACAGAATCGAAGACGACGAAGAGGAGGATGCTCTTAGAACGATGTTATTAGATATTTTGAAGACTGGTCAACAAAATGGCGTGTTTTCCGATTCTTTCCAAACCGACACATTAGCTTCATTTATTTTAGGAGCAATCGAAGAAAGAATGCTGAAGGCAAATTCATCTATATCCATAGAAAATTACTCAGATGAGCTCATAAAAATGGTGAAGAAACTCACTGTTTAAATATGCCTTGATTAAAAAAATATATATGAAAGGATGAATTACACATGAAAAAGGCATCTGTCATTGGATTAGGTTTTTTAGAAAAATTACTTGCTATATTAAGCCCAATCCTTTTAGGCATTATTGGATATTTTTCACCTAAATTAATAGAGATTATAAAAAGGATTCCTCTCTTTTCTGATTCAAAAATTATAGAACTTTTAAATTTTATTAACCCCTTCTGGCTTCCTATTATCCTCATGCTAATTGGTGTTATTGCAGGAATTTTATTTTCTTTAATTGTTTATAGTGACGCTTTAAAGATGAACATTACTTCGGAAAGCATTCACGTGAATAAGGACGATCAAAAGAAACAAATCACCAGATCAAATGTAAAAGCCGTTTTTGTAGATAAGCGTCAAGTGGTTATCATTGATCAAGAAGACCGAGAATGGTTACGTGAAACATCTGACATTAACCCAAGCAAAATTAAAGATACTTTCTTAATGCACGGCTTCCCCTGGGTGGAACAAGATCCTTATAAACATGAGTATAGCTTATGGAAATTAGAGGATGAGCGATTTAATAAAAGCATAAATACTATTTTGTATGAAAGACGAAATGCCCTTCGAGAAGGAAACTCGAAAAAAAAGAAGCATTTACGCAAAGATTTGAATGAGCTAGGAGTCTTTGTCAAAGACGATGGAGAAGATCAGTATGTCCGTTCCATTAAGTAATAGAAAGCACAAAAAACGAATAAAACCTACAGAGAAATTACATTTCCTCTGTAGGTTTTATTCGTTTAAATCTGATCTCCTCTCCTAAAGAAACATATTCAACAAAAGAGCAAAACCAAATGCAATAAATGATAACAATGTTTCCAGCACCGTCCAAGTTTTAAATGTTTCCTTCACCGTCAAACCTAAATACTCTTTTACAAGCCAGAACCCTGCATCATTTACGTGAGAAAACATTAATGATCCTGCACCGGTCGCAATAACGAGAAGCTCTAAATTCACACCAGACATGTGCTGAATAACTGGTGAAACAATCCCTGCTGCTGTCGTTAATGCTACTGTAGCTGAACCTGTTGCAATTCGAATTAAACCAGCTACCATGAAAGCTAATACGATTGGTGATAACGAAATATGTTCTGCCATTTGTGCAATAGCTGTTCCAACGCCGCTTTCAATTAATATTTGTTTAAATCCACCGCCTGCACCAATTATTAAAATAATAGAACCGACAGGCAATAAACTTTCATCTGTTAATTTTTTAATCATCTTTTTATTAATACCTTGTTTGATACCAAGTAAATAAAATGCTGCGAAACATGAAATAAGTAAGGCGATTACTGGACTTCCTATAAACACGAAAAATTCAGTCAATTTTTCCGGTAATGAAATATATGGTGCAACTACTGATAAAATCATCAATACAACTGGTAATAAAATAATAAAGAATGAAACTTTACGACTTGGCAAATCAGTTGATACTGTCGTAACTCGAACAAGCTCCGGTTCATTTTCAGGTATAACCCTCTTATGTACCCACTTTGCAAATATTGGGCCTGCTATAATAGCCGTCGGTAACGCGATAATTAATGAATATAAAAGTACCTTTCCTAAGTTCGCGTTATAAATACCGATTGCAGTCATGGCACCTGGATGCGGAGGTACTAGCCCATGTACGATAGATAATCCCGCAATAACAGGTAAAGCAATTAATAATATGTTTTGCTTCGTCGTTTTTCGAATTGAAATTACAAGTGGTAATAAAATAACAATCCCTACTTCAAAAAAGACGGGAATCCCTATAACAAAACCTGCAAATAACATAGCCCAAGGTAATTTTTTTACGCCGAAAAATCGAATAAAGAAATCTGCAACTTGCATGCCTGCTCCTGAATCAGACATCATTTTCCCGAGTATAGTTCCAAGTGCCAAAATACCAACTAAATGCCCTAGTACACTACCAACACCAGTTTCATAGGCAGTCACTATTTTCATTAAGTTCAGTCCAGACATAATAGCTAAAAACAAACTCGCAACTGTTAAACTAATAAATGCATGCCATTTCCACCATGATACCCCTAAAATAACAATTGTGATCGCAAGTAACGTGACGATTAATAAGTATATATCCATCTCTCATTCCCCTTACTTTTACCCCTATTGGTGATCAGTGGGTGATGCCCTCCTCCACTGATTAAAGTTTCACTTTATAAAAAAAGAGGGAACATCCCCTCTTTTTTATACGTCATAATTAACTACATAATGCTGCATTTCTGTATTGTAGTAGCCTTCGCTATATTCAATTACTTCGCCAACTTCATCGTAAGAATAGCGCATGCGTTTTAATAGCGCTGTTCCCTCTTTTTCACCTAGCGCTTCTGCAACGAAATTAGGCGCAAGTCCAACTGCGAATTCATCTCTGAAGTTTTCTAAATGTATACCTCGGTCCTCAACTAAATCGTAAAGCGATTGTAAATCAAAGTCCGATAAATCTGTACTTGCCATTTGAGCTGAGAAATAGTGCGTATAATGAATGTACGGCGTATCATTTAACATATATAGGCGCTCGATACGAAAACTCTCTTTACCGAATAATCGAAACGGCACTGTTCCTTCCTCATTATGAACGATTTCTGCTTTTAATAATTTCTTTTGTACTTTATATCCTTCTTCCACTAACACTTCTGTAAATTTCTTACCCTTTGACAGTTTTGTCGCAGAAGTATTACGAATCACTTTCGTTCCTTTGCCGCTCTTCTTTTCCAAATATCCTTCTTGAGCGAGTTCTTTAATCGCATTACGCACTGTAATCTTACTAACATTGAACTCTTCTTCTAATTGCGGTTCTGAAGGAATATTCGTATGAATCGCATATACACCATGCAATATTCGATCACGAATAATATTTTTTATTTGCAAATATAATGGTCCTTTTTTTCTCGTTACGTTCACTGTTACACCCACTACCTTTCTACATCACCTACTGATGCCGTCATCGCCCGAAGTATATCCTTCTCTGATGACATTGGCGTATCACCGACGATTGTATGTGCTAGCATTCCAGCTGCTGACGCAAATGAAACAGCTTTCTCTGATGCGAACTCTTTTATCTCGCCATGAATAATTCCGCTCGTATAAGCATCTCCAGCACCTATTCTATCATATACAGAAAACGTAAGTGTTTTTGCAAAAGTGAACGTTCCATCTTTACATATAAACCCGCGAAGCGAATGTGTATTATCACTGTTAATAGAGCGATGAGTACCAGCAATTGTAGCGATATGATACGTTTCAGCTACCTTTGGAATAAGATCAACAAGTTGCGCCTCTCGCTCTGTCTCTTCTGTTTTCATTCCAAGAACAAACATTGCATCTTTTTCATTCATCATAACGATATCAGCAAGTCCTAGCATTTCTTCATAATGCGGTTTTGCCTGTTCATATCCGTCTTCTCCCCAAAGTGATGGACGATAATTACAATCAAAAACGACGGTTCCTCCGTTTTCTTTAACTGCTCTCGCTAAAGATTTCATATGATGACGCACCGTATCATTCATCGCAAGTGTAATACCGCAAAAATGAACGATATCAATTTCCTTTGCGATTTCTTCAAATTGATACATTTCTTCACATGCCGTATTGAAGCTACTTTCTAATCGATTCGAATATGTAACGCGGCTTGCACGTGCACCGAATCCATTTTCTAAAAAATACATACCTACATATTTACCGCCTCTTGAAACAAGAGAAGTTTGAATCCCTAACTTTTGAATGTAAGATACAGCTGCATCTCCAACCGAATTTTCCGGTAAAGTTGAAATAAGAAGCCCTTCATGCCCTAAGTGAGAAAGTGCCGCTGCAACATTCACACCTGTACCTGAAAATGAGTAATTTAACGTGTTAGCTTGCGACAACAATTCATATCCAGGTACTTGCAGGCGCATCATTACTTCGCCGAACGCTGCAATTTTCTTACGCATATTGATCAACTAGCTTTTTCACGACTGCTAATAATTCACGAACATCTTCTACTTTCGTATTACCAGTTTCTTTATCAATAATAGAAGAGTATACGTGCGGGATAACTTGCTCTACATTTGCCTCAAGCGCAATACGTACAATTGTTTCAAAGTTTTCTTTATCAATTCCACCTGTTGGCTCTAATGCGAATCCTTCTTCTGCACAAGCTTTCGCAACTGCGCGATATTCTTCTTCGTGAGCTAGCCCTTTCATTGGGAAGTATTTCAATGAATTTCCGCCCATATCACGTACAAGTGCGATTGCTGTTTTAATTGGAACAATTGCTTTTTCTTCTCCAGCCGCACTAATTGGGCCAGTAGAAATATTTACGTACCCTACTTTTCCTGTTGGTGATACTAAACTATTAATCCAGCTATCTTTTCCGCCAAGATTTGCACGTGTCGCTCCAACTGAAGGGAATACTTGGTTAATATGACTACCAGGATAATGCTTCGCAATTTCAGCTACAACTGCTGCTTGACGATTATCTCCTGCTCCTAGCCCGATTGATACAGCGTCATCAATTTCTTTTCCGTATGCTTTCATAGCTGTAACAGCTTCTTCTACTGTTGGGTAGTCTTTTGATAACACTCCCACTACTACATAACCTTCTGCTGCTTCAAAAATATCTTTCGCATTTTGGATATTGTTCGCTAATACATTTAATGCTACGCGTCCTTTATAAAAACGTTTTTGAATGTTTGTCATTTTAGTTTCCCCCTACAATTTCTCTCATTTTTTCTTCAATCACATGTATGTCATCACCTTGAAGTGGACGTGGATCGATATCAAAGAATCCTTGTCTTACTCCATAATCACGTGTATAAATTGCGATTTCCCCTTCGCGTAATGCAGTCACAACGTCTTTGGCTGATTTGTTTAACTCTTTCTCGTTAATATGAATACGAGCTCTAAAGATTGCTCTTCCAGCCTCATCTTGAACGATCGTTATATTTACACCATTTAATTCTTTTAGCGGCATAAGTACTTGTAGCACTTCTTTTTCTTGCTCGCTCTTATCTTCTTTTACTCCATACTCATCAAGCGCTTGAAGTAAGCCAAAAGTCGTCTCTTTCCCGACTTTCATACTTCTTCCGATGCAATGTAATTGCACTTTCAGCCATTCGATATATTTTCGTTTCCCGCCAACAATACCAGAAGTAGGTCCTTCAATTGCCTTTGAACCACTATAAATGGCAAGGTCTGAATACTTCACATATTTTTGAATGTCTTCTTCAGCTGCCGCATCAACGATAAGTGGTACGTTATTTCGCTGCGCTACTTCCCATGCTTCTTCAACAGAAATCATATTTTTTTGCACTGCATGATGTGATTTCACATAAAGAATTGCTGCTGTATTTTCGCCAATCGCATCTTCAATATGTTCTGCTTTCCCTTCATTTGCGTAGCCAACTTCAACGAGTTTTCCTCCACCTAAGTAAATCATCGTTTCAACAGGAGCACCGTATTGAACGTTATGACCTTTTAACATAATCACTTCGTTTTTCGCGATTACTTCTTGATGAAGTCTTTCACTTTTACGGCGATTTCCTTCTGTAACGATACCAGCGATAGAAAGCGCAATTCCGCTCGATGCTGAATTCACAACGACCGCTGCCTCTGAATCTAGAATTCTCGCAATATGGTCTCCTGCTTTATCTACTAAATCAGCAATTTCTACATAATTTTGTCCACCATGTTTCATCGCATCCATTACCGTATCTGTAGGAGCAGATACACCTAAAATACTCATTCTACCGCTCGCATTAATTACTCTTTTTAATCCGTACTTAGCATTCAATGAATGACCCATTAATTACAACCCCTTTCGTATCAATTCTTTTTTCAGCAATGCGCTGATCCCCTTCTGAATCAATTAACGTAACCTTCTCATCTTTAACCGTAAATAAAGTTAAGTTTGCAATATCTCCTTCTTGAATACGGCCAAGCTCTGGTTTCTTAAGCCACTCTGCCGCATTTTTCGTAACCGCATCAATCACTTCTTCTAGCGGATAACCTAAGTAAAGGAATTTCGAAAGAACGTGAGCCATACTATACACTGGACCATGTATACGATTCTTCCGGTAAATATCCGTACTAATTGTATTAAAGGCAATATCGTGACACTTCGCCGCTTCTGCTACTTTAAAAGAAAAGCTAGCATTACCGTGACCAACATCTAAATGCACGCCGCGATTCACCGCATCTAACAACACAGGTAGCGGTTTCCCTTCTTCATCAAATAAATTATTTTCTTTCCCGTTTAAATAATGTGTAATCACATCATCTTTTTCTAAAAGAGGTACAACTTCCTCTATACGGGGAGGCGCTGAACCGATATGTACCATAATCGGTAATGATGTTTCATGGGATAAAGCGCGCGCTACATGCAGCGGTTCAATTCCACTATCACAAACGACACTTTTACTCATTCTCGCCTTTAATCCAACGATTACATCTTTATACTTTTCTACTGCTTCTATCGCTTTCTCTTTATCTATCCATTCCATATTGGATAATTCATCAATTCGTTTCAAACCGATGCGAGAAATATTTAAAAAGGCAAATAAATTTGTCTTTGCCTGCTCTCTACTTTTTACTAAATCTACAATACGATCAGCACCGCAACTACCCGCATCAACAATTGTCGTTACCCCTTGCTTAACGCCAATTTCATCTACCTCATCGCCATACGGATCAAACTCTGGAAAAGCGTGAACGTGCAAATCAATCCAGCCACTCGATACGTAAGTACCAGAGTAATCAAGAACCTTTCCACCCTCGCCAGCACCAGCTTTTGTCACCTGTGCGATTTTATTATTTTCAATTACAATGTCAATCTCTTCCCCGTTCACACGTTTCACATTACGTAGTACGAATCGTTCTGTCATTGTATTTCCACCCTTTTCTATAAGAAGCCATAAGAATACGCTTACATTTAAGTTTCATTTTATATCTCTTTCACATATTTAGAGTAACATGAAAAAAACGAAAAGTAAATATAACGTTATAATGTTTAAAAATATATAAAAAGATGCTCCTCCAAAATGCTAATAGTATAGGAAATTATATCAACGATTTTTTGAATATATCTATCATAACTTACAATATATCAACGATTTTTCAATTATATCTATCATAACTTATAATATATTAACGATTCGACAAAGAATATCGATTTACCGACAAAAAACGTCACTTCCTTTCTTATATAAGAAAAGGCTGTCCCAAATGGCACAGCCTTTTTCTCTATTCCTGAATCGTCACAATAACCCCATCCATATTGTTCCCGGAAATTTCATACTGCTTGTTTGCTGGAACGTTCACTTTCGTATTCTCAGAAACTTTATAATAAGAAACAGTATATTTCTTACCTTCTACTTCAGTTGAAACCTCTTTTTCCTCTTTTAAAAACTCTAAATATTCCTCTAGTGTAAAATTCTTTTTTTGCATAATTGCGCTATGAGGTAGGCCGACATAACGGATATGCCATGGCTCATATTGAATTCCAGTAATGTTACTTTTATTTTTCGGATAACGTAATACAAAGCCATGCTTCCATACGTTCTCTTCAATCCATTTTCCTTCAGGCGCTTTCTCCATTTTCTTTTGAGTAGACCCAATGTCCAGTGATAATCCTAAATTATGTTCACTGTATCCTGCTGGAAGTGCATAATCAGATCCCATTTTTTCATATAGCTGTTTTTGCTCTTGGAAATCTCTATAACCACTACTAATCAAAAAATGGTTAACACTTTCTTTTCCAGCCGCATCGACAACGTTCAAAAACTTTTTCACAACATCCTTTGATAAACGAAGATTTCTATCAAATATTACATAACCTCTTACTAATTCACTATTATGATTTACATTTATAATATCAGACCTAATACTATCTTTTTTTACTGGATAATCCCTGTTAACTAATAATAAATCGCCCTTATAAATTTGTTCCTTCGTAATCTCTTTCCCCTCGGTGTTTGCCGCCTTTACTAGCTCATCTTTCCCGACAATTTTAACATCGATTTCCTTTTGAAATAACGGTGATATATAAACGCCTACACATACTGTGAATGCTATAAAAAAAGAAATAAATACCCACTTTTTCATTTCTAGTTCCTCCTTAACGTAACTTACGTATAGAATAGAAAAAACTATTAAAATAAAAAGTGGGGTAAAGTTTAAATTTTTATTAAATTGTTACATTCTCGTCTTTTGGCAATCGTACTTCAAATAGCGTTCTAACTACATTGCTCTCAGCAGAAATCGTACCGTTATGTTGCTCGACAATATTTTTCGCAATAAATAGTCCAAGGCCTGTCCCGCCACGGTTCTCAGTTCTTGCTTTATCACCTGTATAGAACATATCAAAAAGATACGGTAAATCTTCTTCCGGAATGCTATCTCCGTAATTCATAATTTGTACGACAACTTCTCCATTATCAACATATCCATTCATATCAACAAATTGCCCATCATACCCGTAACGAACGGCATTTGTTAATAAGTTTTCAAATACTCTAGCTAACAATTTTCCATCACCGTGCATCGGTAAATGAGGAGCCACGTTCAATCTAGCTTCTAAATGATGTTTTTCTAATAACGGATACAATTCCTCCTCTAACTGTATAAGCAACTCACTTATATCAATCGGCTTTTTATCCAGCTTTAGCATGCCATAATTCATACGTGTAATTTCAAATAGCTCATCAATTAAACTTTCCAGTCTTTGCGATTTTGTATATGCAATTGTGGAGAAATGTTTAATTTGTTCTTTTGTTAAATTTTCATCTTTAAGAATTAAATCTAAATATCCTAACACGGATGTTAACGGCGTTCTTAAATCATGAGCTAAATTCACAACGAGCTGATCTTTACTACTTTCTGCAAAATCTCCTCTTTCAACAGCTTCTTTTAACTTTTCACTTGCAACATTTATTTCACGCGCGATATTTCCAAACTCATCATTTGATGAAACTTGAACTTTATTCGTAAAGTTACCGTTCGCAAGATGATGAATCCCATTAGAAATTTCATCAAAGTATTTTAAATACGGTTTTGTCAAAAAGAAGAAAAAGATAATAGATAACGGAATAAAGAAAATTAAAAAGAAGTTAATGTCTCCAAATTCCCTTACCATTGACCTAAATTGTGCTAAAGGCTCTTCGTAGCGAACCATCGTTTTATAATACAACTGCAATCCTTTATAAATTATATAAGTTACAGTTGCTGCAAGCACCATACTTAACGCAAATAAGGCAATCATTTTAAATCGAAAACTTTTCATCATATTAGCCATTGAAAGTATAACCTACTCCCCACACTGTTTTTATTAATTTATCCTTTCTTTTATCTTCTCCAAGTTTCTTCCGCAAAGTACGAATATGTACCATTACTGTATTTCCACCTTCATAATAATCATCCGCCCATACGTGCTGAAAAATATTTTCCACATTGTATACTTTCTTCGGATGACTCGCTAATAAATATAAAATATCGAACTCTTTCGGCGTTAATTCAATTTGCTCACCATACACATCAACCGTCCTGCGCTCAGGATTAATTACGACTCCGCCTATTTCTAAAGCAGATTTACTCTCCGCTACTTTCGGTTGATTTAACGTAAAAAACCTACGCAGTTGTGCATTTACACGTGCAACTAATTCTATCGGTGTGAAAGGCTTCGTCATATAATCATCCGCACCTAGTACAAGACCTGTCACCTTATCAAAGTCCGAAGTTTTCGCGCTTAAAAAAATAATTGGCATATGATGTTTCGCGCGAATTTGACGCGTCACCTCATAACCATCCATTTTCGGCATCATAATATCTAAAACTACCAAGTCGATTGGCTGCGTTTCAATAATATGAACCGCCTCTTCCCCATCCGCTGCTTTCACAACATGGTACCCTTCTTTTTCTAAATGTATCTCAATTAAGTCAGCAATTTCTGCCTCATCATCAGCTATTAAAATTGAAATGCGCTTCATTTTACTCCCCCTTTTCCATTCCATTTTTATACGCTCGATTGTAAACTAGTCTATCCAATTTGTACAATACGAAAAGGCTACTCGTTAAAGTAACCTTGGTAAATAAAATTATATCAGCGATTTTCCAATTATATTGACTTACCGACAATGAACGACAAAATCCTCTCGCTACTTGCGGGCATCCTAACGCAACTTCCATTTACCGTTCAAAAACAATCCGCTGCTTCGTGATTTCCGCCAGCCTTCCGCGGTCTACTTCATACTCAGTATCAACGCTTTGTGGTACAATCACTTTCCCGCTCTCAAGCATCACTTCCGGCGAAATAATATCCTTCTCCCAATGTCTGCTAGAAGCGGATATATCGCCTGGAATCGTAAAGTTCGGCAATGAAGCAAGAGCAACATTTTGCGCTCGTGAAATCCCCATCTCCACCATACCACCGCACCAAACGGGTATGTTATGTTCCATACAATAATTATGAATTTGAACCGACTCTGTTAATCCGCCCACTCGCCCTGGCTTAATGTTAACGATGCGGCAACTACCAAGCGTAATCGCAACGCGTGCGTCTTCTAAACCATGAATACTTTCATCTAAACAAATCGGCGTTTCAATTTTCTTTTGCAACTCCGCGTGATCAAGAAAATCGTAATCCGCTAACGGTTGTTCAATCATCATTAATTGGAATTCATCTAGTCGTTTCAGCCTCTCTGTATCCGCTAATGTATATGCTGAATTTGCATCAGCCATTAGCGGGATATGCGGAAACTCTTTTCGAATTTCTTTTAATAACTCATAATCATGCTCTGGCTTTATTTTCACTTTAAAACGCTCGTATCCTTCTTCCGCGTACTTCTCGATTTGTTTTAACATAACTGGAATCGTATTAAGGCCAATTACAACGCCGACTTCAATTTCATGACTAGTTCCGCCAAGTACTGTCGCTAGCGATTTCTTTTGACGCTTCGCATATAAACCCCAAACAGCCCCCTCTATTCCGGCTTTTGCCATTCGGTTTCTTTTTATATGTTGAAATAGACCCGGTACCTCATTCGGATGAGAAATTTCAGCCTTTAATAAATCAGGTATTAAAAAGTCTTGCAGTACATGCAGCGCTGTCTTCACCGTTTCTTCCGTATACCACGGTTCAGAGAATGCAACGACTTCCCCAAATCCGATGTACCCGTCCGTATCCTCTAATTCAATAACGATACTCTCACGCTTTTCGTAAGTCCCGTAGCTTGCAGCAAACGGGATGACGAGTGGCATTTCCGTTATATGAAGTGTCGCTTTTTTTATCTCCACCTACATCTCCTCCACTAATTGTCTTAACTCTCGTCTTAACAATTTTTTCGAAGCGTTACGTGGTAATTCCTCTAAGAA
This sequence comes from Bacillus sp. S71, assembly GCF_016625265.1. NCBI lineage: Bacteria > Bacillati > Bacillota > Bacilli > Caryophanales > Bacillaceae > Bacillus > Bacillus sp. S71. The sequence goes on along the minus strand of NZ_JACVUW010000014.1, from coordinate 29,706 downwards.
ACATGCTTTCTTCGGCACTTTATATTTCGCTAATTTCTCCTCGCAAAAATGAAGAATTTCTTCTTCTGTTACCGCCCCACTTTTCACAACAAAAGCAGCTGGTACTTGTCCCCATTTATCGTCAGCCATGCCGACAACACCAGCTTCCGCTACTGCCGGATGAGAAAGCAACACTTCTTCAATTTGAGCTGGATATATATTCTCTCCGCCAGAAATAATTAAATCACTGCGGCGATCTAATACGTATAAAAACCCTTCTTCGTCTAAATAACCGAGGTCGCCAGTATGAAGCCATCCGTTTTGAATAGTCTCTCGCGTCGCATCTTCACGGTTAAAGTAACCGCCTGTTACGTTCGGTCCTTTTACTACAATCTCACCTTCCGCAAATGGTGGCACTACTACGCCATCTTTTTCAATACGAAGTTGGCACTGAAATAGTGGTTTTCCAGCTGATCCTACTTTCGTTAACATGTAATCTGCGGATAACGTACAAATTTGCGAAGATGTTTCTGTCATACCGTACGTTTGATACACTGGGATTCCTTTTTCCACACATGTTTCTAATAACGGTTTCGGCGCTGGTCCTCCGCCAAGTAACATGCATCGTAAAGAAGATGGATATGTCCCTTCTCCAAGTCGCTCTAATAAATCAGTTAACATTTTAGAAACGACAGAAATAATTGTTACTCCTCTCGTTTGAAGTGCTTTATGAATAAAATCAGCATCATATTTCGGAACAAGTAAAATACGCATGCCGTACATAATGTTTTTCATTAAAAGAGATAGCCCGCCAACATGGAACATCGGCATGCAGGCTAACCAACAATCATCATCACGAAGTCCTAAATTAAGCGACGAACCGACTGCGCTTGCCCAATGATTGCCGTACGTTAAAATAACGCCTTTCGGTTTGCCTGTCGTCCCAGACGTATAAATAATTGTCATCGCTTCTTCTAAAGAAAACTCTTCTTGTATAGAGGCTTCCTCTTTTGGTCCATTCATCACTTCGGCGAATGAATAAACAGGAACATCTTTAGCATCAAAATCTTGATCCGTTACTAAACAAACAACTTCAGCATCATCCATTTGCCAAAGTAGCTCTTCTCTTGAAAGACGCGTATTTAAAAGCACAGCTACTGCACCTACATAAGATAGGGCGTGAATAACTGTAATCATCTCCATACCATTTTTCATCAGAACAGCCACCTTTTGCCCTCGCTCCACTCCAACATACGTGAGGTGTTCACAAACAGATACTACTTTTTCATGTAGCTCCATAAAAGTAACTTTCTCTTCCTCTATTTCAATTGCAGTGCGATCTGGTGTTAAAAATGCACGTTGCATTAACCAATTTGGCATCGTCTCCATCATTCATTCTCCTTTCATGAAAGAAAGAGACTTGATATGATATCAAGTCTCTTAGTTGTTTTGTTTCCGGTTTAATCTCATCTAGCTACAGCGGCTAGAATGTTCGGTGGCTTCACTTCTTCCTACGAGGCAAAAAGCGCCTCGTAGGAAGAAGCTCCATCCCCCTCACATTCTAAGCGAGCCGCTTCCGCTTTTGATCAAGGGAAACGAGGGAATTGACCGAAGTCCGGACTGCGTTTTTCTTTGAATGCGTCGCGACCTTCTTTTGCTTCGTCAGTTGTGTAGTACAATAACGTTGCATCTCCAGCTAGTTGTTGAATACCAGCTAGACCGTCTGTGTCTGCGTTGAATGCAGCTTTTAGGAAACGAAGTGCCATTGGGCTGTTTGCTAAAATTTCTTGTGCCCATTGTACTGTTTCTGCTTCAAGCTCTTCTAATGGTACTACTGTGTTTACTAAGCCCATATCAAGCGCTTCTTGTGCATTATATTGACGGCATAGGTACCAAATTTCGCGAGCTTTCTTGTGGCCTACCATACGAGCTAAGTAACCAGCTCCGTATCCACCGTCAAAGCTTCCTACTTTAGGACCTGTTTGTCCGAATACAGCGTTGTCTGCAGCGATTGTTAAGTCACATACGATATGAAGTACGTGTCCACCGCCGATTGCATAACCTGCTACCATTGCGATAACTGGTTTAGGAATTGCGCGAATTAGACGTTGTAAGTCTAATACGTTTAGACGTGGGATTTGGTCGTCACCTACATATCCACCATGACCGCGAACTTTTTGGTCGCCGCCAGAACAGAATGCACGTCCACCTTCTCCTGTTAAAATGATAACGCCAACATTTGCATCATCACGAGCGTGTGCAAATGCATTGATTAACTCCATTACCGTTTTTGGACGGAATGCGTTATGTACTTCAGGGCGGTTAATCGAAATCTTTGCGATACCATTGTATGTTGAATAAATAATATCTTCGTAATTGCCTTCTGTTACCCATTCAATAGCCATTACAACTACCTCCTTGTATATTTCTGATCTCCTCTATAAGTGTGACTTCCTTCTTACTGAAAAAAGCATCACTGCATAGTTTTTAGAAATCCCTTTACTATTGTATCAAACTTTTCCGGTTGTTCCACATGAATTGCATGGCCAGCACCATCAATTTTGACAATTTTCGCATCAGAAACGTATTTTTCGATGTTTTTTAATATGCGAAAGAACTTTTCATCATATTCTCCGTTCATTAAAAGAACAGGCATTTTCAAGTTGTGTAGCTCATCCCACCATGAAGGCTGAGCCCCTGTTCCCATGCCGCGCAAGCTATTTGCAAGTCCTTTTGGATTGTTAGCAAGCCGTTCTTTTCGCACCGCTTCTTGTACGTTTTCTGCTAAACGTTTTTGCGTTTCAAAAAGCGGAATATTTTCCCACATAGAAACAAAACTTTGAACGCCTTCTCGCTCAATTTTATCGGCAAGTCGATCATCTTTTTCACGACGTTCTTTTCTATCCTCTTCGTTTTCGAGCCCAGCTGTACAGTTTTCTAATAAAAGAGAGTGTACATAATCTGGATATAGACATGCCATCGTAATCGCCAATCTACCGCCCATTGAATAGCCAAGTATATGTACTTTTTCAATATGAAGGTAATCTAATAGTTCTTTCATTTGCAATGCCACATTTCGGATGTCATAATGCGTCACATCTTCAGGGCTTTCCGTTTTTCCGTGCCCAACAATATCTACTAAAATGACTTGAAACTGCTCGCTCCAAGAAGGAACGAAAGAACGCCACGTTTCCATACTTCCCGTAAAACCATGAAGAAGTAGAAGTGGTTCTCCGCTTCCAACTACTTCATATTCATACGATACACCTTGCAGTGTTACGTTCATTTTGCTTCACCTTGCAACGATGTAGTAATTACGTCTTGTGTTTTTGCCCATAACGTACGGTGCAATGTTAAGTTTTCATCACGGTTCGTACAAATTTCCACAACGTGTAAACCTTTTGTCGTTGCTCCCTTTTGTACTTCTTCACGGAATTGCTCCCAACCATTTACACGGCTAAATGAACCACCGTACATTTTGACAACGTGCTCATAATCAAGTCCAATTGGTGTTCCAAATAATGATTCAAAATGTTCCTTTTTCTCATATTGTGGTAAGAATGAGAAAATACCCCCGCCATCATTATTTACAACGACAATTGTTATGTTTAATTCATGTAATTTCGCTGCTAATAGCCCATTTAAATCGTGATAAAATGATAAATCACCAATCACTAATACAAGTGGATCGCAAATAATGCTCGCTCCTAAAGCTGTCGAAATGATTCCATCAATACCATTTACGCCACGGTTTGCCATCACATGGATGTTTTTATCCGATGTGAAGAAGAATGAGTCTGTATCACGAATTGGCATACTATTGCTCGCAAATAACGTTGCGTCTTCTGGTAATACGCGCACAATATCTGTAATAACCTTTCCTTCAAATGCAGTTTCATATGTTTCCATTTCACGAAGCGTTTCCTTCGTTTTTTCGTTTATATGTTGCCACATTACGAACCAATCATTCTTCTTCATAACTGGCATTTTTTCTATTACTGCCTTGCAGAATTCAATGTCACTTGCTTGCACAACTTCTGTCGCAACAAGAGCTGGATCTCTCCATTGTCCTGATTCATCGACAACGATATGAACTGCTTTCGTTTGTTTTTTTATGAACTGCGTTAATGATTTAGAAACAGGCATACCACCAAAGCGAATTAACACGTCCGGTTTCCATTTTTCTTTTAACTGCTCATTTCGTAAAAATGTATCATAACAGTCAATTACCATCGTTTTATCGTGGTGTCCGCTACGAATATTAGAAAGTGGGTCTGCTAATATAGGATAGCCAGTTTTTTCAGCTAGTTGCGTTGCAAACATTGCAATTTCTGAATGACTATCATCTCCACAAATAATAAGCCCCTTTTCCATATGTGAAAGGCGCCCTACAAGAGAATCTACATATTCACTCGGCATCGTCACGTTTCCTTGCTGAACTACTCTTGTATATTCACTACGTCCTTTATCCCATAAGCTTTCTAGTGAGAAATCAGGGATAAGTGGCTCGCGAACTGGAAAATTAAGATGAACAGGACCCTGCGGCGCTAAACAAGCATTTGCTACTATGCGCTGCGTCGTCATACGAGCGTAATGATACATCGCTTCACTCGCTTCTGGCAGTGCCATCTCTGTAAATTGTTTCACAAAAGTACCGTATAAATTAAATTGATTCATTGCTTGTGGTGCACCCACATCTCTTAATTCATGCGGTCTATCCGCTGTTAAGACGATAAGCGGTACCCTTGAATGAAAAGCTTCACATACAGCTGGATAGTAATTAGCTGCTGCTGTTCCTGACGTACATAATAATGCTACTGGGCGTTTTTTCGCTTTCGCAATACCGAGCGCGAAAAATCCAGCTGATCTTTCATCTACATGTAAATATGTGTTCATTCCTTCGTGTTGTTCCATTAGTAAAGCAATCGGCGTTGACCGTGAGCCTGGACTAATGACAACATCACATACATCTAGACGCGTTAGTTCATCCACGAACGCGCCTAAATAATATGATAATGCTTCTATATGATTGTTCATTTCATTAATTCCTCCAAAGCACCAAGCATCGGTCTAAACTTCAAACTTGTTTCTTCATATTCAAGCTGCGGGATTGAATCAATTACAATACCACAACCGGCAAATAAGGATGCTTTCTCGCCGTTTAATAATCCGCAGCGCAGCGCAACCGCAAATTCACCATTTCCTTCATCATCTATCCAGCCAATCGGTGCACCATACAACCCTCTGTCTAACAATTCAACATCACGGATCAGTTTCATCGCTTCCAAACGAGGTGTCCCGCCAAGAGCTGGTGTTGGATGTAATTCTTCTACCATTGTTAAAAGACTCGCATCGCCTTTTGCTTCTACAGGCGTATATAAGTGAATTAAGTTTTTCGTTGTTAATAAACCTGGGCTTTCCGGAATATTAACGTATTCGCAATGTTCATTTAGTACCGAGCGGATCATGTTAACGACATAACCATGTTCAGCTAAATTCTTTTCATCATGAAGAAGCGCATTACTATTTCGTTCACTTTCTTCTATAGAATGACCATGACCGATTGAACCAGCAAGACACATCGATGTAAATTTCTCATCTTCTTTGCGAATTAATCTCTCAGGCGTCGCTCCTAAGAAGCATGCTCCTTTATAATCAAAAGAAAATACGTAACAATCCGGTTGACCAATGCGAAGTGCTTCTAAAACAAGAGCAGAATCAATCGAATGGTTCATCTCTACTTTTAGTTCCCTCGCCAATACAACCTTCTGCACGTTACCCTGCTTCATCTCATCTTGTACTTTTTCAATTGCTTTCATCCAGCCTTTCGGATCCACTTCTACTTTAGAAATAACAGTTAATTTCGATCCGTTTAGCGCACATTTACTCTCCTCAAAAATTTTCTCTTCTAAAGAAATCATTTCATTATAAACAGTTTCTGCACAATCTGTTGCTGCAACAAATGTATTCATCGTTAACCATGCTTTTTCATTTTTTACAGTTAATAAAAATGCTGGTAGTGAAAATGTCGTATCTTTAAATTCTTTCCATAGGTCCGTTTTCTCTTTTTCTGGATCAAATGAAAAACCACCAAATAAAAGCGGACCCGTTCCAAATTCATATTCATCTCTTTGGACAAATGCATTCTCTTTTACTTTCTCCCACTCGTCACGAGCGGTTTGAAAGCGCTTATGAGAAGAATTTGCTATAGTGAAAACAGAGCCAATTCCTGCAAATATTACATGCTGAGCCGGGTCTGCAAAATAACATCTATTTTCGAATGAAATCCTTTTTCCTGCTGCATAGAACAGAAGCGGATCCACCCAGTCTATTTGTTTTACAAAACTAACCAATGTTTTTTCGTTAGTTGCACGCTTGATAGCTGCAATAAGAACTTCTTGCAAGCCTTTTTGTTTCGTTTGAATCACAATTGTCTCCCCCCTATGGGCGAAAAATAGTCATAATTACGCTTGATTTTAAGATACACCTCAAACGAAAGGCCTGTCAACGTTTAGCATTTCTGAGAAATTCACCTTCTCTTCCTAGAAAATAAACGTTGACACTAAATGATGCTTTTTCTACACTTAGTTGTGTACAATATGTGACCAAAGGAGGATTCAACATGGAAATGAACGTCAAAACGAATTCCTCTCCTACGGCGCCAAAGCCAAGTAAGCAAACAGGCTGGCGCATCTGGTGGAGTTTACTACGTCCCCATACATTAACAGCCGCTTTCGTACCTGTTTTCATCGGAACAGCATATTCGATGCAGGTCGGAGGTATAAATCAAATACATCTTCCTCTTTTCCTTATGATGCTTCTTGCTTGTCTTCTCATTCAAGCAGCAACAAACATGTTTAATGAATACTTTGATTATAAAAGAGGACTTGATCACGAAGGTTCAGTTGGTATCGGCGGCGCTATCGTTCGCGATGGCATTCAGCCAAAAACAGTGCTTAACTTAGCATTTGGATTTTTCGGCATCGCAATACTATTAGGTGTTTATATTTGTATAAATTCTAGTTGGTGGCTTGCTGCAATCGGTCTTGTTTGTATGGCCGTTGCTTACCTTTATACAGGTGGCCCACTTCCAATTGCATATACACCATTTGGAGAGTTGACAGCCGGATTATTTATGGGTGTCATTATTATTGGGATTTCATTCTTTATTCAAACTGGCACTGTAACATCAGAAGTCATTTTACTATCTATTCCAAGCTCCATTTTAATTGGTGCCATTTTACTAGCTAATAATATTCGTGACTTGGATGGCGATAAAGAAAACGGTCGTAAAACGTTAGCAATTCTCGTTGGACGCGAGCGAGCGGTTGGTGTACTTGCTTCGATGTTCATCGTTTCCTACATTTGGACAATTGCTTTAATTATCGTAGGCATCGTATCACCATGGATGCTTATCGTATTTTTAAGTGCACCGAAAGCATTTAAAGCGACGAAAGGCTTTATCGGCAAAAGCATTCCAATGGAAATGGTACCTGCGATGATTGCAACAGCAAAAACAAATACAATCTTCGGTTTCCTAATGGGAATCGGATTATTACTTGGATACTTTCTATAAAAGGAGCTGCTTATGCGGCTCCTTTTTCATATCTGAAATTCATCTCATAATTCCTACTCTCAACGCTCATACTATGTAAAGAAACTGAATTGTAGGAAGGTGGACGACTATGTTAACTCCACAACAAGTAGGTCAATTTAAATCCATTTTAGAAAAACAAAAACAAGAACTGGAACAAACGATACAAACTCATGAAAATACAGATCGTGCTTCTGAACGCGATTCAGTAGGAGAACTGTCTAGCTATGACAACCATCCAGGTGATATGGCTACAGAGCTATATGAACGGGAAAAAGACTTCGGGCTTATTGAACTTTGGCATAAACAGCTTGAGGAGACGAAACATGCCCTACAAAAAATAGAAGCGGGTACGTACGGCATTTGTGAAGTGTCTGGCGAAGAAATTCCATTTGAAAGATTGGAAGCAATGCCGACTGCTACAACATGCATACAGCACGCGACAAATAAGTTAAATATGAATACACGGCCAGTTGAAGAAGAAGTGTTGTCTCCTTCTTTCCACAAGCATGATGAGGATCATTCTGTTGAGTACGATGCGGAAGATGCGTGGCAAGATGTCGCAAATTACGGAACATCTGAAACGCCGTCTGATTTAGAAAGACAAGATTCAAAAAACTATAATGGCATGTATGTAAATAGTGAAGAAAACGTAGGCTACGTGGAGGATTTTGAAAACTTTATCGGTACGGATATGTACGGGAAAAACCCACAAGTTTTCGCTACAGAAGAGCATGAAGAATATGAACAAATGCTTGATGACTTTGAAGAGCGTACCTTTAAGGGCGAATTATCTTCAAATGAATCTAGTTCCAAAGAATAAAAAAAAGCATTCCGAAAATCGGAATGCTTTTTATCGCTAGCTAATTAGTTTTTTGTAACGTTAGCTGCTTGTGGTCCGCGGTTTCCTTCAACGATTTCGAAAGAAACTTCTTGACCTTCTTCTAAAGTTTTGAAGCCGTCGCCTTGGATAGCTGAGAAATGTACGAATACGTCTTCTCCGCCTTCAACTTCGATGAAGCCAAAACCTTTTTCGCCGTTAAACCATTTAACTTTACCTGTTTGCATGTCATGTACCTCCTAAATAAAAATGAAACTATGAATCCACATGAAAAGGTGGATATAAAGGACATGAATGTATAACAAGCTTACAGCCTTTAATACAACGTGCTTTATTTCCGTACCACATTATGTAGCTCAATAGTGCTTTCACTATATCATGCTATATCGAAAACGTCAAATGAGAACACTTTCATTCCATCATTTTTTATAATCCTAGTATAACCTTAAATTTTTATTCTATTTTTATTCAAAAATTAACAAAAATACAGTACTCTAATTCTTTTAACTTCTGTACAATATAATTACTACATATTTATGAGGTGAAAAAATGCAAGCACATGAAATCGAGTATAAGCTATATGGCGATGATATGCAGTTTGTTGAAATTGAATTAGATCCAAAAGAAAGCGTTATCGCAGAAGCTGGCGCAATGATGATGATGGAAGATTACATTGAAATGGAAACAATCTTTGGTGACGGTTCTGGCCCATCTAACGGTTTATTCGGCAAATTAATGGGCGCTGGTAAACGTCTCGTTACAGGCGAAAGTATGTTTATGACTGTATTTACAAATACAGGTCACGGCAAACGCCACGTCTCATTTGCTGCTCCTTATCCTGGTAAAATTATTCCTGTAGATTTAACAGAATATCAAGGAAAAGTAGTTTGTCAAAAAGATGCCTTTCTTTGTGCCGCAAAAGGTGTTTCTATCGGAATTGAATTTACGAAAAAAATAGGAACTGGTTTCTTCGGTGGTGAAGGGTTTATCATGCAGAAACTTGAAGGTGACGGCCTTGCTTTCATGCACGCAGGTGGAACTGTATATAAACGTGAATTAAAACCTGGTGAGAAACTTCGCATTGATACAGGTTGTCTCGTTGCCATGACAAAAGATATTAACTATGATATCGAATTCGTTGGTAAAGTAAAAACAGCTCTATTTGGCGGCGAGGGTTTATTCTTCGCAACATTAGAAGGTCCTGGAACAGTTTGGATTCAGTCCTTAACACTTAGCCGATTAGCAGCACGCCTTACAAGCCCAGCAGCGCAAAGTACTGGTGAAGGTAGTGTATTAGGTGGCCTTGGTCGTTTATTGGATGGGAAAGAGTAAAAAGGGCCCTTATGCAGGCTTGTCCATCGACTAATATAATACTAAAATTAAACACCCTTGCTTGCAGTAATGCAGTGAAAGGGTGTTTTAATTTACGTCTACAAACGAGAAAAAGCAGATGAAATAAAGTAATAAGGTTTACTTCAGTAAAATAAGGTATATTATATTTGTTGAATAGATTCTCTTTCAAGACAAGAAAAGTAGGTGAACAAAGTGGGAAAATATCAATTGGATTCCAAAAGTCAGGTAGCTGTGGCAAAGTTTCATGAAAAACAGAAGCCTGCCAAATTTGATAAAAAGCAAAAACTTGAACAATTACGTGCGGAGTATTTGAAAAAAAAGCAAAAACAAACAGATAAATAATATGTTTTGTTTCCCGAAATTTTCAGTATATAGTGCGAACAAACACAAGTAAATAGGTAATCATCGTTCAAATATATACAGGCTATTTTTTCAAACCTCTTACAAGACCAGCATTATAAAGTACTGGTGAAAGTAGTATATTAGGTGGCCTTGTTCACCTTTTAGATGGAAAAGAGTAAAAAATGCCTCCAATGTAAAAAAACATCGGAGGCATTTCTCTAAAGTTTATGACTATGGCACTTTATTTTTACTGCGGAGGGCTATACATACCATTTCGAATCATATAATACTCCATCGCTTCATTAAGCCATGCCTCTTCTTCTTCTTTGTAAGGAGATGGCATCATATTATTATATTGTTCTTCTACATTCTCTAATTTACCTAAAGAATACATTGCCTCTTCACCAACATACTTAAGAGTCGCCTTCATATGTTCATCAACCAATTTTTGCACTTCTAAATCCTCAATTTGTCTTCCAAATAACCTTTTCACTTCTTTTGCTAAACGCACAAACTCTTTATCAAGTGCTATGCCCTCTTCTTCCGACTTATTATATAATCCATCAGCCAAGTCTTTTGATACATATCCTTCAAGCCATAAACGTTGTTCGTTTTCTTTTTGAATGCTGTTAATTAGACTCATTAATATGTCACTATCCAACTCTTCATCTTCCTCAAGACATACCATTGTTCGTTCAAGCGCCTTTATCGAAACTTCAATGTGTCTTCTCTTTTCTTCAAAGGCTTTTCTTTGTTGTTCCAACGTTTCTTTTAAATTTACATTCAAACTTGGCATTTTCAGCATAACGCGTATTTCTTCTAAACTATATCCTAATACTTTAAGACTCACTATTTTCTGTAGTTCTAATATATCTTTTCCTTTGTACACACGGTGACCAGAGCTAACATTCTTTCCAGGTTTAAGTAGTCCAATTTCATCGTAATATTGTAGTGTCCGTATTGATGTGCCTGTCCTCTTTGCAAACTCACCAATTGAACAGCCTTCCCTTTTGCTCATCTTACACTCCTCCTAACAATATGTTTACAAAAATCATACTCCCTCACGTAACTGTAGGTTCAAGTCTTTTTTCCAAAAGCATGAATCAAGTTCCTCACCGCATATATTAAACTATACCTTTTCTTAAGGAGGGCTTCCTTAATGCGTACTCCTTTATCCTTTGATAAAGATACTGCCATACTGTTAGCTTCTTGTTGTGAGTTAACGTATGAACAATATAAACAAAATGGTATTTTCGAAATACCAGATGGTTTTCAATATGTACAAGGGTTTCAAGGAAAAGCCATTCAAACAACAGAATGGTTCGGGTTTATATTAGAATCTGAGGATACAATTATCGTTGCCTTCAGGGGCACTCAAACAGACCCTGATTGGATTATTGACTCTCTCGTCAATCAAAAACCTTATCCTTATGCTTTAAATAGCGGAAATGTCCATAACGGCTTTCTCTCTATTTATGAGTCTTGTCGTGATTCTATTATGGATATGCTCGTATCATTGCCAGCACATAAAAAACTGCTAGCTACTGGGCATAGTCTAGGTGGTGCGCTTGCCACATTACACATATTAGATGCACGTATAAATACTGCCTTCGCACAGTATGGACTTTATACATTCGCTTCTCCAAAAGTAGGAGATATCGCTTTTCGAAATTATTATAAACTACAAGTAGCTAGTAGCTTTCGTTTCGTCAACTTGTTCGATGTCGTTCCACTTCTCCCTCCCCGAAACATAAATTTTAATGATCATGATTGGGAGTATGCACACGTCCATCACAATATGACATTTACAAAAAATACAAAATCCATTACAAATAATCATTCCATTACAACATACAAAACATGTCTGACTTCTCATTTTTAACCAGTAAACAATTGGAAATAAAATATTCGTATACTATAATACTCTATGAAGTTATTTTTGGATGAGGGGACCTTACATGTTAAAATTTATCTTCACACTTTTTCTTATTGTAATTTTTACGGTCACAGGTTTCTTTACATTTTCATACTTTGCGACAGGAGAGTATGATGGGGCAGGTATCATATATACCACTGTTCCATTTCTTTCTTAAGCAAAATAAATAAAACGAGCTTAATTTTATTAAGCCCGTTTTATTTATTAATATCCATTTTTGTTGGTAAATCGATAATATATCTCCCAATATAGCAACTTCTTTAAAACTGTTTAACTGCATTACCAATACCCCAAATTTCATTGCTGTACTGCAAAATCGTTCGATCACTCGCAAAATGACCAGACTGTGCAATATTTAAAATCGACATTTCTAGCCACTTTGTTCGGTTCTCATAAGCTCTACCGACAGCTTCTTGTTTTTCAGCATATGGGCCAAAATCTCGCAGAACGAAATATTCATCATTTTGAATAACGAGAGAATCATAAATCGCTTCAAATTCTGCTCCCGATTGTGCAAAGAAACCATTTGTTAATTGATCAACTACTTTTTTAATGTGCCTATTGTGGTGATAATAATCACTTGCACGATATCCACCATTTTGATAGTAATGAAGAACCTCTTCCGCTGTTAAGCCGAAAATGAAACAGTTATCATCACCAACCCGGTCTTTTATTTCAATGTTAGCTCCGTCTAACGTTCCGAGTGTAATCGCACCATTCATCATAAATTTCATATTACCTGTTCCCGATGCTTCTTTACTCGCCGTTGAAATTTGTTCACTTACATCCGCCGCTGGGAATATATCTTCCGCTAAAGAAACTCGATAGTTTTCTAGAAAGATAACTTTCATATATTGACTGACATACGGGTCATTATTTACTTTTCTTGCGAGTTCATTTATTAATTTAATAATTTTTTTCGCATAATAATATCCAGGTGATGCTTTCGCTCCAAAAATAAAAGTACGCGGATAAAATGTAAAACTAGCATCCTCTTTCAAACGGTTATACAAATATAAAATATGAAGAACATTTAATAATTGTCGTTTGTAAGCATGTAATCTTTTCACTTGCACATCAAAAATAGAATTTGGATCAATCGTAATCCCCATTGTATGATGAATGCGCTCTGCTAAAATCTCTTTACGTTCTTGTTTTACTTCTGCAAATTTCTCTTGGAAACTAGCATCATATTGAACTGTTTGCAACGATTGAAGCTTAATTGGTTCTTTCTTCCACTCTGTTCCAATCGCCTCTGAAATGAGATTTGTTAGCTGTGGATTTGCTTTCATAAGCCAGCGCCTATGAGCAATTCCATTCGTCTTATTATTAAACTTATCTGGATAAAATTCATAAAACAATCGCATTTCCCGCTGCTTTAATATTTCCGTATGAATTTTTGCTACACCGTTTACGCTATGGCTACCGACAATTGCTAAATGAGCCATTTTCACAAGATCATGCGCAATAATTGCCATGTCTTCAATGCGATGCCATTCATAAGGATAACGTTCCCAAAGTTCATGACAGAAACGTTCATTAATCTCTTCAATAATCATATAAATTCTCGGTAATAACGGTTTAAAAATGTGAATTGGCCACTTTTCGAGCGCTTCTGATAACGTCGTATGATTCGTATAAGAAATCGTCTGCGTCGTTATGTGCCAAGCTTCTTCCCATGTTAACTTTTCTTCGTCTAGTAAAATACGCATCAGTTCTGGAATTGCTAAAACCGGATGTGTATCGTTAATATGAATCGCAATTTTTTCATGTAGTTGACGAAGGTCACCATATCTTTCTCTATGCATTCGAACAATATTTTGTAAACTTGCTGATACGAGGAAATACTGTTGTTTTAAACGAAGTATTTTCCCCTCATCATGCGTATCATCTGGATATAAAAACTCCGATACAGCCTCTGTTTCGCGCTTATATTTCAAAATATCTTTACAGTTTTGCGGGAAAGGAACTGGTTCAGCATTCCAAAGTCTAAGTGTGTTTACAGTACTCGTCTCATAGCCTACTACCGGCACATCATATGGCACTGCCATAATGACTTCTGCATTTGTATGCCTAAATTCTAAACGCCCGTCAATTTCTAGCGGTTCAACACTGCCGAAATAACTTACTTCCACAGCTTGATCATGCCTTCTTACTTCCCATACATTTTCATGAAGAAGCCACTGTTCTGGAAATTCAACTTGATAACCATCAACAATTTTCTGATCAAACAAACCATGTTTATAACGAATTCCACAGCCGTGTCCTGGCAAGTTTAAAGATGCAAGTGAATCGAGAAAACAGGCTGCTAAGCGTCCAAGCCCACCATTACCAAGGCCTGCATCTGCTTCCACTTCTTCTAACTCTTGCAACGAAATCCCTAGTTCAGATAACCCCTGCTCGCATACATCTCTAATACCTAAATTCAAGATGTTACTTCCAAGCAAACGTCCAAGCAAAAATTCAATAGACAAGTAATACATTTGCTTTTGCTCTCCGGATCGATAACTCTCATTCGTTGCAATCCATTGACTATTCATATACTCACGTACCATATGGCCGAGCGTATTATATTGATCACGAGTTGTAGAATCTTTGAAACTTTTCCCATACATCGTCTCTAACTTTTCTAGAAAAGTTGATTTAAAACTTTCAACATGAGTAAACATTTTTTCACCACCTACATGTTATTCCATGAGACTTTTATACAATTCCTTATAAGCAAGAGCCGATTGCTCCCAGCTATAATCTTCAGTCATTGCTTGTTTTACAAGCTGCTCCCACACTGGTTTATCGTGATAAAATTCAATTGCACGATGAATCGTATGCAGCATGTCATGTGCATTAAAATTCGTGAAACTGAAACCATTTCCTTCTCCAGTTTCTTCATCATAAGAATGTACCGTATCGTTTAATCCACCTGTTTCTCTTACAATTGGAATCGTACCGTACGCTAATGCGATAAGTTGTCCAAGTCCACACGGTTCAAACAGCGATGGCATTAAAAACAAATCGCTTCCCGCATACACTTGGTGCGCTAATTCTTCATTAAATCCGATATAAACTTTTACCTTCTCCGGATACTCATATGCCATCCACTCAAAGAATTGCTCATATTCCGAATCACCTGAACCTAAAATAATACATTGTACATCTTCTTCCATTATTTCGCGGAATACAGTGCGTACTAAATCAAGACCTTTTTGCTTCGTTAATCTCGTTACCATTGAAATAATTGGTGTATCCTCTTTTTCTGGCAAACCAAAATAACGCTGCAAGGCGCGTTTATTTTCACTCTTTTCATATAATGACTCTGCATCATACTGAGCCTTAATATACGAATCCGTTTCTGGATTATATACGCTCGTATCAATACCATTTACAATGCCGCTAAGCTTATCATTATATTTTCGCAGTAATCCATCTAGCTTCTCACCGAAAAATTCATATTGAATTTCTTCTTTATACGTCGGGCTCACCGCTGTAATTTGATCCGAAGCGATAATACCGCCTTTCATAAAGTTTATGTTTCCATAAAACTCTAGCTGCTCACTATGAAAATATTCATCACCAAGCTCTAACAAGTCGTACATCACTTCAGGAGGAAATACTCCTTGGAACTGCAAGTTGTGAATCGTATATACCGTTTTAATACGCTCATATAACGGGTTATCTTGATACTTTTCACGAAATAAGAAATTAACCATAGCCGTATGCCAATCGTGGCTATGAAGAACATCCACTTCAAAGTCAAGGTGTGGAATACACTCTAACACTGCTTTTGAGAAATAAGAAAAACGCTCCCCATCATCATAATGACCATACAGAGAATCTCTCTTAAAATAATATTCATTATCTATTAAGTAATACGTAATTCCGTCTTGCTCACCTTTTAAAATTCCACAATATTGATTTCTCCACCCGAGCGGGACGTTAATTACTTTATGTAACGTACACCCATCTCTTAACTTTTTCGGAATGAGGCTATAATTCGGAAGTATAATACGAACGTCCACTCCTAATTTTTTCAGCTCTTTTGGGAGCGCACCCGCTACATCAGCTAATCCTCCCGATTTCACAAACGGTACACATTCTGATACTGCAAATAAAATATTCACTTGTTGTCCCACTGCGCGAAAAGTTTTTATTACTCCTCTTGCAGCTTCCTCCCTTCGAGTTTTCATTTAAATTAAAACTTTAATCAGTGGAGGAAAAAGCCCCCACTGATTCTTTAGGAATAACTATTAATCGTACTGTTTTGTACGCTTCCTTTTTCTACAACATACGGCTCATCGATATTTCCTTTTAATACGACACCGTCGCCAATTTTCACGTCTTTATCAATAATAACACCGTCTATTATACAGTTATCTCCAATTTGGCTCTTTTGCATAATAATACTGTTACGAATAATTGATCCTTTTCCAATTTTAACTGAACGGGAAACAACACTGTTTTCTACTTCCCCTTCAATAATACTGCCATTTGCAATCATTGTATTTTTCACAACTGCACCCTTTAGATAACGAGTTGGTGGCTCATCTTTTACTTTCGTAAAAATCGGTGCTTCTTTCTTAAATAATTGCTTCCAAATAGCAGGTTGCAAAATTTCTAAGCTATGTTTATAGTAACTTTCGATCGAGTCAATAATTGCTACATATCCAGTATGTTCATATGTAGCAATGTGTAATGATTTCCCGCGTTTCTCTCTCACTACATCAAATAAACTGTATTGCTCCACATCTTTATATGTCTCAAATAAATCTAATAATAATTGTTTCTTTAACACGTATGTTTGAAGCGAAACCCCTTCATGGCAAACTTCCGTAATATCAGCTGCCGTATGTATATGTCGCTCTAACACCGCTTGAAAATTTAATGCTGTTACGAGATGGCTATTCGTAATAACAACGTACTCTTCTCTGCTTCTTAGAAAATAATCAATATGTCTTCTAAAGTGTGCAAAAGACCCAAACTCATCTTGGTCACATTGGCAGTTTGGCGGGAATAAAAATAGTCCGTCTCGTTTTCTATCTAAATCCCACTGTTTTCCTGAACCAACATGGTCCATTAACGAACGGTTTTTATGGCTTGTAAAAACTGCCACACTATGAATACTAGAATTCACCATATTTGAAAGCATGAAATCAATGAGTCGATAACGGCCCCCAAACGGTAACGCCGCTAGTGAACGATGCCCTGTTACTTTCTTTAAGGAAGGAAAACTTCCCGTTGCATTAATAATTCCTAACATTTTTTCTCCCATTCATTTCATCCCCCTTTTCTATTTCCCTTCAGCAATTAATACTACATCGTCAACATTCTTTTCTGGACGAATGATTGTTCCATCTTCGATAACCATTTCTGATCCAACAATCGCTCTTTCAATCACAACATTTTTACCAATCTTAGCCCCTGGCATAACGACAGAATCAATCACCATACTACCTTCTTCCACCGTCACTCCTTGGAATAACACAGAATGCTTCACGTCCCCTTCAATGACGCACCCTTCGTTAATAAGCGATTCTTCTACTTTCGCCTTTTCAGCAATATATTGAGGCGGTTCGTTTGGATTGACAGAGTAAATACGCCAATTACGATCGTTTAAATTCAGTGATGTTTCATCGCGAAGCAAATCCATATTCGCTTCCCATAAGCTCTTCACCGTTCCAACATCTTTCCAATATCCTTCAAACGGGTACGCCATTAGCTTCTTCCCTTCATCTAATAAAAGCGGAAGGACGTCTTTTCCAAAATCATTACTAGATTCAGGATTTCTTGCATCCATCTCTAAATACTCTTTCAAAATTGACCAATTAAAAATATAGATTCCCATCGATGCAAGATTACTTCTTGGAAATTGTGGTTTCTCCTCAAACTCAACAATCTCCATCTCTTCATTTGTATTCATAATGCCAAAGCGACTCGCTTCATCCCAAGGTACTTCAATAACAGAAATGGATACATCCGATTCTTTCTCAATATGGTAATCTAGCATCTTACTGTAATCCATTTTATAAATATGGTCGCCTGATAAAATAAGAACATACTCCGGTTCATACTGACTTAAATAGTTTAAATTTTGATAAATGGCACTTGCCGTACCTGTATACCACTTAACCCCTGAAGACTCCGCATAAGGAGGTAATACTGTGACCCCACCGTTTACTCGGTCTAAATCCCACGCATTTCCTATTCCGATATAATTATGAAGTTCAAGTGGTTGATATTGTGTTAAAATCCCAACCGTTTCAATACCAGAATTCGCACAGTTACTTAGCGTAAAATCAATAATGCGATATTTACCACCAAATGGAACAGCTGGCTTGGCTAAATTTTTTGTTAATGCACTTAAACGACTACCTTTTCCCCCTGCTAGTAACATTGCTACGCACTTTTGTTTTTGAGCCATCTTGTTTTTTGCTCCCCTTTCTCGTCTTCACTGGTCGTAATATGGATACGCCGAATGGTGGAATTGTAATCTCTACATGTGCCGCTTGATTATGGTACGGTTCTAGAATTGTCTTAAGACGTTTCTTATTCACTTGCCCCGAACCGCCATATTGCTGTGCATCACTGTTTAAAATCTCGTTATAATACTCGAAATCTGGTACACCTACTTTATAGTTATCATATGTAGCTTTCGTAAAATTACATACGACAACTAACGCATCTTCTTGTTTATCCCCTTGGCGAATAAAAGAGAAAATACTTTGCTCATTATTATTAGCATCAATCCACTGAAAACCTTCAGGTGAATGGTCAAGTTGCCAAAGTGGTTTTGAGCGCTTATACAATGCTATGAGCTCATTAAAGTAATCATGCATATAACGATGCATTTCAAAATCATGTAAATTCCAATCTAAATCTTCGAGGTCTTTCCACTCATCAAACTGTCCGAATTCTCCTCCCATGAAAAGTAACTTCTTTCCTGGGTGAGTAAAGAAATATCCATATAATAAACGAAGTTGAGCAAACTTATCCCAGTAATCACCTGGCATTTTATTTAATAACGACTTTTTCCCATGAACGACTTCATCATGAGAAAGCGGTAATATGAAGTTTTCAGAGTACGCATATAGTAAAGAAAACGTCATTTTCTCATGAATGTGTTTCCTATATTCAGGCGCACACTCCATATATTTCAGCACGTCATTCATCCAGCCCATGTTCCATTTGTAATTGAATCCAAGCCCACCTTCATACGTTGGAGTTGTTACAAGTGGCCAAGCTGTTGAATCTTCTGCCGTCATAAGAAAATCTTCATCCTCTGCAAACACTGCTTCATTTAACTCCCTTAAAAATGAAACAGCATGCTCATTACTTTGCTCTTGTCCTTCTTTATTCCAGTACAACATGTTCGCAACTGCATCAACTCTGAAACCATCAATATGGAAATATCTCATCCAAAATAACGCATTTGAAATTAAGAAATTACGTACCTCTCTCTTTCCTAAATCAAAATTGACAGTTCCCCATACTGGATTTTCTTGTACATCTTTATCTTTATATTCATAGGTCGGTGTACCATCAAACAAATATAAACCGTGAGCATCTTTACAAAAATGCCCCGGCACCCAATCTAAAATGACACCGATTCCATATTTATGACATTCGTCGACAAAATGCATTAAATCATGCGGCGTACCAAATCTACTCGTCGCTGCATAATATCCCGTTCCTTGGTATCCCCAAGAACGATCATATGGATGCTCAACAAGCGGCATAATTTCAATATGTGTAAATTGATGTTCCACCACATACGGGATGAGCTCTTCAACCATTTCCCTGTAAGAGTACAGCGTTCCATCTTCTTTCTTTTTCCAAGAACCAAAATGTAATTCATAAACTGTCATCGCTTCTTTATAAATCGATTTTTTCTTTTTCTTACGATTCCAGTTTTTATCATTCCATTCATATCCTTTTATATCAAAAACTACAGATGCCGTATTCGGTCTTACTTCTGCATATACAGCATACGGATCTGCCTTTAAAATGACGTCACCAGCCAACGTTTCGATCGCATATTTATATATTTCTCCTTCTTCAATATGCGGTATAAATAAGGACCAAATGCCTTCTTCTGTCACTTGTAGCATCTTATGTTGCTCATAATCCCACTCATTAAAATCCCCAACAACACTCATTGCTTTCGCATGAGGAGCCCACACTGTAAATCGTACCCCTTGAATCTCATCTTCCGTCACAACATGCGCGCCAAAGATATTATAACTTTCATAGTACTTTTCTGTATGAAACTCATCTCGTTTCACTTCTTCACAATTTATTACACTCAATATGCTCACCTCACTTAGATGACAGAATTTTTTATACTTTAACTATTTCTGCGAAAAACTGCAATATCCTTGTTAATTTATAAAAAACATTCGTTTTTTTCTTAAAAATGTTAGTTTTTCTTCACATTTCTGTGTAAAATATCGAATTTTGACGAATATTCATTGTAAACGCTTCATTCTACTTCTATATTTACGCCTATTATTTTTTTCTCAACCTTTATTTTATTAGGTTTATACTATTTTTCATGCTATTTTCCACTCAAAATCAAAACAAAATAATCTGTAATAAAAAAATGTTTCTCAACATTTTTTGTCATATTTTTATTGAAACGTGAAATTCATAAGCATATACTTGTTCTCAATAAAGAACTATGATCTTTCGTAACTATAATTCATAGCGGACTACTATGTTTACTTATTTATCCTTGTTGCGAACGATTGCTATAAAAATTTAACTAGGGGGCTTTCTTATGTCATTAAAACAAAAAGTAGGAATGGGAGTTGTCACCGCTTCACTTGGTTTATCCCTTACATTCGGAGGTGTATTCGCCTATTTCAGTGATTCAGAAACATCGAGTAACTCATTTCAAGCTGGAACACTAGATCTTTCTATTAATCCAAGTGTAATCGTTAATGTGAAAGATTTAAAACCAGGTGATTTTATTGAAAGGAACTTCAAGCTTGAAAATAAAGGTACATTGGATATTGCAAAAGTAGCACTTGAAACATCATATGAAGTTACAGATGCAACGCAAAATAATGTCGGTGAAGATTTAGGTGATCACATTATCGTCAAGTTTCTAGTGAATGATGGACAGCCATCTAATCCAAACGATGATCATGAGATTTTGTGGGAAACAAAACTATCACAATTAAAAACTATGAAACCTGAAGATGTCGCTACGTCTCTAGAACGTCATAACTTAATAGATGGTATTAAATCTGGTGAAACAGATTACTTACATGTCCTCTTCTCATTTGAAGATAACGACCAAGATCAAAATAAATTTCAAGGTGATTCCCTGCAGCTAAACTGGACATTCCATGCTGAGCAAACAGCAGGTGTGGAGAAATAATTTTTAAAAATATATATTACCGGAGGCCTATAAATGAAAAAGAAAAACCGTTTTGTTACTGGAATTGTAACGGCTGGCGTTCTGTTTTCAACTGCCATTCCGTTCAATGTACTTGCTGAAAGTCCTATTAACCAAATTGAATCTTCAAATGCTCATTCTATATTATCGAAGCTTTCTAAAGAACAACGCCTAGCATTACAAACGGTAGATGCCAACCCTGGTTTTACAATTTCACCAGATATTAATACGAGTAGTTCTGAGCCTGTAAATATCATTGTAGAATTTCAAACTGCTCCAGTAAAGATTAATGAATTAAAACAAAAAGAAAAAGGATTACAAGCTGCTCCAGAAAATATAAAAGCACGTATTGATCAAGAACATGAAGAATTCGAAAAAGGACTAAAACGTCTTTATCAATTCAGCCCATCAGTAAAATCAGGAAACTTCCAATCTGTACAAATTAAACGTTCTTATAAGCATGCGATAAATGGTGTTGCGATGACATTACCAGCAAATACAGTTGAAGAGTTGTTACGAATTGGTGTTGTAAAACGTATTTGGAAAGATTACGAAGTGAAATTAAATTTACCAAAACAAGCTGAGCAAAAAGCACCTCAAAAACTAACAGATAGCATCCCGCAAATTGGAGTAGATAAGTTACATAGTGAGGGCATTACTGGAAAAGGAATTAAAGTTGGCGTATTAGATACAGGTATTGATTACAATCATCCTGACTTAAAAGACGTATATAAAGGCTATCGCGCAAAACCTGGCGAGGACTCTAGCAAAGTAGATCCAAATTCAGTAAAGGGTTGGGACTTTATTAATAATGATGCAGATCCAATGGAAACTACTTATTCAGAATGGCAACAATCTGGTGCTCCTGAATTTGATAACCGTGGTTCTGCCTTCTACACAGCCCACGGCACTCACGTAGCAGGTATCGTTTCTGCTCAAAAGAAGAACCAATCTGATTCAGCAGTAAAAGGTGTTGCACCTGACATTGAACTGTATAACTATCGTGTACTCGGTCCATACGGAAGTGGAGATAGTTCAGGTATTATCGCTGCAATTGATAAATCTATTTCTGACGGTATGAACGTTATTAACTTATCGTTAGGTGATGATAGCAACAATCCTCTTGATCCAACATCTATCGCTGTTAATAACGCGATGCTTTCAGGCGTTGTTACAGTCGTTGCTGCTGGTAACTCTGGACCGACTCCATCAACACTCGGATCACCAGGTGCTTCGCCATTTGCTATTACGGTTGGAGCCAGTGATAGCTCTATTTCCTTACCGAAACTATCAGGTCATGCTGGACAATTACAATTCCCTAACCTAATTTTGTTCGGCAAAAACTTCACTGATAAAATAGAAGATTTCAAGGGACAAACTTTACCTATTGAATCTGTAGGAATCGGTACGCCTGACGAGTTTAGTAAAAAAGATGTGAAAGGAAAAATCGCTCTCGTTGCACGTGGTACAACCTCATTTGATGAAAAAATTGCTAACGCAAAACAAGCAGGTGCAAAGGCCGTTATTATTTATAACAACGTGGATGGAGAAATTCCTTTCTACGTTGGTGAAAGCACAAAATACATTCCAACATTCCGCCTAACGAAAGAAGACGGTGAAAAACTAAAAACTCAAATTGAACAAGGTAGCACATCCTTAACTTTCGATGAAATTAATTACATTCAAACAGAAGGCGATCATCTTGCAGACTTTAGCTCACGCGGTCCTGTTACAGCAAATGATGATATTAAGCCTGATATTACAGCGCCTGGTGTCGCTGTCCTTTCAACAGTTCCTGAATATATTAACGACCCGCAAGAGGGTGAAAACTACGCTGTTTCCTATGAGCGTATGCAAGGAACATCTATGGCTTCCCCTCATATTGCTGGCGTTGCTGCTCTAATTTTACAAGAACACCCAGACTACTCTCCGTTCGATGTAAAAGCGTCTCTTATGAACACAGCTGATGATTTAAAAGAAAAATATTCGGTGTATGAAGTTGGAGCTGGGCGAGTAGATGCTTACAACGCCGTTCGTACAGAAACAAGCTTTAAAGTATTAGATACGACACAAACTGTTGTAAATGATGAAGTAATTGAAGTGCCCGAAGAAACTGGATCTATTGCATTCGGTAAGTTTTATCAAAAAGACGGTGAAGCTCTTGAACAAAAACGAAATATAAAAGTAACTAATCATAATAAACAAGAGAAAAAAGAATTTAAAACAGAAATTTCTTATACACCAGCTTCGTCTACTATTAACGATGCTGTCGCAAACGGTGTAAAAATCTCTGCTCCAGAAACAATTACTCTTGATGCTGGCAAAGCAGGTGAAATTGAAGCAAAAATTAATGTTCCAGCCGGTGTAAAACAAGGCCGATATGAAGGATATATTCATATTACGAACACGAAAAATAAAGAAGAAACATATCAAATCCCATTCTCTATTCGTGTATCAGAGCCTGGTATTGAAAATGCAATACTATCAAGAAAAGCAATTTCAACTGATACATCTAAATTTAATCCATACGGTGAATCGTATGTTCACGGGGCATTCCAATTAAACAGCGAACTTGAAACGTTAGATCTTATCGTAAAAGATTCCAAAACAGATAAAGCTCTGGGCTTCATTGGGACATTAAACACAAGTGGACTAAAAACTGATGTGTATTACTACTTAGACTCATTCTTTAATGGAAAAGTGTATCCTTTTACAAATGATCCTGCAAAACCAATTGGTGATGAGAAAATCAACTTACCAGAAGGAGACTACACAATTGAGTTTGTCGGTTATGATAAGGCTGGGAAAGCACGTGTAAAAGGTGATTATGTTGTAATTGATAATACCCCACCAGAAGTGAAACTAACTGGATTAAAACCTGGTATTTACGAGTTAAATGAAGAAAATTATACAGTAGAAGATGGCAAAAAAGCACTATGGATTAAAGGAAATGTATACGATTCAAACGTTGACTACTTAAAAGGAAAAGGATTAAACATTACGCAAGAAGCGAATGGCGTTATGTACTATGACTATTCTCCATACTTGCATAAGTTTTTACCGATTAATGCAAATGGCGACTTTAAAGTTGGCATTACACCTGACTCCTTCAGAACGGAAGGTCCAATGAACACAGGCGTATATATTTTCGATTATGCAACTGCAGGAGCTGACTATCCAAGCGGTGTAAATAACTACTGGTTTATCCCACAAGGTGCTCAATATGCGAAAGCTAGTTACGATAAAAAAGAATTATATAAAAATGACGAGTTCACAGTAACACTAAACGCAAAACACGTAAAACAATTTGTTGCTGGGCAATTTAATGTAAACTTCCTAGAGAAGAACTTCAAATTTGCAAATGCAAAATTTAATCCTGCTTTTGAAAAGCTACTTTCCGAAAAAGGAGTAACCGCAAAAGTAAATGAACCGAAACTAGAGGCAGGTTCGGTTACAGTTGGCGGCACTATCGATGACAAAAACTTTGCTGGATTAGATGGTGATTTCCCGTTCATTGATGTAACTTTCAAAGTAGAAAATGATGAATTTTATGAAGCAAACGCTCAATTAGAGTCACCAATTTTTGTTTACTGGAAACAAGGTGAATCAGAACCAAATAGAATGCGTGTACTTCAAGATCAAACATTCTCAGTTATGTCCTTAAATTCACTAGTAGAAGGAAATATTAAACCTGGTGCATTCTTAAATGAACGTGGATATTTAGATGAAAAGTTTGATTATGCAAAGCTTGGCGTAAAAGTATACGCAACTGATTCTTACCGTCATAAGTTTGAAGGTTCACTAGATAAATATGGGTACTTCAAACTAAATGGACTTCCAGTTAATAAACGCGACTATAACCTATATGTAGAAGTGCCAGGACATTTAACAAGCCGCCTAACAACGAAACTTGGTACTGAAAAAGACGGTAAGCTGCTTGGCCAATATTATTATGCAAGACCTGACGAAAACCTTGCCGGCGATGTAAATGCTGATAAAGTAATCGATATTAAAGATGCTGAAATTATCGCTAGCAACTATGGTAAAAAAGGACTAACTGTAAAAGACGGAGACCTTAATAAAGATGGGATTGTCGACGAAAAAGATATTCGCTTCGTTGAAAAGAACTTCTTGAAAAAAGGGCCAGATGCATCTAAATCACAAACACCTGTAGAAAAATCAAAAAGCGGTACACTGACAGATATTTTAAAGAAATTGGGATTAACGCCTAAAAAATGATAAAGTGAAACTTTAATCAGTGGGGGGTGTTCATCCCCTACTGATTATCAGCCCTCACCAATCGGGCTTTTACGGGCAGTTGATCACCAAACTAACTTCTTTGCTTTCGCTGCATTTTGAGGTGGGGATCTTACTGCCCGTTAATGCGGGATAATAAAGAGCACTCTACGTAAAGTAGAGTGCTCTTTTCTATAAACGACCCTTATCCAGCAAAAGGGGTATATTGGGGATATACAAGGGAAACCGGAAAAGGAATTTATATTAAATTATATAAGTTCAGAGGTAAGAAGCAGTTTCCCACCTCTGAATTATTTAGCAATTATTATAGTACTGGTGCCATTGTTTCTTTTAATACTTTTACAGAATGAGCGAATTTCGCTTTTTCATCTTCATTTAGCTCAAGTTCTACGATTTCACGTACACCTTCGCGGTTAATTACAGCTGGAACACCTACGTAAGCATCTTTCTCTCCGTATTGACCTTCAAGGTATGCAGATACAGTTAATACGCTGTTCTCGTTGTTTAAGATTGCTTTAGTTACACGAAGTAGTGACATACCGATTCCGTAGTAAGTTGCACCTTTACGCTCGATAATATGGTAAGCTGCATCACGTACGTTTTCGAAGATTTTATCTAAGTCTTCTTGATTGTACTGTTCGTTGTTAGCTAAGATTGTTTCTAGTTTTTGTACACCGATAGTAGCGTGGCTCCATACTGGAAGTTCAGTGTCACCGTGTTCACCAACGATGTAAGCATGAACGTTACGTGGATCTACATCTAAGTAGTCACCTAACATGTAACGGAAACGAGCAGAGTCTAAAGTAGTACCAGAACCGATTACGCGCTCTTTTGGTAAACCAGATTCTTTCCAAGTTACGTAAGTTAAAATGTCAACTGGGTTAGTTGCGATTAAGAAGATTCCATCGAATCCACTATCCATAATACCGCGAACGATTTGTTTAAAGATCTTTGTATTTTTCTCAACTAAGTCTAAACGAGTTTCACCTGGCTTTTGTGGTAATCCAGCAGTGATAACTACTAAATCTGCATCTTTACAATCTGCATAGCTACCGCTCCAAACTTTTGTTGGTGATGGAGAGAATGGTACCGCATGGCTTAAGTCCATTGCTTCCCCTTCTGCTTTTGCTTCATTAACATCTACTAATACGAACTCTTCAGCTACACCTTGGTTGATCATTGAGTAAGCGTAACTACAACCTACAGCTCCTGTTCCTACTAATACTACACGATTGATACCTTTTTTCATGGTAATTTCCCCTCTCTATTGTTCACATCTATTTTTTATGATTGTTTAAGTAATTAATTAAAATACTAATTTAATGTTGTTTAACTTCTTTACATTCATATTGTAGCACGTATTATTGTGAAAAAGTTCACAAATTATGACCTATTTGTGAACTTTTTCACATAGAGTGTAAAGTTATTAGAATAGGTGTGGAATCAATTTCAATGGAGGCGTTTTCTTTAGATTGTGAATAAAAAGAATGTGATTTGATTATTCCCTATAACTAAATTCAATTTCTATAATCAAACTAACACATTATCTCCTTATACGCTGGACGTCAGTTGGCCTATATAGACTACGGTGACATAAATGAATTAGCATATACTTTACCACCTCCCTTTTAACTATTACCGTATATTAATAAAAAGATATTATTCAAAATCATGCATTCTTTTCTAATAATAAACCATTCAATATAAGTGATAGGCTATGCAAAGCTTTAGACAAATGTGCTTCTGCATCTTCAGAATTCGCAATCCAACAAGCAAGGTCCACTAGTCCACCATTTATGAATCTTGCTAAAGCTTCGCAGTCCGTCTTTTCAATAATACAGTCTTTCATTAATTGCTGAAGCATCTCCGCCATCGTCGTTAAACATTGCGAATGCGATGATTGATAATAACTATTTCCTAATACTGCTGGTGCATCACGAAATACAATTCGCTGAATTTCTGGATTAAGTGCCATCGTTAAATACGCACGACAACGTCCAACAAACCCTTCCCATTTTCCTTCCGCTTCATCTGATACTTTCCCTAATTTATTATCCATTTCGATATCAATTTCTTTTACAACTGCTTCTAACAATCCTTTTTTATCACCAAAATGATGATAAATTGCACCACGTGTTAAACCGACAGATGCTGTAAAATCATCCATAGACGTATTTACATATCCAACTGTACCAAAGGCCTCTCTTGCTGCACTCAGCAATTTAGCACGTGTTTCAGTAATCATTTCTGCTCTCGTTTTTTTAATCATCTTTTCCTCCTACTTCTATTCATTCTCTTTATTCAAAATGAATTGCACTATAGTATCGTTCTCTATATAAAAGAATAACTCCTTTAAACATCGGCTCTCTATCCAGAGATAAAACATTTCAATTGACATACGCACCGTATGTCAATATGATATTTACATACGGTGCGTATGTAAATTATTTCTAGCTTACAAGATAATATAACTTCTTACCTATATCCTACATTGACTCAATGTCCCTTTTTATAGAAGGTATTAATGAAACAGAGGAGGATTTAAAAGAATGAAGAATGTATATGCAAACGTCAAATACTTTGGTGATTATTATGTTTAATTCCTACCGTGAGATTTTCAGTGCTCCTGGTACAAAAGGATTCTCTTTAGCAGGGTTTATAGCTCGGATGCCCATATCAATGATGGGCATTGGTATTGTTACAATGTTATCTCAGTTACGTGGTGACTATTGGCTTGCTGGAGCTGTTGCAGCCACCTTTACATTATCATCTGCTTTACTAGCTCCTCATATTTCTCGGATGGCCGATCAATTAGGGCAATCTCGCATACTTCTTCCGACTACAGGTATCAGTGTTTTCTTTACGATCCTCTTACTTCTATGTACGAAATATGAAGCTCCTTATTGGACGCTATTTCTATCCGCCTTATGTGCAGGTTGTATGCCAAATATGTCAGCTATGGTACGTGCACGTTGGACTAAACTATACCGTGGATCCCATAAATTGCATACAGCATTTTCCTTTGAATCGGTCGTCGACGAAATTTGCTTCATAATTGGTCCTGTATTATCTGTCAGTTTAAGTGTTATGTTCTTCCCAGAAGCAGGGCCACTTTTATCATCTGTTTTTCTTACAATTGGGGTATGCCTATTCATCCTACAAAAAAGCACAGAACCACCTGTACACCCTGGCGACATTACAAACAAAGGAACAGTATTTAAAATTGGTTCTTTGCGAGTACTAGTATTCACACTCATTGCTATAGGTACTATCTTTGGCACAATAGATGTCGTTAGTGTAGCTTTTGCTGAACATCAAGGAAACGCAGTAGCTGCTAGCTTTGTACTTTCTGTCTATGCAATCGGTTCATGCCTGGCAGGCCTTATTTTCGGTACTCTTAAACTCAATGCTCCACCCTATAATCAATTTCTAATAGCAGTCACACTTTCCATGATAACAATGCTGCCACTATTTTTCGTAAATACTATTGCTTGGCTAATAGTTATTGTCTTCTTTGCAGGACTATCTGTCGCTCCTACTATGATTATTACTATGGGGCTTGTGGAAAGAATCGTACCTGAATCAAAAATAACAGAAGGAATGACTTGGGCAATTACAGGACTTGGAATTGGAGTCTCCCTAGGATCAGCGATAGCTGGTTTAGTTATTGATAATTTTGGAGCTCGAGCAGGATTTAGTGTGGCTATTATAGCAGGAGGCCTTGCCTTCACTATTGCACTTTTAGGATACAAAACTCTTCACTTCGCATATAATCATGCTGTTATTAAACAAGATGGACATTCAATAGAGAGTTAAAACATGTTCAAAAAATAGGATTATCTCTTCTTATGCATGAGAAAAGGTAATCCTATTTTAAACTTATTATTTATAATCTGTCATAGCTTCTTCTATGTCTATACACAACAAAAAAGAGATAGCAGTTTATGCTATCTCTTTTAGTATGACCCGTACGGGATTCGAACCCGTGTTACCGCCGTGAAAGGGCGGTG